>NZ_JAHAHH010000117.1 GCF_018373335.1 Negativicoccus succinicivorans
AAATGTGACCATGAACGATCCGTATTTTCAAGGACATTTTCCCGGAAATCCGATTATGCCGGGCGTGCTTTTATGTGAAGCCATGGCGCAAGTCGCCGGTGTGGCTCTGCTGTATCCGGAAGAGCATCGCGGCATGACGCCGATGTTCACCGGGATGGATAAAGTTCGCTTTCGTTTATCGGTGCGGCCGGGAGATACGTTCCGCAGCGAAATCGAAATATTGAAAACCAAGGGAAATGTAGGAAAAATCGCCTGCCGCGGATATGTGGGCGAAGAGCTGGCTGTGCAAGGCGAATTCATGTTTTATCTTTCCCCCCAAGGAAGACAATTAAAAAGCATGAATTAAGTCAAAAACGTGAGCAATTCATTGAATTCCCATTCTAGACATCGCTAATGGCACGAGAAAGCTTGAAATGGAAGTTATATATTTACCCGAAATACGGATTATAAAATAAACAATAAAACTGAACTGATTCATACAGTTTACATAGCAAATAGCGGGAGAGATAGTATGGGATTACAACTTGTAGAAAAGCATGAACCGAATATTCACGAAACGGCGGTAGTCGATCCGAGCGCGGTTCTGCACAGTAACGTGGAAATCGGACCGTATGCCGTGATTTGCGCGGATACGGTGATCGGAGAAGGCACGCGTATTGATGCGCATGTCGTCATTCATCCGTACACCACGATCGGTAAATATTGTCATATTTACCCCGGCGCGTCGATCGGCAGCGATCCGCAGGATCTGAAATTCGAAGGGGAACGCAGCACGACATCCATCGGAGATTATACGGACATTCGCGAATTCGTGACCGTCAGCCGCGCGACCGGTGAAGGACAGGAAACGCACGTCGGTTCGCATTGCCTGTTGCAGGCGTATACGCATGTCGCGCATAACTGCAATGTGGGCAACCATGTAGTCATCAGCAGCTTCGCGGGTCTGGCGGGCCATGTAGTCGTCGAAGATCGCGCTGTCATCGGCGGTATGGCCGGTGTTCATCAGTTTGTGAAAATCGGTCGTAACTGCATGATCGGCGCGATGACCAAAGTGGTTCAGGATGTGCCGCCGTTCGTGATCGCGGACGGTAATCCGGCGCGCGTTGTCGGTCTGAACAGCGTCGGCATGGCGCGCAGCGGTATTTCCGCCGCCGTCAAACGCGACTTGAAACGCGCGTATCGACTTTTATATCGTTCCAACCTGCGTCTTTCGGAAGCGATTTCTGAGATGGAACATGAATTGGACGCGTCCGAAGAAGTGGAACATATGTTACGCTTCCTGCGTAATTGCGAGCGCGGTATTTGCCGCGTGCGCCGCGAATAGAAAAAAGTAACGCCCGCGACAGCGGGCGTTTTTTATTTGTCGAACAAACGGCGGCGAAGGATAAAGAGCGAGCCTGCTATCAGAGCGATAGGGGTAGACACGTTTATTCTAAATAACGGATACATATAGTATCGAGAAAGGACTAAATTTATGAAAATAAACGGTAATTGGTGGGGGAAAAGAGTACAAATTAAAGCTGTAAATGGCAAAATGTTTATAGGGGTAGTTGATGACATCACGGGTAAAGAAGATAACGATGAAACCGGAAAGGATTCTTTAACGCTCTATGATGGCGAGGACTATATATTTTTCAGTGATGATGAGATAGTAAGTATTGAAGTTTTAGAGCGTTGAAGATTACGATAAACACTAGTGGCTTTAAAGGCTTATTTACATAAAGACCACCGACGCAGATACCGCGGGCGTTTTTCATGGGCGGATATTAGGATGGCTTTTGCTCATGATTTTGTTGAGGCAAGCGTGGTTATCGAGCATGACGGTAGTGTACGAGTGATGAGAGAAATTGACAGGACTGTAGATATTGAAAGTGTATACAATGCAATGTACAATGAGATTAAAGACGAGTATTCTGTAA
>NZ_JAHAHH010000118.1 GCF_018373335.1 Negativicoccus succinicivorans
CGCCACGATTCGCGCGGCCGTCGTCCTCCGCCACCATTTGCCCAATCTGTGCAAATAAGCGGATCGCCTCTACACGGTTACCAAAGCCCGTCGCGTCAAGCATTTCCCGCAATTGCGGAACGTTCTTTTCCATGTACGTGACACCGATAGCGGCTTGTGCTACCGTCGCATCGAATTGCCCGCCTAACTCTGTACGCGCCTCGTCTGCCCAGCCTTTTATTTCTTGCGCTTGTGCCTGTTCGTATTGCGTTGCGACTTCTTGCGCCACTTCCTGAACATACGAAAGACCGTACTTCGTGACGGCGTTCGCTTGCTCTTGCGACATTCCCGCTTCTTTCAATACTTCCGAATACTGCTCCGCGCGTTCCGCGTCCAACTCTACCCCGTTTACACAAAACTCCGCAAAGTCGTAACTTTCCGGAACGGACGATTCCGCCACGTCGGTTTGTTGTTCCGTTTCCTGCGTTGATGCAGTCTCTTCTTCGATTGGCGTGTTCGTGTTATCGTTCGCCATTTCTTCCGTCATATTGGATCAGTCCTCCTTTCGTAACTTCTGTAATTCCGTTATTTTTTCCACATATTCCCGTTCTGCCAATTGCAATGTATCAATATGACCGTCACGGATAATTCGCCCGCGCAATTGCAACCCCATGTCACGCGCGCCCTCGTTGAAATATGTCCACGAATTACCCGTCATTGTCCGCTCGAATACATGACAACCGTCAAACAGTCGCATAATAAACCAACGCCCGGACCGCGTTTGTAATACGTCTTGCAACGCCTCACGGTCCAGCCGATTCACCATTTCCGCTTCTCTCTGTGCGCGTCGTTCTTCTTTTGTCATCACGGAGCGCCACCCCCGGCATTAGGCATTCCCAGCCATTCACGAATTGCCGGATTACCGTCGTTCGCCGCGTCGGTCAAGTTCTTCGCCGCTTGTGCCAACGGCGCCGCCTGTTGAATACTTGCCATTTGCGCCGCTTGCGCTTCTTCCTGTTGTTGCGCCTCCTGTTGTTGCGCGATAATCTGTTGCGCTTCTTCCGTTGATCGGAGCATTGCCGCCGGCGCGCCGATGTTGTCATGGTAAACGTCCAGCATCGCCATCGCGTCAATCTTCGTCAACACTTCCGGGAACATTTGCGCGACCTGTCCGGCAAACGCCAATGTCTGTTCAATGTTGATCAATCCGGACATCTTTTGCGCTTGCGCTAACGGTGAAATATATTCGATGCGCACTTCTTCTTCGCCCAACTGTTCCGCCAACTCCGGCGGCAACGGCGGGAACACTCCGCCCCGATCCAATATCCCGTATACGCGTTCAAGCGTCGGATTCAAAAATTCATATTGCAGCCGCTCAACGACCGGCCCCAACTGTTGTAACTTCTCTTGCGTGCGCTCCATAATCTCTCGCGCCGTCATTTGCCCGCGTTCAATCTGATCCAGCATTAAAAAAAGATCCGCCGCATACGCGCGCCGCACCTTTTGCTCTGTCTGTTCAATTTTCGCTTGCACCGCTTGCACGTTTAATTGCACGTCAAACAACGGCCGCACACCATCCGCCACGGCGTTCACCGTGACACCGCCCGGAAACATATTCACACTCGGCGACGTCGCCCCGCTCGTTTGCATCGGCGGCTTGATTCCCATTTCAATCGCCGTCAAAATGTCGCGTTCCATGACTTGCAACATCTTGCTATCTGCCAATGCGTACCAGCCGGCGCCCTTTGCGTACGGTTCTAGTCCTATAACCTGATACCGCGCGACCGGAACGGGCCATTCTTCCATACCGCC
>NZ_JAHAHH010000011.1 GCF_018373335.1 Negativicoccus succinicivorans
AAAAGATTTTAAGCATGAGATTTTATAGAATGGCATGAATAGGGATGTGAGCATGGTTTTGAAAGTGATAAAATGCACTCGAAGCCAGTAATTCCAATAATGCCAACATTTTGACGATGGGAGAGCGCGTCATCGGACCGGGCTTGGCGCTGGAAATCGTACACGCCTTTTTGGAAGGTCAATTCGAAGGCGGTCGTCACGAGCGTCGGGTGAATGAAATTACAGCACTGGAACAGGGAGGCGCTGCGCATGAGTAAAATATATGAACAGACCAAAGCGGCTTTTACCGAGCTTTGCGAGATCGCGCAATTTGCTCCGCAGGACGTAATCGTGGTTGGCGGTTCATCCAGTGAAATTCGCGGCGGTCATATCGGCAAAGACAGCTCCGCGGAAGTGGGCGAAGAAGCAATCAAAGCATTGATGGAAGTGGCTCAAGCTCAACATTTGGAACTGGCGATTCAATGTTGCGAACATTTAAACCGTGCGCTGGTTGTCGAACGTAAAACGGCGGAACGCTTACATTTGCAACAAGTTACGGTCGTGCCGTGGCTGCATGCGGGCGGTTCTTTTTCTACCAATGCGATGGCGCTTTTTGACGATCCGGTTGTGGTGGAGGAAGTATCGGCGGCGGGCGGCCTGGACATCGGTTGCACGATGATCGGCATGCATTTGCGTCGTGTGGTAGTACCGGTACGGCTGCAGCAAAATCATATCGGTGCGGCTTTGGTAGTCGCGGCGCGAACAAGATTTCCGCTGATCGGAGGCGAACGAGCCCGTTATACAAAGGCATAAAAGTTTTCATTGAGTAGGAGGATGATCATGCGAAAGTTACGCGAACAGGATGCAGAATTATTTGCTTACATTACCGATGAATTGCATCGGCAGCAAAACAAATGGGAATTGATTGCTTCAGAAAACTTTGTCAGTGAGGCTGTTCTCGAAGCCCAGGGCAGTATTTTGACGAATAAATACGCCGAAGGATATCCTGGCAAACGCTACTACGGCGGCTGCGAATTCGTCGATAAAGTGGAAGATTTGGCACGCGATCGGGCGAAAGAACTGTTTGGTTGTGACCATGTTAACGTGCAACCGCACTCCGGTTCGCAGGCCAATTTCGGTGTATATTTCGCGTTGCTCAAGCCGAATGACACGATTATGGGCATGGATCTTTCTCATGGCGGCCATTTGACTCACGGCAGTCCGGTCAATGTTTCGGGTAATTACTTCAATGTCGTTTCCTATGGGGTCGATCGGGAAACGGAGCGTATCGATTATGACGCGATGGAAAAAATCGCCCGCGAAGCTAGACCGAAGCTGATTATCGGCGGCGGCAGCGCGTACTCGCGGATCATCGATTTTGAACGTATGGCGGCGATTGCGCATGCCGTCGATGCGATTTTCATGGTGGACATGGCGCATATCGCGGGTCTTGTCGCGGCGGGGGAACATCCGAGTCCGGTGCCGTTTGCCGATATCGTGACGACGACCACTCACAAAACCTTGCGCGGACCGCGCGGCGGTATGATCATGGCTACGGAAAAATATGCGAAGGCCATTGACAAGGCGATCTTCCCGGGGATCCAGGGCGGACCGTTGATGCATGTCATCGCCGCTAAAGCGGTAGCTTTCGGCGAAGCATTGCAGCCGGAAT
This sequence comes from Negativicoccus succinicivorans, assembly GCF_018373335.1. Lineage (GTDB taxonomy): Bacteria > Bacillota > Negativicutes > Veillonellales > Negativicoccaceae > Negativicoccus > Negativicoccus succinicivorans_A. Next base: position 1,652 of record NZ_JAHAHH010000011.1, read on the forward strand.
TCAAAACCTATGCGAAACAGATTATCGCCAATGCCAAAGTGCTTGGCGACACATTGGTGGAAAACGGTTTGCGTGCCGTCACGGGCGGTACGGACAATCATTTGTTGCTGATTGATGTACAAGGCCTCGGTATCACCGGCAAAGACGCGGAACATGTCTTGGATGAAGTGGGCATTACCTGTAACAAGAATACGATTCCGTTTGAAACGCAAAGCCCGTTTATCACGAGCGGTATTCGTCTCGGTTCGCCGGCCTTGACGACACGCGGTTTCAAGGAAGAAGATTTCAAAACGGTAGGTCGTGTGATCGCGTCCGTTTTGAAAGCACCGCAGGATGTATCCGTCGCGGAAGAAGCACGTAAAGAAGTCGCGACACTTTGTGAAAAATATCCGATTTATAAATAATGGGAGCGCTTATGGCTGTACACATTCTAGACCATCCGCTGATTCAACATAAAGTCACTTTAATTCGTGACAAAAACACAAGTTCCAAAGATTTTCGTGAACTTCTGCAGGAAATCACATTGCTGATGGGGTATGAGATCACGCGTGATTTGCCGTTGGAAGATATCGAAGTGGAAACGCCGATTACTAAAACGGTAGGCAAACGTCTGGCCGGCAAAAAAATGGGCATTGTGCCCGTGCTGCGTGCCGGTCTCGGCATGGTGGAAGCGTTGCTCGATTTGATTCCGAGTGCGCGCGTCGGTCATATCGGTTTGTATCGCGATCCGCAAACATTAAAACCGGTGGAATACTATTGCAAATTGCCGTCCGATGTCGGGGAACGTTTCTTCATCGTTACCGATCCGATGCTCGCGACCGGCGGCTCGGCTGCGGCGGCGATTACGCTTTTGAAAGAACGCGGTGCGAAAACGATCAAGCTGATGTGTCTTGTCGCGGCGCCGCAAGGCGTTGAAGTCGTACAAAAAGAACACCCCGATGTGGATATCTATGTAGCGGTTCTTGATGACCATCTTAATGAAAAAGGATATATTGTTCCCGGTCTGGGCGACGCGGGCGACAGAATCTTCGGTACCAAATAGAAAAGCTGCGCAAGCAGCTTTTTTATTTACTTTATATGAAATCCATAGCTTTGCCGGTCAATGTATACTTATTAAAAATAATTTTGCGAAACAATATCAAAAAGCAATAGAGATGTGGTATAATAAAATATCATAAAACCAGGAGGTCCACCACAATGGAGGAACGGACGTTAGCGCAATTGCGCCCGGGAGAAACGGGCGAGATTACACGTGTCGAGGGGTGCGGTAATGTGCAGCATCGACTGATTGATATGGGAGTTGTACGAGGAGCTCGGGCAACGGTGATGAAAGAGGCACCCTTGGGCGATCCTATCGAAATTAAAGTCAAAGGTTTTAATTTATCTTTACGCAAGGCAGAAGCCGAGATGATTTACGTAAAGACGCAGGAGGAACAAGATGAAAGCGATTAAAATTGCGTTGGCGGGCAATCCAAACTGCGGCAAAACGACGGTTTTCAATAATCTCACCGGGGCGCGTCAACATGTGGGCAACTATCCCGGTGTCACGGTGGAACGCAAAGAGGGCCATAAACGTTTTGCAGGCATTGACATGCTGTTTTTGGATTTGCCGGGCACGTACAGTTTGACCGCCCGTTCTTTGGACGAAGTGGTAGCTCGTAACACCATTATTAACGAACGTCCCGATGTGATCGTCAATGTCCAGGATGCTTCCAACCTGGAGCGTAACCTGTACTTGACCGCACAGCTTGTCGAGTTGGGACAGCCGGTCGTGATTGCGTTGAACATGGTCGACGTGGCAGACCAGATGGGCATCCATATCGATTTACGAAAATTAAGTGACGCATTGGGCATCACTGTCGTACAAACGGTAGGCAGCCGCAACGTCGGAACCGTTGCGTTGCTGGAAGATGTGGCGCGTGTTGCCAAGGAAGGCAAGGCGCCGCAGATTAAGATCGACTACGGTCCGACGCTGGAACATTTGATCACTGCCATGACAACAGCGATCCAAGCCCAGACGGATATTCAGTATCCGATACGCTGGCTGGCGATTAAGCTGTTGGAAAATGATCAGGAAGTACAAGAAGCGTTGCAACAACGCGGCGGTATGGAAGACGTACTCAACTTGGCGCATTGTTTACGAAATTCATTACCGAAAGAAATTGACGCAGAATTTATTTTTGCGGAAAAGCGCCACCAATTTGCAGTACAGATATTTCAACAGGCGGTAACGGTAGACCCCACATTACATGAAACACGTTCGGATAAAATCGATAAAGTATTGACGCATCGCTTTTTCGGACCGCTTATTTTTGCGGGTATGATGTGGCTGCTGTTTAACGCGGTATTCACATTGGGGGCGTATCCGCAGGAATGGCTCGATGGGGTGATTACAGACTTCGGCACTTGGCTTACCACCGTTTTGCCGGAAGGAGCCATCCAATCGCTTGTTGTGGACGGAATTATTGGCGGCGTCGGCGCGGTTTTGAGTTTCTTGCCTTTGATTTTAATTTTATTCGCTGGCATTGCGCTTTTGGAAGACAGCGGTTACATGGCGCGTGCCGCGTTTATTTTAGATCGCATGATGCATGCGGTAGGTTTGCACGGCAAGTCATTTATTATGTTGCTGCTGGGTTTCGGTTGTACAGTGCCGGCCGTCATGGGCACACGTTCGCTGGATAATCCGCGGGATCGTATGGTGACGATGTTGGTCGCGCCGATGATGAGTTGCGGCGCGCGTTTGCCGGTATATACGCTGTTGATCGGTGCTTTCTTTACCGCGAAGTGGGCGGGGACAGTGCTTTTCGGCATTTACATGCTGGGCATCGTGCTGGCGATTGTGCTGGCGCTGGCTTTCCGTAAATTTTTATTCCCGGGAGAAAGGGAACCGTTCGTTATGGAAATGCCGGAGTACCACGTTCCGACGCTAAAGGGTGTTTTGCTTCACATGTGGGAACGAGCGGTGCTATACTTTAAAAAAGCAGGCACGTTTATTTTGGCGGCTTCTGTGATTGTTTGGTTTATTACCGTATATCCGCAAAATGTCCCGCTTGATCAGGATTATGACGCGTTGCGTGCCGCCGCGACACAGGAATATCAAACCCAAGCGGAAGCAGTGCTTGCGCCGTTTGCTATTAACGAAATCAATGAGAATCCGGCACTTTTCCAAGCGGTGGCAACGTTGGAAACCTTGCAGACGCAAAATGAGGAAGCGCTGGCCGCGGCGCAAGAAGAAGGAAACGCAGCCGAAGAAGAAACGCTTGCCAAGTCGTTTACCGCATATGGTCGGGAATTTCCGGTGGCGTTGCAATCGGTGGCCGAGACACAGCCGCAATACTACCCGTATGCGTTAGAATATTTTGCCTTAACGAAAGATCACGAAGAAGAAATGGCGGCGATTGATCGTGCGGAAAGTGCCGATCAACTTGCTCACAGCTATGCAGGACAATTCGGACACATGATCGAACCCGTCCTGCAACCGCTCGGCTTTAATTGGAAAATCGGCGTTTCGCTGGTAGCTGCTTTAACGGCGAAAGAAGTGTTGGTAAGTTCGCTCGGCACGATCTACAGCATGCAAGCCGATCCGGATGACAGCAGCGGTTTGATGGAACGTCTTGCCGCGGATCCCGCGTTTGATCCGTTGATTGCGCTCAGTCTGATGGTCTTTGTTTTGTTATACTGTCCGTGTCTGGCCGTACTCGCTGTGATGCGTCGGGAAACTGACTCGTTTCGTTGGCCGGCATTTGTCTTTATGTATTGTACAGCGCTTGCCTGGGTGTGCTCCTTTGTGGTTTATCAAGGCGGTCGGATGCTCGGATTTTGAGGTGAGAATATGCAAACTGTTTTTATCGGGTTGGCAGTGCTGGCGGCATTTGTCTACCTGACATGGCATTTTTGGCACGGTCTGCACGAAGAAAATTCCTGCACAAATTGCCCGGGGTGCACCGGTGACAAAAAAATGACAGGTTGCTCGTGCTGTTCCGCCGCTACTGGGGCACGCAAACAAAAATTATCGAAATAAAAAGAGCTGCGCAAAGCGCAGCTCTTTTTATTTATAAACGATCGACCGTCATTTTACTTTCTTTATTACGAGCCTTGAGTGGCCTCATCGGTTCGCCGACGGCAAGCGCCCCCATGGGCACGAAATTGGCCGGTACACGTGCTCCGTTGAGATAACGGGCATCTTTGCCGAGTTGCTGGATGGCACCGCAAATGTAGCAGGACCCTAAACCGAGCGCAGTGGCGGCCAGATGCATTTGGGTAACGATACAACCCGTATCGGCATTACGCAAACCGGAGGTCACTTTTTCATCACCGAAAACAACGATCAGCGCCGGTGCGGCATAAATCGGATTGCCTGTATTGCCGCGTTCTAACCATTCTTCCTCGAGCTTTTTCAACACACCTTCGGCCGTAATGACAGTCAAATGATAGGATTCATAACGACTCAACGAAATCGGCGCTGTGACACCGGCGTGCACAATATTCTCTAAAGCGTCGGCAGCTACGGGATTTGTCCGGTAATTTCGGGTAGATTGACGCAGGGCAAGCACTTCTTTAAACTCCATATAGTCCTCCTATTTAAGTAACGCGGCTTCCCATTCCGTTTGGCGAAAACCGGTTAGAATATGGTCATCATCAATCACCAAGAGGGGCCGCTTGATCAGCATGCCGTCACGGGACAGCTCTTTGGCAAACTCTTCATCGGAAAGTGTCAGACGGCGTTTGGCCAAGCCGCTTGACCGATATAATTGACCGCTCGTATTGGCAAATTTTGTCAGCGGCTGATTGGTTTTTTTACTCCAGCGGAGAAGATCTTTTGCGGTCGGCGGATCTTCCACGATCAGTCTTTCTTCATAACGGATATTGTTATCGTCCAACCAGGCTTTGGCACGTCGGCAGGTACTGCATTTCGGATAGTAAATAAAAAGCATATCTATACCCCCTTTTTGCGTATATTATACCATGTTCATTTTTGCGATATAATGAAAACAGGAACACAAAGGAGGAATAGCAATGTCCAAAATTCGTATTTACTTCGATTTTGTTTGTCCGTACTGCTACCATGCGTGGGGCAGTTTACGAAAATTGCAGGAGCAAAAAGATATCTGCCCGGAGTGGTACGGCTGGGAAATTCATCCTGAATGGCGTAACCGCAAAGCCAAAGAAAAATATGCCGGCGAACGCGCGCGCGAACAGTTTGCTGAACTCGGTAAAGAGGCGGGAATTAATGCGACGACTGCCAGGTGGGATGCGTCGAGCTTTGACGCCTTGCGTTTATTGGAACTCGCGCAGGAGCAGGGTAAAGCGGATGACTGGGTTGACCGCGTCTACATCGGCGCGTACCAGGAAGAGGGCGACATGAGCGACCGCGCAACGCTCGCAAAGTGGGCGGAGGAAGTAGGATTGAGCGGCGCTGCCGAAGTGTTGGTGGGAGAGCAATATGCTGACACCTTGAAAGAGCATGATCGGCATTGTATGGAGATTGCGTTGGAGTATGTCCCCACCCTGGAAAAAGACGGCGAGATCATTGCCGATGGTGTTTTAACCTATACCGATATCGAAAAAGCACTGGCACAATGACAACAAAAAAGAGAGCCTTTTGGCTCTCTTTTTGTTTAAATGCGATTCGAGCTGTTAAGTACGTGTTTGATTTTGTGTTGTACCATGCCTTTAATGGCGGCACGACCGGCGCCCAAGTATGTGCGGGGGTCAAAATCAGCCGGATGATTTTGCAAGTGTTCACGAATCGAAGCCGTCATCGCTAAGCGTAAGTCGGTATCGATATTAATTTTGCAAACGCCCATGGTACCGGCTTTACGCAGCATTTCTTCCGGTACACCGCGGGCACCGGCAACATCGCCGCCGTATTCATTACATTTTTCGACAAATTCGGGAATGACGGTGGAAGCGCCGTGCAAAACGATCGGATATCCGGGCAACAGTTCGGAAATGCGCTGCAGACGTTCAAAATCAAGATACGGGTCGCCTTTGAATTTGTACGCGCCGTGGCTGGTACCGATCGCAATCGCGAGCGAGTCGCAACCGGTGCGCTCTACAAATTCGACAGCCTGATCCGGATCGGTGAAGCGGGCGTCACGTGCGGACACGGAGATGTCGTCTTCGACACCGGCCAAGCGACCGAGTTCCGCTTCGACGACAACGCCTTTCGAATGCGCGTATTCAACGACCTTTTTGGTCAACGCGACATTTTCTTCGAAGGGATGTTTGGAGCCGTCGATCATGACAGAGTTAAAACCGCCATCAACGCAGGCTTTACAAATTTCAAAATCTTCGCCGTGATCCAAGTGCAGACAGATCGGCAGGCCCGTATCACTGACAGCGGCTTCCACCAATTTGACAAGGTAAATATGACGGGCATATTTACGGGCGCCGGCGGAAACCTGCAAAATTAACGGTGACTGTTCTTCTTTCGCGGCATCGACAATGCCCTGGATGATCTCCATATTGTTGACATTGAATGCGCCGATCGCGTATTTCCCTTCATACGCTTTTTTAAACATTTCAGTAGAGCTGACAAGCGGCATGAGATAACCTCCTTAAGGCTAACGGAAATAATGAGATAAATGCCGTTCGAGAACGGCGTTCATATCCGGTGGAAGCGGCGCGCTGACGCGAACCGTTTGGCCGGTATATGGCTGCATGAAAGTAAGAGTAGCGGCATGTAAGGCTTGCCGCGCAAGAATATCTCGGGATCCTCCGTACAAATCATCTCCCAGCAGCGGGTAGCCGAGATGGGCGAGGTGCACCCGAATTTGATGCGTTCGTCCGGTTTTCAGACGGATGCCGAGGTAGGAAAGTTCCTGATTGGCCGCTAAGCGTGTGACATAAGTAACGGCGGGTTTGCCTGTCGTAAAATTTACTTCGCGTAAAATGATACTGTCTTTACGGCGGGCAATCGGCCAGGTGATTTCGGCGTACGGTGTAAAAAATCGACCGGAGACCAAAGCCCGATAGGTACGCTCGACCGACGCCAAGTGGTTGCGGTTGAGCGCATGCTGCGCCTGTGGCGATTTTGCCACAAGAACCAATCCCGAAGTGTTCCTGTCTAAACGTTGTATGAGATGCGGATATGCGTCTGCATCATGCCGTTCAAAATACGCGGAAAGCGCATGCAGAAGGGTCTTTTCACGTTCCTTTGCCGTCGCGTGAACCAACATGCCCTCGGGTTTGTTGACGACGATATATTGCGCATCTTCATAGCGAACATCCAGCGGTATATGCCAGGCCGGCGGTTGCGAGGGAACGGGCCATTGTAGCGAGATTTCCGCAGCGAGCGGAGGAAGTGTGTGGAAATCGACACGTTCTCCGTTGCAAAAGACCGTTGCCTCTCTGCGTAAGCGGCGTCGTTCACGTTGAGAGATCCCCAATAAACGTAATTGCTGACTGACGGTTTTGCCTGCCAGGGCATCCGTCACTATCCATTTCATCGGCATAACTCTATTATAATATGAAAAGCCTGTGCTTGCGGCATTTTTCGCGTCGATGTGCTGACATGTGACAAAGTCGCAAAACACGGTTCGCGGTTGCAAATATGGTATAATAACATGTATTTAAATATAGTATAGCATAATGGGAGGAATTTATGAGTAAACCTCGCCTTGTCTTAATTGACGGTAACAGTTTACTGTATCGCGCGTTCTTTGCGCTACCGGCGTTAACCGATCCGCAGGGAAATCCGACGAATGCGGTATACGGTTTTTTACTGATGTTGGCCAAAGTATTTGAGGATCTTAAGCCGACTTACTTAGCGGTTGCATTTGATAAAGGAAGAGTGACGTTTCGCAATGAGTTGTATGCGGACTATAAGGGAAATCGACCGGATGCTCCCGATGATCTCGCACCGCAATTCGGTCTGATCCGGGAAGTGTTGCAGACGCTCGGGATCGCTCAATACGAAAAAGAAGGCTACGAAGGCGACGATCTGATCGGCACGCTCAGTAAGCGCTACCGCGACGAATGCGATATCGCTATTATCACCGGAGATCGCGATACATTGCAGCTGGTCGACGATGCCACTACCGTGTATCTGACGAAACGAGGCGTGACGCAGTTGGAAGCGATGACGCCGGAGACGGTGTTGGAAAGCACGGGCGTCACGACCGAGCAAATCGTCGACTGGAAAGCGCTCATGGGCGATACCTCCGATAACATTCCGGGCATAGCCGGTATCGGTCCAAAAACAGCGTCCAAGTTGTTACAGCAATTTCCGACGCTCGATGAAATTTTTGCCCGTTTGGACGAGGTCAGCGGCAAAAAACTGGTCGAACGATTGACGGAAAATAAAGATATCGCCTACGTTTCTCGCGAACTTGCGACGATTAAAACGGATGTGGAGATTTCGACCGACTTATCCGAGATGGAACCGCAGGGACGTGTCGATGAAGCGCGTACGCTGTTTGAGCGACTCGGTTTTCGCAGCATGCTCGGAAAAATGCAGGCAGCGCATATTATCGCCGGCGATGAAGGCCTTTTCGCGCAACCGTTGCAGGAAGAACCTGCCGACATGACTGTCGTTACTGATGCGAAACCGAGCGTGTTAAAAGATGCGGATCGCGTGGCGGTCAGCGTGACAACCGCGGGTAAAATTCCGCATCTTGCATTAAAAGAACTTGCGGCGCTGGCGGACGATACGCTTTACTATTGGCAGGACGAATCCGCCACGGAAGCGCTCCGCATCCTTCTCGGCGGCGAAGCGCAGATTATTACCGACCGCGCCAAATCGTTGTATCAGGCGGCGGGCATTTTTACTTCGGTCGCAGAACTGTTTGACGTCACATTGGCCGCGTACGTATTGAATCCGACGCGTACCTCGTATCCCGCCACCTATTTAGCGGATGCCTACCACGTACCGGCGCCGTATCCGTATGAGGACGGGGAAAAAATGCTGGCGGCCCGCGCCCAAATGTTTGCGCAGTTGGTAGAGCCGCTTACGGCGGAATTAAAAGCGAACGGCGCATGGGATCTCTACATGACGTTTGAGATGCCGTTGACGCAAGTGCTGGCGGCGATGGAGCATACGGGCATCGCGATCGATCAAAATAAGCTGACCGCGTTAAAAGGCGAGTTCACTGCGCAGGCGGAAGCGCTTGCCGCTGAGATTTACGAACTGGCCGGAGAAACATTTAATATTTTAAGCCCGCAACAACTGTCGAATGTTTTATTTACTAAACTGGAGTTACCGCCGGGACGAAAAACGAAAACCGGTTATTCGACAGACGCCGAAGTTTTGAACGGCTTGCTCAAGAAACACCCGATTGTGTCGAAGGTACTCAACTATCGCACGATTACCAAATTGATTTCGACATATCTTGACGGGATTGCGGAATTGGTTGATCCGGAGACCGAGCGGGTGCATACGACCTTTAATCAAACGGTCACGGCGACGGGGCGGCTCAGCAGTTCCGACCCGAATTTGCAAAACATTCCCGTGCGTACGGAGGAAGGTCGTCGCATCCGTTCGCTCTTTGTACCGGGCAAAGGTTTCAGCGGTTTTATGTCGGCCGACTATTCGCAAATTGAATTGCGTATTCTCGCGCACCTTTCCGGGGATGAAAAACTGCAGGAAGCTTTCTTACATCAGGAAGATATCCACCGTCGCACCGCCGCGGAAGTGTTGCATAAAGATCCGAAAGACGTAACGGCAGCGGAACGTTCGCATGCCAAGGCGGTCAACTTCGGAATCATTTATGGCATCAGTGATTACGGTTTGGCGCGCGATCTCGGCATCAGCCGCGAAGAGGCGGGCGCGTATATTGAAAAATATCTCGAGCGTTATCCCAAGGTTCGCCAATATATGTCGGACTCAATTGCAGCGGCGAAAGAATCGGGGCGCGCGGAAACGATGTACGGACGTTTTCGCGTTTTGCCGGATATTCACAGTCGCAATTTCAATCGGCGTTCTTTTGCCGAACGCACGGCCCTCAACACGCCGATTCAAGGGGCCGCGGCCGATATTATCAAGCGCGCGATGAATAATGTGTATTGGGCGCTGGTTCGGAACCAGCTGAAAAGTCGCATGCTGCTGCAGGTGCACGATGAACTCGTGCTGGAAGTCGTCGAAGAAGAGCGTGACATCGTCGCGCAAATTTTAGAAATGCACATGCCCGGCGCCGCAGAACTGGCGGTACCGCTGGTCGTAGATATTCACTACGGCACGAATTGGGAGATGGCGAAGTAATGCCGGAATTGCCGGAAGTGGAAGTCATTTGTCGCCAGCTGAACGAAGTGTTGGCCGGTCAGGAAATTACAGGAGTCAAAGTGCATCTGGCCAAAGCTTTTGCGGATCCGCAAGGCTTACTCCCGGAACTGATCGGGGCCCGTTTTACCGAGGTGCAGCGACGTGGAAAATATTTGCTGCTTTATACCGAACGGTTGGTGCTTGTGGGACACTTGCGAATGACGGGAGCGCTCTTGTATCGGACGCAGTTTGACTCGATTTCGCATGTGCGCGTTGAAATTCAGCTCGCGCCGCCGGCGGTATTGTATTTTAAAGATGTACGCACGTTCGGCGGCCTGACGCTTTTGCGCCGCGCCGATCTCGCCGAGTATCCGCCGTTGTTGAAATTGGGACCGGAGCCGCTTTCTCCGCAGACTTCGGATCTCGTTTTATACACGGCTTCGCGAGGACGCAAGGTGGCGCTGAAGACATTCCTGTTGGATCAGCGCGTCATCGCCGGCGTCGGCAATATTTATGCGGACGAAGCATTGTTTCTTGCCGGACTGCGACCGCAAATGCGCGCCGATCGTTTAACACGGCCGAAAGCGCGGCGGTTACTGGCGGCGCTCAAAGAGGTTCTTACGCAGAGTATCGAGGACGGCGGCACAACATTTCGGGATTACCGCGACAGTTCCGGTAAACGAGGCTTGCATGTGAAGCGTCTGGCCGTGTACGGACGCAAAGGTTTACCTTGCAAACGGTGTCAACATCCGTTACAAAGTATTCGCTTAGGAGGCAGAACGACAGTGTATTGTCCTCACTGTCAAAAATAAAAATGAAGACAATCGGACTCACCGGCGGCATTGCCTCCGGTAAAAGTGAAGTCAGCCGCTGGCTGCGACAACATGACGTACCGATCCTCGATGCGGATTGGGCGGCCCGTCTGGTGGTAACACCGGGGCATGCGGTTTACGATGCCGTGGTTAAAGAGTTCGGCGTGGGAATTTTACAGCCGGATCAACAGGTGCATCGCGCCAAATTGGCGGACATCATTTTCAATGACAGCGCGGCCCGTAAAAAGTTGAACGCGATTATGCATCCGGCGATTGCGGATTGGTTTGAACAGGAATCGGATCGACTTGCCGCGGCCGGTGAACCTTTTGTCGTGTGGGACATTCCGCTTTTGATCGAGCTCGGTTGGCAAAACAAAGTGGATCAGGTGTGGGTGGTACGCGCCACGCGGGCGCAACAGATTGAACGCTTGCGTCTGCGCAACGGCCTTTCGGAAGATATGGCGAAACAGCGGTTGGCGGCGCAACTTGATCCGCTGCTGCGGGAAAATTTTGCCGATGTTATCATCGACAACAGCGGCAGCTTACTGGACACGTATCAGCAATTGGAACGATTATTAAAAGACTTACGGGAAGAAACTCATGCGTAAACGAACTTGGTGGTCGCTTTTCATGCTCGTGTTCGGCTTTTGGTATTTTTTATACGGAGCCGATTACATCGCGTACAACTATTTTCATAAAGTATCCTATCCGTCGCTGGTGGAAACCTATGCCAAGCGAAATGATTTGCCGCCGGAGTTGGTAGCCGCCGTGATTTTTACCGAAAGCCGTTTTCAGGAAAAAGCGGTTTCGCCCCGCGGTGCGATCGGTTTGATGCAGCTGATGCCGGTGACGGCTCATTGGATTGCCGAGCAGCGGGACACAAAAGTACGAAACCTTACCGATCCGGAAGAAAATATTGCTAACGGCACATGGTATTTGCGTTACCTTTATGATCATTTCTCGTCACCCGTACTTGCCCTGGCAGCCTATAACGCGGGACGAGGTCATGTGGAAGAATGGATGGATACGTACGGTTGGCACGACCGTGCTCCTGCGGTAGAAGAAATTCCGTTTCCGGAAACGCGCGAATTTGTAGCGAGCGTGCTGCATTACCAGGCCATTTACGCGGATTATTTTCACCCATATGAGGATGAACAACATGGATAGTACAACATATGAAAATCTATTAACGGAAATGGATAATGCGGTGGATTTACCGACCGCGATTGGTTCATGGAAACGCCGCGAGCTTTCCGCGGAAGAGCGCGAACGGCATATTTTGTTTTGCTATGAAGAAGCGGCTTTCGGCTGGCGCATTTTAGGCTTGTATGCAGATGAAACCGCCGACTTTATGGTGAAATATGATTTGGGTCTTATCGTGTTGACGGATATTCGATTTACATATGACAGCGCGTCGGATTTTTGGAAGATTCTCCAGGCCGATTTTGTGCGAGTGGTCACGGATCGTTTTGTGCGTCGCGATGAAACCGCATCGATATTAGTGAAAAATGCCGGCATTTTGAACTGGGAGAACGAACATGGCATACCGGAAGCGTACCGCCATTACCGTCGCGTTATCGCACCCTCGGCGCCGATTCTCGGCTTAAACGGATCGTATATTATTTTGGCGTATGCCGACGCGACCAATACGAAAGGAATACTGTTTTTCTACAATGTATTTCGTGATGACTTCTTTGCCGAGACGAGAAATCAAGGCGTTCCCGGTATCGTGCACGATTTTGATGCGGCTGCGGTAACAGAACTTTCGCAAAAAATCGAGGCACATTTAGAGTCGACTTTGTCCGCCCTGGACGGATGAAGTTTGCGCTGCTTTTTTTGATATGGTATAATGACATAAATAATTAATGGGTTTTTATGGGAGGAGTGAGCCGCGGCTCACTCTTTCTTGCAGTTACACACTTTGCAGGGAGGGATAACATGGCGCAGAAAAAAGTCGCAGTACGCGTAGAAGAATTGGCGGAACCGTTGGTGAAAGCGGCCGGAATGGAACTTGTGGATGTGGAATATGTACGGGAGCAGGACTGGATCTTGCGGGTCTACATCGATAAAGAGGGCGGCGTGGATCTGACGGATTGCCAAACAATGAGTGAAGCACTCAGCACCGAGCTGGATAAAGCGGACTTTATTGCCAACAATTATTTACTGGAAGTATCGTCTCCCGGCATTGACCGTGTATTAAAAAAAGACCGTGATTTCGATCGTTATGCCGGTAGCGAAGTCGATGTAAAATTATACAGCGCCCGCGCCGGTCATAAAGAATTTACAGCGACGCTTTTAGGCTATACGGAGACGGCGCTGCAATTGGAAACCGAAGCGGGAAAAGAAGAAATTCCGCGCGCCGACATAGCGACGGTACGGTTGCACGTGTCATTTTAGCAGGGGGGAAGAAATGAATCAGGAACTATTACAAGCGGTGCAATTCCTGAAAACGGAAAAAGGTTTGACCGCGGACGTTATATTCGAATCGCTTGAAGCGGTATTGCTCAGTGCATACAAACGCGAAACCGGAACGCATGCCGAAGCGGCGGCGACGATTGATCGGGAAACGGGCGTGTACCATATTTTTGTGACCAAGACGGTAGTGGAAGATGTCGAAGATCCGGAATTGGAAATTTCGCTCACGGATGCGCAAGCATTAAACTCCGCGTATGCGGTGGGCGATCTCGTGCAGCAGGAAGTGACGCCGAAAAATTTCGGTCGCATGGCGGCGCAGACCGCAAAGCAAGTCATGACGCAACGGTTGAAAGAAGCGGAACGCAATGTCATTTACGATGAATTCGTCGGCCGGGAAGGAGATGTCCTGACCGGCATGATCGAACGAATTGACAATAAAACCGTATACGTCAGCTTGGGTAAGACAGAAGGCATTTTGCCTTCAACCGAGCAGATCCCCGGCGAACGGTACCGTCCGAAAAATCGATTGAAATGTTACGTGGTAGAAGTAAAGAAAACGTCCAAAGGACCGCAGATCATCTTGTCACGGACGCATCCGGGACTGCTGAAACGGCTCTTCGAACTGGAAGTACCGGAAATTTATGACGGTACGGTGGAAATCAAATCCGTGGCTCGCGAAGCGGGTTCCCGTTCGAAAATCTCGGTGTATTCGGTGGACGGAAACATCGATCCGGTGGGTGCCTGCGTCGGTCCGAAAGGACAACGCGTGCAAAATATCGTGGATGAGTTGCATGACGAAAAGATTGACATCGTGCGCTGGGATGAAGATCCGGCGCTGTATATCGCTAACTCGCTCAGCCCGTCGAAGGTCATTTCGGTCAGCGTTTGGGATGAAGAAAAAACATCCCATGTGATTGTTCCGGATTACCAACTGTCGTTGGCGATCGGTAAAGCCGGTCAAAACGCGCGTTTGGCGGCCAAACTGACGAATTGGAAGATTGACATTAAGAGTGAATCCCAAGCCGCGGAAGAAGGTTTTGAAGACTTCTACGATGACGATGAGGAAGATTTGCTTGCGGAATTGGATGCGACCATGGGAGCGGCGCAGTCCGAAGAATCGTTGCCTGTCGATGAGGTGACACCGCATGATGAAGAAAACTAAAAAATTACCGCTGCGACGTTGTGTCGGTTGCGGCGCGATGAAAGATAAACGGGATATGGTTCGCATCGTGGCTCCCGCGAGCGGAGAAATTAACATGGATCCCACCGGCAAAGCGCCCGGACGCGGCGCCTACATTTGTCCCAGCGCGGAGTGTTTGGCAAAAGCATATACTTCGCACGGTTTGGAACGGTCGTTGAAACGCAATGTACCGGAGCAGGTGTACAAAGATCTGCAGGAACAACTGGCATGAACTTGGGACGTGCGTTATCCCTGTTGGGGATTGCGCAGCGTTCCGGAAATGTGATTTCGGGCAGTGACACCCTAATTAAAACGCTGCGTAAAGGAGACGGTGAGCTCTTGATCATTGCCACGGACTGTGCCCGTAATAATTGCGAGAAATTGGTCCATTTAGCCGAACGCGAACAGATCGACTATCGTTTCGCGGCCACGGCAACGGAACTGGGAGATGCGATCGGGAAAGCCCGACGTGTCGCTGTGTTGATCATGGATCAGGGATTAGCAGGGGCCGTTCGTGAACGACTGGACGAGTAAGGAGGAGTTATATGCAGAAATTTCGAGTCTGGGAATTAGCAAAACAATATAACAAGACAGATAAAGATATCATTTCGACATTGAAATCGCATAATGTGGAAGTCAAAAGCCATTTGAGTGTCGTAGACGAAAAAACCAAACAACTGTTGGATCGGGTGTATGCAGGTAAGCCGGCAACAGGTTCGATGGAAACCAAAGCCGCAGCGACCAAATCGGCGGCAGCCGCATCTCCCGCGACCCCAAAACAACCGCGTCGGCGCCGTCCGGCACGGACCGTGCGGTTTGATCAGCAATCGGGCAAGCCGAAAGAAGAATTTTTAGTGGACGGCAAGGGACGTAAGCTGGAAACAAAGCCGAAAGCGCAACCGCGCCCGCAAAAAGTTGCGGCAAAACCGGCTGCCAAACCGGCCCACCCGAAGCAGGCCACCGCGAAACAAGCGGAACCGGCTAAAAAGCATGAAAACGGTGGTAAAGCGCAGCAGAAACATACCGAAAGCGATGCTAGCGCTTTGCGCAGGACACCGAAAAAAGCACAACCGACGGCGCGTCCTGCGGGAAAACCGATGGCGGACGAAGGACAGCGTTCTTCCCGCCCGGTTGAAAAACGTACGCATAAACCGGCCCAACGCACGCAATCGTCGAGCCGTAATATGGCGGATCACAATGCGGTAGCGAATCAGGAAGAGGGCTCCGGCAAGGATCGCGGCGGGCGTAAAGTCAATCGCAATCAACGCCGCAATCAGCGTGGTCGGAATCAAAACAAAAATGATCGTCGCGGCAAAGAACGAGGCACATCGCTGTTGGCGCAATCCATCAAAAAATCACGCGCCAAAGGCAAAAATAAAAACGAGCATGCTCACGCCAATGCGGAGGTCGTTACTGAAGTAGCGATGCCGCCGTCCGTAACCGTAAAAGAACTTGCCGAATTATTCAAAAAAGAAGTCGGTGATGTCATCAAACGGTTGATGCTGCTCGGCATTATGGCAACGATTAATCAGGAAGTCGATCGTGATGCGGTCGAATTATTGGCGGAAGAATACGGCATTACGTTGCTCGAGATGGAACCGGAAGAAGACGGCACGGAAATTCCGGAAATCGAAGACGCGCCGGAAGATCTTCTGCCGCGCCCGCCGGTAGTGACGATCATGGGTCACGTCGACCACGGTAAAACATCGCTTCTGGACACGATCCGCAAGACTCATGTGACGGCTCGTGAAGCGGGCGGTATCACGCAGCATATCGGTGCGTATCAGATTCGGTACCAAGGCAAGAAAGTAGTGTTTCTGGACACGCCGGGGCACGAAGCGTTTACGGCGATGCGCGCGCGCGGCGCACAGGTAACGGATATTGCCGTCCTCGTAGTCGCCGCCGACGACGGTGTTATGCCGCAAACACTGGAAGCGATTGACCACGCGAAAGCGGCGAAAGTGCCGATTATTGTCGCGATCAATAAGATGGATAAACCGGCCGCTAACCCGGACCTTGTCAAACAGCAGCTGGCGGAACACGGGCTGTTGCCGGAAGACTGGGGCGGCGATACCATCATGGTACCGGTATCCGCGAAAAAACATCAGGGCATTGATGACCTGTTGGAAAACATTTTGCTGGTAGCGGACGTATTGGAACTGAAAGCGAATCCGAATCGTAACGCGATCGGCGTAGTTGTCGAAGGGGAACTGGACAAAGGTCGCGGTCCGGTCGTTACCGTCCTGATTCAAAACGGTACGTTGCGTACCGGTGACGGTATCGTTTCGGGTACGGCATTCGGTCGTGTCCGTGCGATGAACAACGAACGCGGCGATCTCATTAAAAAAGCGGAACCGTCGACACCGGTCGAAGTACTCGGTTTGTCCGATGTTCCGACGGCGGGCGAACTGCTGTACGCCATGGATGAACGGGATGCGCGCAACATTGCGGAAAAACGCATTGCCAAACAAAAATATGAAGAGCAAAACCGTTCGCAGAAAGTCACTCTGGATGATCTTTTCAATCAGATCAAAGAAGGCGAACTGAAAAACTTGAATATCGTCATCAAAGCCGATGTACAGGGTTCAGTCGAAGCGCTGCGCCAGTCCTTTGAAGGGATTAAAAATCCGGAAGTGCGGATTGATGTCGTGCATGCCGGTGTCGGCGCGATTTCCGAATCGGATATCATGCTGGCTTCCGCGGCGAATGCGTTGATTATTGGCTTTAACGTACGGCCGGATGCCAATATCCGTAAAATTGCCGAACAGGAACAGGTTGATATGCGCACTTACCGTGTCATCTATGATGCGATTGACGATATCAAGCAGGCAATGCAGGGCATGTTGGCGCCGAAGTTCCGTGAAGTCGTCTTGGGACGTGCGGAAGTGCGCCAGGTGATTCCGACGCCGAAGGTAATTGTCGCCGGTTCGTACGTTACGGAAGGCAAAATTACCAATAATGCGGAATTGCGTTTGATTCGCGACGGCATTGTTATTCATGAAGGAAGCATCGCATCGCTCCGTCGCTTTAAAGATGACGTTAAAGAAGTGGCCGAAGGATATGAATGCGGGATTTCGATTGAAAGCTACCGCGATGTCAAAGAGGGCGATGTTTTGGAAGCCTTTACCCAGGAAGAAATTGAACAAACGATCGACTAAAGGGAGGTGCTTGTAATGTCCCAATTACGCGTGCGTAAGATGCAGGAATTTATCAAGCAGGAGATTGGTCAAATGCTGCTCCGTGACTTGAAAGACACCCGACTCGGATTTGTCACGGTCACGGAAGTAACGGTTACCGGTGATTTGCGTGAGGCGACTGTCTACGTAAGTTTGTTCGGCAGCGATGAAGAAAAAGAAAAATCATTCGCCGCGCTCCAAAACGCCACCGGTTTTATTCGCACCGAACTCGGCAAGAGGCTCCAAGTGCGTCATACTCCGGAAATTACGTTTGCCGTGGATCGCTCGATTGATTACGGGAATCACATTGAGCGCGTACTGAAGTCGATTAAAGATAAAGAGGAATCCCAAAACAGATTGGAAGGTGCGGCCGATGAAAATCAGTGAAGACAAACTGCGTCAGACATTGGAAAGTGTCAAGT
>NZ_JAHAHH010000119.1 GCF_018373335.1 Negativicoccus succinicivorans
GGACAGCGATCATGGCATTGACATTCATTGTTCCGGGGCTCGACGAGGCCGCCTCGGAAAAGATCATCGGCATTCTGCAGAACCGCCTGAGCCAGGAGCAGGAAGCCGCACTGGTGTTGAAGCATGCTCATTGGAACGTGACCGGGGAGAATTTCATCGCCGTACATGAAATGATCGATCCGCAGGTTGAGGCCGTACTCAACATGGCCGACGAGACCGCCGAGCGCATCGCCACTTTGGGAGGCTCACCCGATGGACGCGCGGATGCGATTACCCGCTTCCGCACTTGGCCGAAATTCGAGTTGGAGGGCCGGGTCAACACCCTTGACTATCTCAAGGCCCTTGACGCCTATTACAGCGAGTTCATCAAGGCGAGCCGTACAGCCATCACCGAACTGGACGAGTTGGACATCATCAGCTCCAACATCATGCAGGACCATGTGCAGGAGCTTGAGAAGTTCCAGTGGTTCATGCGTAGCCATTTGGCCTGATTGAGTTTTCATGCCCGTGATGAAGGTGCCGGCGACCGATTTGCGGTCGGCGGCACCTTCGGTTTTTCACGAGGTGTTCCGCATCGTGTTTCACGGCATGCGATGCGCCTACAGCACTACATGCCGGTTGATGTCTCGTCGCAGTTGGCGCCACTGCGGCAGATAGGCATCCATACGTCGCTGGAAGCCGGCTCCGTGCCCGTTCTCCCATAGATGGGTCATCTCATGTACCAGTACGTATTCCAAAAATTTCGGATTCATCAGGCCTAGCTGCAGATTCAGCCGGATACGACCGGTTCGGGGCGTGCATGAGCCCCAGCGGGATGTCATGATACGCAACGTGATATGTGTAGGCTCGCGACCGATAATCGGCCCCCATATCGCAAGCAGGGCCGGCAGTCGAGCATCGATGTTGTGCCGCGCCTGTGCCTTGTTCTCATCATTCCAGACGAAGGTCAGCGGACCGCCGGGATTGCCGTCCGATAAGCCGCGTTGCTCCGATAACGCCTTCCCACGTCGGATTTCCATCTCCCGCGCCAGCAGCATCTTCTGCCGTGCCCGTTCGATCCAGGATCTTCGTTCGATCACGAATCGTTCGATGGTATCTGCAGATATCCGTTGCGGTGCCGAAATCTCGACGTCGGCATTCGGCGGTTTGATCCGCAGATACATATTCTTGATTGGTTTGCGGATGATATGTACCGTCATTCCCGCTATTTCTGCATTCTTCTCGGAGAGTATCCGATTGCGGTTGCGTACCCTTCCGCTATCACTTCGGGCATGAGGCTGACGGCTGTATGACATGCCTGCCATTGTGTCGCATGCCCGGGTCATACATCATCTTTCAGATAGGTTTCTCTTTCGGATCGATTCTTCCAGTTCGCCGATACGCCATCTTGCGACACGCCGAAATACACCCCTGAGTTGACTTTCAAAATGCTTCGGGTAATATTTCAACTCGTTGTGCTTGAGGGTACAGCGAGTTGGGCCCGTAGCTCAGGTGGTTAGAGCGCATCCCTGATAAGGATGAGGTCGGAGGTTCAAGTCCTCCCGGGCCCACGTAGATGGGAACGAAGCGGCATAGCCGCTTTTTTCACCTATGGGGCTATGGCGCAGCTGGTAGCGCATCTGCTTTGCAAGCAGAGGGTCGCCGGTTCGAACCCGGCTAGCTCCACGGGGCTATGGCGCAGCTGGTAGCGCATCTCCATG
>NZ_JAHAHH010000012.1 GCF_018373335.1 Negativicoccus succinicivorans
AAGTATCGAAGCGGTGCGATTAATGATGAGAATCGCAACGAGATTGACGGTCGTTTGAATACTTTGAGCAGTGATATTCGCGTGGCGGTGGAGAATTATCCGGAGTTGAAGTCGCAGTCCGCGATTCGAGATGCGATTCAGCAGAATTCGTACCTGCAAAAGGAGATCACAGCGGCGCGTTCTTTCTATAATGACACGGTGAATGCGTGGAATCGGGAGATTTTTTCCTTCCCGTTCAAGAAGGTGGTGGCGGCGCAAGAGGGGAAGACGACACGCATTCCCTTTGTTGCTTCAAAAGAAGTCAAGACACGATCTCGCGAGGTGTTTTTCGGATAAGAAGAGGTACTATCAACGGTGGTTAGCTGATAGATCTGTCGCAGGACGTGTTGCCGGTGAAGACGGGCGGTTGATTGATGAATGCGATGATGGAATGACGGTTACGAGCGGTATACCGTCGTGTCGCCGAGAAATACGGTACGAAAAAAGAGGGATTGCTCCCTCTTTTTTTGTATACATCGGTAACGGCCGCATCGGATCGGCGTGTGGCGAGAGCGACGAAAGGTGCTCGGCGCGGATTGGGTTCATCTGAAATGTGAAAAAGGGAAAGAAAAAGCAAAGAAAGCAAAGAAAAAAGAGGGCGAGTGCCCTCTTTTTTGAAAATACTTAGAAACGGTACTGCAAGGAGACGGTGTAGGTTCTTTCACGAGCGGCCTCGCCTGCGTAGAATTTTTTGTCGAACAGGTTGTAGATGTCGCCTTGTAAGACGAGCCCTTCTTGGATTTCATAGTTGGCGGAAAGGCTGGTGATGAAGTAGGAGTCTTCCGATTTGTATTCACCGGTGTCACGATCCGGACGCTGTCTTTCGCTGACATAGGTGTTGTCCAAGAGGACTTGCCAGGGCTTGGCATCCCATTGCACGCCGAAGTGAACGAGGTGGCGCGGAATATCGTAGTACCGATTGCCATCTACTTTGGCATCGGTCAGAGCGTAGTTGGCATAGGCCGACCAATTCTGGTTGAAACGATACTGCGTACCGAATTCGATGCCGCGACGGACGAGATCACTTTCTGAGTTGTAATAATTACGCGGGCTGGAACCTTTCGGCCTCAGAGCGACGAGATCTTTCGTTTTGGCATGGAAGAGCGTCACATCCCAAGTCAGATTCTGATCATAATGCTTGTAACCGACTTCCCAAGTATTGGTCGTTTCCGGTTTTAAGTCCGGATTCGGATCGATGGTTCCACTGTTTCGATATACCTGGTAAAGGACTGGAGGGTTGAAGGAGTGACCGTAGCTGATAAAGGCGGAGTTGTTCTCATCGAAGCGATGTTCCACCGCTACTTTCGGGGACCACTCGCCATAACTTTCGGAAGCGAAGTTGTTATTTTGCCAAGTGCCTTTTTTCAAGACATTGTTGTAGCCGTTTTCTTTTTTGTAGCGGTCGTAACGCATGCCTAAGTAGAGATCGGTCGTATCCGCGACTTGCCATTTATCTTGGAGATAAAACGCGTGCAGGATCCCGCGCCCGCCATTGTATTCATAGGGGCTGCGGCCGGTATTCCGATCGATGTCCCGCCAGTGGTCCATAGTAAAGCGGGTCTGCGCGAAGGATTCGCGATTGTAGTTGTAGCCGACCGTGAGCGTATGGTCTTCGATGTCTATATTTTTGTGAATATCGAAGTTATACGCCTTGCTCGGATAGTAGGAGAATTCGCCCGGTCCGTTCCACGCATTCAAAGTGTCCGTGTTGACGATATCGGGTGCGCTGCTGGAAGTACTGTAGCCGTCGTTGAAGCGATTGGTGTATCCGAAATGCGCGAAGAGTTGATTCTTGCGATCGGTGAATTGCAGGCGATGGACGTCCATATCGCGGACACCGTAGTTCCCGAGATAGTTATTCGGGCTGATTTTCAAAATTCTCTTGTCGGGCAATTCCCAAACGCCGCCCCAAACGGGGTTGCCGCTTTTGTCGTAAACATAGGTGAAGGGATTGCGATAGTCGTAATTGTGCTCCGAGCGGGTGAAGGCGTAGTCTAAGCTGCGATTTTCATCGAAATCATAGCCCAGGGAAAAGGACCATGTTTCCGTGTCGTTCAATTTCTCGCCACGTGAGCCGATGATGTAGTAATTGCGCGCCGATTGTGCCAAGTCGACCTGATGCGTCGGCGTAACTAGTTTGTCGGGGTCTTGCTTTTTGGCGCTTTTGTCGATGTAGTAGCCGACATAGCCGTCCGTGGAGCGTTTTTCATAACCGAGGCCCATACGCCAGTGGTCTTTTCTTATCTTTGTGTTCAAACCGAAACGCTTCGTTTTATCGCTTCCGTAAGAAAGAATCGCATTACCGCTGAGTTCTTCCTGCGACTTCGCGGTGATGATGTTGATGACACCGCCGACGGCGCGACCACCGTAAAGCGACGAGCCGGCGCCGCGGACAACTTCGATTTTTTCAATATCCGTGGTCGGTAAGACGGCCCAGTCGACGGTACTGTTCCAGCCGGAGTTCAAGGGTTGTCCGTCAAGCATGATCAGGGTTTCAGCGGAACCGAAACCGCGCATCATCAAATCGGAAGACATGCCTCCGTCCGCAACCGGCGAACGATAGACGCCGGGCGTATGCGCTAACGCGTCGGCAAGGTTTTGCACCGGACGCTTTTTCATTTCTTCTGCCGTGACGACATTGACGGATGCCGGTACATGTTGTGTTTTTTCCTCAAGCCGCGTCGCGGTGACGATCACTTCCCCCAGATCGTACTGCGGTGCGGCATACGCCATGCTCGTTCCGGCAACCATCGCCAAGACGAGCGGTATGAGTTTCCTTTTTCTCATAAAGGCCTCCTCAGAAATAAATAATAAATGATAACAATTACATATAACTGCAAACCATATCGGTTACAATCATATATAGTATACATTCTCGAAAAGATTTGGTCAAAGAAAGAAAAGAAAAAAGTAAAAGCTTTCTTATTGCAATATTTGTTGCTATGAATTTACCAAAAGATCCATATGATAAATCTTTTGGCGCGGAACTTCAGACCGTTCACGGATGGATTTAAGATGCCAAAAAGATAAGCGTGATATAATAAACAAAATGAAATTTTACTTCATCTCATGAGAGAGGGGATTTTGATGAACGAAATGAGACAAGCGCAAGTTGTGGAAGAAATGACGTTTAAGCGCGCTTTTGAACGTTGCGTACGAGAAAAGTACGTGGCTTTCAGCGGTCGCGCGTCACGTGCGGAATACTGGAAGTTCATGCTGATTTATGTGGTTATTTTGCTCATTGCGCAGGCGTTGGACGTGGGACTTTTTCCGCACACCGTAGACGAGACCGGAATGGGAGGGACGATCACGACGATCGTGACGATTCTGTTGTTCCTGCCGGCGTTTACGGCGCAAATTCGTCGTCTGCATGATATCGGCAAAAGCGGCTGGTGGATTTTGTGGCAGATTGTGCCGCTCATCGGCACGTTGGTGTTGCTTTATTTCCTGGTGAAACCGTCGGAAAAAGGCGCGAACAAGTACGGCCCGCAGCCTTCGGAAACATTATAAAAGTCCGCTTCGGCGGGCTTTTTTTATTGGAAGCGATAAGGCGTGAATGTGAAAACGAAAAGTGACCGAATGAAATTTTACACGGATATTTTGCAAGTAAAAATATGGTCATGATTTTGGCATGATGACGGGGAAATTTCACGTGAAGCGGCAAATAATCGGTAACGCGCCACTTTTTTGCGCGCTGTATTTCACTCATTTTTGACAAAGCGCGGCGGCGGGAAATGGCCGTGCGGCACAGGCGGTATAGAACAGTTAATATGGTATAATAAGAACAGGAGTTTGTGAGCGGACCGGACAATTTTGATTGTCCATAGCAAGATCAGCAAGAATGTTCGGGACATCTACATATTGGGAGGTTTTATTTTGGCGAAAGAAAAATTGCAGATCATCCCCCTCGGAGGTTTGGGAGAGATCGGTAAAAACATGACGGTATTCCGTTATGGAGACGATATTGTGGTGCTGGATTCGGGCTTGGCATTTCCGGATAACGAAATGTTGGGGATTGATATTGTCATTCCGGATTTCAGCTATTTGATTGAAAATAAGGATAAAGTACGCGCGATTGTGATCACGCACGGGCACGAGGACCATATCGGCTCGCTCTCGTACCTGTTGAAGGAAGTTTCGGCGCCGGTTTACGCCACGCGTCTGACCTGCGGTTTGATCGAAGGCAAGTTGAAAGAAAATCGCGTGGGCAAGTACCAGCTGAATGTCGTTAAATCCGGCGATGAAATCACGGCCGGTGCTTTTAAAGTCGGATTTTTCCATGTGAACCATTCGATTCCGGATGCCTGCGGGATTTATTTCCGCACGCCGGTAGGAACGGTGGTGCACAGCGGCGACTTTAAGATCGACTACACGCCGGTGGACGGCAAGATGATGGATTTCAAAAAAATTACGGAGCTCGGCAATCGCGGCGTGCTCGTGTATTGCGCGGATTCGACGAACGCGGAACGCGCCGGGCATACGCCTTCGGAAAAAACGGTTTCCGCGGCGCTGATGCGGGAGTTTGAACAGGCGCGCGGCCGGATCATTTTAGCGACGTTCGCATCGAATGTGTCCCGTTTGCAGATGGCGATCGACGCGGCGGTGGCGAATCAACGTAAAGTGGCGGTGTTCGGCCGTTCCATGGTGAATGTCGTCGGGATCGCGCTCGAGATCGGGTATCTCACGGCGCCGAAAGGAACGATTATCGACAGCGATGAAATCAATCGCTACCGCGCGGACCAGCTTTGCATTTTGACGACCGGCAGCCAGGGTGAACCGATGGCGGGCCTTTCGCGGATGGCGGACGGCGCGCACCGACAGATCCAAATTCATCCGAACGATACTGTCATTCTCTCGGCGTCGCCGATTCCGGGCAACGAAACGAGCGTCGGTCGCACGATTGATAAATTGGTGAAACTGGGCGCGCATGTGGTGCACGGTTCGGATAAGAAAGTTCACGTGTCCGGCCACGGCTCGCAGGAAGAATTGAAGATGATGTTGTCGCTGATTCGCCCGCGCTTCTTTATTCCGATGCACGGGGAATACCGCATGCTGCATAAACACGCGGAAATCGCGGAAAGTTTGGGCGTGAAGCGCGACAATATTTTAATCGGTGAAAACGGACAGATATTTGAGTTCACCGGTCGCAAAGGTCGGCTCGCGGACAAAGTGCAAGCGGGCAAAGTCTATGTGGACGGTTTGGGCGTCGGCGATGTCGGCAATATCGTTATCCGCGATCGCCAGCAACTGTCGCAGGACGGCATGGTCATCGTGACCATGGTGCTCGAAAAAGGGTCTTCGCAGGTGCTCGCCGGACCGGATATCGTGTCCCGCGGCTTCATTTACATGCGCGACTCGGAAGTATTGATCCGTGAAATGACGCGGCGCGTGGAAGCGGTTATCGAGCGCTGCGCGGACAATAATATCACGGAATGGAATGTGATTAAAACGCAGATTCGCGATACCCTGTCGCGTTATATCTTTGAAAAGACACGTCGGCGTCCGATGATTCTGCCGATTATTCAGGAGGTTCATTAATGCCGCAACGATCTACCCGCGCGCTTACGGAAGCGGGCCTGCTCGTCGGCCTCACGGTGGTGTTGTCGCTGGTGGGGACGTACGTACCGATCCTCTCGGCGGTAGCACTGTTGTTGTGGCCGGTACCGATCGCCTATTTGGGCGTTCGGTACGGCATGCGTTGGTCGCTGCTGGCAACAGTGGCGACTTTATTTATCTTGACGCTTTTGACGGGACCGGTGACGGCGGCCGGCATCGGGCTGACCTTCGGCGCGATGGCCTTGACGCTGGGCGAGGGATTTCGCCAGAAGTGGTCGGCGGGACGCATCTTAACGGTAGCGACGATTGTGTTTCTACTCGGTTTCGGGATTCAGTTCCTGCTGTCCTTTTACGTCATGGGCGTGAACGTTTTCGCGATGTATGAAGACGCGATGCGCCAATCGACGGAACAGGCGTTCCGAACGCTGGAAGGCATGGGTTACAATGCGATTGACCTGGCCGAGGCGAAGTCGCAATACTTGGCGCAACAGGCGCAAATCCGTCAGGTGGCGCCGTTCATTGTGGTGTCGGCGGGATTGCTGCTGTCGTATCTTGACATTATTATCGCGCGGGCGATTTTACGTCGTCTGCAGATTGATTTGCCGAAGTTTCCGCCGGTGGCGGAATGGGAAATGCCGCGAGCGGCGCTGTACCTGTATGTGTTCGCGTTGCTGCTCGGCTGGTTCGGACCGCAATATTTCCCGCAACTGCCGGTAGAAGTAGCGATGAATATCCAGGTCGCGGCGATGTACTTGATTTGGTTGCAGGGGATCGCCGTCGTCTTTTGGTGGGCTCGCCGTCATCCGCGGTTGGCCTTCATGCGCTGGGTGATCGTGGTCGGAAGTTTTATCATTCCGACATTTTTAGGCTTTTTATTTTTAATCGGTTTAATTGATATGGGCATCAATTATCGTAAACGGAAAGGATATACTCCGACGAATGGAATATCGTAATTTCTGGTTCAAAAATCGCAGTGACCGCGTGTACGCGGCGATTGTGATCCTGCTCCTCGCGGTGCTGGCCTGGTTTAACCCGATCGTGGCAGGCTTGTGCGCTCTGGTCGCGTTCGGCGTGTACCTCGTGCTGCGCAAAACGGAGATCGAGCAGGAACGCGTGTGGCGGCATTACCTGAACGCGGTGTCCGCCTCGGTGACGGAAGCGTCTTTATACGCGACGCAGAATTTGCCGATCGGGATTGCGATTATTGATGAAAAAAGCAGGCTCGTTTGGAGCAACTCGGTGTTTCGCGACTGGGTGCAGGAACTGAAAGAGGGCGACCGCCTGCAAAAGTTGTTGCCGCAAACGCAACTGGCCAAATTGTGGGGAAAATCGGGCTATTTTTCCGCGCGGATCGGCGACAGTTATTACCGCGTCATCTATAAATTCCTCGACCGCGCCGGCGGCATCAATGCCGCGGAGGGCGAGGATACCGCCGAAGCCTACATGGTGCTGTATTTTGACGATGTGACGGCGGCGGAGCGCAGTAAGCAGGAAAGCGTTGAGGCGTTGCCGGTTTTCTGTTATGTGCAGCTGGACAATCTGGGCGAAGTTTCGTCCGATTTGACGGAAGTGCAGCGTTCGGAACTCTGGTCGGAAGTCAATACGATCGTGCTCGACGAATTCGGCAAACTCGACGGCTTTATCAAGAGTTACGAGCGCAATAACTATATCGCTTGCATCAGCCGTAAGTCGTTGCAGCGATTGATTGACGACAACTTCAAAATATTGGAAAAAGTGCGTTCGATTCATACGATGAACCGGATTCCGGTGACGCTTTCGATCGGTTGCGCTTACGGAGAAGAATCCTTCGCCGAGCAGGAAGAGGAAGCGCGTTTGGCGCTCGATTTGGCGCTGGGCCGCGGCGGCGATCAGGTCGTCATTCGGGCGGACGGTGAAACGCAGGCCTTCGGCGGTAAGAGTCAGGCCTTGGCGAAAAATACGCGCGTGCGCGCCCGCGTGGTGGCGCAGGCGATTCACGAATTGATCAGCCAGGCGGACATGGTACTCGTCATGGGGCATGCGAAAGAAGATTACGATGCGCTCGGGGCGGCGCTGGGCGTCGCGTACATGGCGACCTCGGAAGGCGTGCCGGCGCATGTCGTCATCAGCGAAGATCAGGACACGGTCGAAAAGCTGGTCGATCAGGTGCGCGCGACACCGGGCATGGAGGATTTGCTGATTTCGGAAGAGGCCGCGCAAGAATTGGTGACGCCGCAGACGGTACTTTTTGTGGTGGATACGCATAAACCGGAAATGACGGCGGCGCCGAGTTTGGTGGAAATGATTCAAAACCGCGTCGTCATTGATCACCATCGACGCAGCAATACCTTTATTCCCGATCCGCTGCTCGTCTATCTCGAGCCCTCCAGCTCCTCGACATGTGAACTTGTCACCGAGCTTTTACAGTACTATTCCGATACGATCGAGTTGAACGAAACACAGGCCTCGGCGTTGTACGCCGGTATCGTCGTCGATACGAAAAACTTCGCCGTGCAGACCGGCATTCGCACGTTCGACGCGGCCAGTTATTTGCGCCGCAGCGGCGCCGCGACGGAACTCGTTCGCGATTTGTTCGCGCTCGATTTCGATACTATTTTGACGCGGGCGGACGTGTTGACGCGCGCCGAAAAAATTGACGGCGACATCGTCTGCGCGACCATTCCCGATGATGCGGAAAACGCGCAGATCCTCGCGGGACAAGTGGCCGATATGATGATCAACATTGAAAATATACATACAAGCATCGCCATTTACTACAATGGCGAAGGTTACAGCGCGTCTGTGCGTTCCGACGGCGAAGTCAATGTCCAGCGCGTGATGGAAGAGCTGGGCGGCGGCGGTCACCAGACGGTGGCGGGCGGACAGTTCGCGCCGGAAGAAACGCCGGAAGAAATCAAAAATAAAATTGTCGCGCAGATTCGCGCGCAAAAAGAGGAGAATGCGAAATGAAAGTAATCTTATTACAAGACGTCAAAAAAGTCGGTAAAAAAGGGGAAATCATCGAAGTCGCCGACGGCTACGGCCGCAACTACCTGATGCGTCGCGGCTTGGCGCTGGAAGGTACGCCGGAAAACTTGAATAACGCGCGTCAGAAAAACGCCGCGCAGGAACATAAAGATCAGGTCGCGG
The DNA here is from genome assembly GCF_018373335.1 of Negativicoccus succinicivorans. Taxonomy (GTDB): domain Bacteria; phylum Bacillota; class Negativicutes; order Veillonellales; family Negativicoccaceae; genus Negativicoccus; species Negativicoccus succinicivorans_A. The sequence continues at coordinate 8,725 of NZ_JAHAHH010000012.1, forward strand.
AGGATGAAGCCAAAATTCTCGCGGCGCAATTAAAGAAAGTAACGGTCGAAGTGCCGTTGAAACTCGGCGCCGACGGACGCGCGTTCAGCTCCGTCACCGCGCAGACGATCAGCGAAGCGCTCGCGGCGAAACATGAACTCACCGTGGATAAAAAGAAAATCGAATTGAAAGAACCGATTCGCACCGTGGGACGTTTTCCCGTCGCCATCCGGATTCATCCGAAGATGACCGCGGAAATCCAGGTGCATGTAGTTCCGGAGGAATAATCAGACAATGAAAGATATCTGGCGGCGGTTGTGGAGTCGTAATTCGCAGACCGGCGCCGAGAGCGAAGCGGAATTCGGACGGCAAATCGCCGTCCTTTCGGGTGTGTATTCGGGCCTTATCGGCACGGAACGTTTTTTGCTGGCGGGCAGCCATTATAACGCGCTTTCCTACCTGCACGCGGAAGATCCCCGAAAACGGTTGGCGGGGTTGGCGCGCATCGTGCTGGAAGATCCGGATATTCCCGTGCCCGGTGAAGAACAGTCGCAGGCGCTGCTGGAGCGAACGGAAAATCGCATCAGCGATCTCTTGGCGCGGCAGGCGGTCGAAGAGCGGCTGGAACAAAAAATTAATGACGCGCTGGAAGAAAAGCATCAGGAATATGTGAATGATTTGCGCCTGGAACTTTTGAATGAAGAGACGGGCGATTTTGAAACGCCGCAATCCCGTGAAAAGTTGGCGCAGCTGGACAAACTGGACCACATTCGTTTGACGGATACGATCGCCGCCCAAGTGCGACCGCAAACCTTGGCCGATATTGTCGGGCAAAAAGACGCGGTGGAAGCGCTGCTCGCGAAACTCGCGACGAAGTATCCGCAGCACCTGCTTTTATACGGACCACCGGGCGTCGGCAAGACGACGGCGGCACGCGTCGTGTTGGAGGCGGCGAAGCAATTCGACTTCACGCCGTTTCAAAAAGACGCGCCGTTTGTGGAAACGGACGGCACAACACTGCGCTGGGACAACCGCGACATGACGAACCCGCTGATCGGTTCCGTGCATGATCCGATCTATCAAGGAGCGCAACGCGATCTCGCCGATAAGGGGATTCCCGAACCGAAACCGGGGCTGGTGACCAAGGCGCACGGCGGCGTTTTATTTATCGATGAAATCGGGGAAATGGACCCGCTGCTGCTCAATAAGCTTCTGAAGGTACTCGAAGATAAGCGGGTGTACTTCGAGTCGTCGTACTACGATGAAGACGATCCGCAGGTGGCGGCGTATATTAAAAAATTATTCCGCGACGGCGCGCCGGCCGATTTTATTTTGATCGGCGCGACAACGCGCGCGCCGGAAGAAATCAATCCGGCGATTCGTTCGCGTTGCGCGGAAGTCTTTTTCGCGCCGTTGGCGACGGATGATGTCGCGCGAATCGTCACGGACGCGGCGCAAAAACTCGGCGTGGTATTGGAGGACGGCGTCGCGGCGGCGATTGCCGAATACACCGGCGAAGGACGCAAAGCGGTGCAGCTGCTGGCGGACGCGTACGGTTTGGCGATGTACCACGCGGGACGCGCCGACGGCTTGACCGTCACCTTGCAGGATTTACGGCGAGTGGCGCAGGCGGCGCATCTCGTGCCGCAACGTCATGATCAGGCCTCGTCGCAGCCGCGCGTCGGACATATTTTCGGCCTGGGCGTGGCGGGCTATATCGGTTCGGTGATTGAAGTGGAAGCGGTCGCTTTCCCCGCGCGCATTCCCGGTAAAGGGGAACTGCGTTTCAACGATACGGCGGGCTCGATGGCGAAAGACTCCGTATTTAACGCGTCGGCGGCGGTACGTCGCGTCGCGGGCGCGGATACGCGTGAATATGATTTGCATGTGAATGTGATCGGCGGCGGTCAAATTGACGGCCCTTCGGCGGGCGTGGCGGTGACTTGCGCGCTGCTTTCGGCGATTACGGGCATTCCGTTGCGGCAGGATATCGCCGTCACGGGCGAAGTCGCGCTGAACGGTGCGATCAAACCGATCGGGGGCGTGCACGCGAAAGCCTATGGCGCGAAGCAGGCGGGCATGAAGAAAATGCTCATTCCGGATGAAAATAGGGATGATATCGGCACGGAGTACGCGGGATTGCCGATTGTCCGCGTCAAAACCATCGAAGACGCGTGGCGGGAAATGACCGCGGGAGGTAAGGCATGATCGAACGGATTCCACCGCAAAATGTGGATGCGGAACTGTCCGTCTTAGGGGCGGCGGTGACCAATAAAGAAGCGGCGATCAAAGCGACCGACGTACTACAGGCGGCCGATTTTTATCGGGAAGCCAACGCGGTCGTTTTTGAAGCGATCAATAATCTGATTTTTCACAACCAAAATGTCGACGTTTTGACGGTGACGGAAGAACTGCGCCGCATGGGGCAACTGGATAATGTTGGCGGCGTCAGCTATGTGACGGATTTACCGAACCATCTCGTTTCCTCTCTCGACGTGGAACGGCACGCGCAGATCGTGCTGGAAAAAGCGCGCTTGCGTCGCCTGATTCTCGCCGCGGATACGATCGCGGGAGAAGCGTACGCCGGCGAAGGCGAAGTGACGGATATCGTCGATGCCGCCGAACGGCGTATTTTGGAAGTGGCGAAAGATGAACGTCGTCAGGAGATGACGGCGATCGGTGAGATCGTCCAGGGACAGTTGGACGATATTTCCAATAAATATACGAATAAAAGCGGGATTACCGGTTTGCCGACCGGATTTTCCGGCTTCGATAATATTACGAGCGGGCTGCAGCCGTCCGATCTGATTTTGGTGGCGGCGCGTCCGTCCATGGGTAAAACGGCGCTGACGCTTAACATCGCGCAGCACGTGGCGCTGAAAGAACACAAAAATGTGGCGTTCTTTTCCTTGGAAATGTCGCAGGAGCAGCTGGGCTTGCGCATGATCTGCTCGACCGCGCTTGTCGATTCGCAAAAATTGCGCACCGGTCGCATCTCTTCGCAGGAAGATTGGTCGCATATTATGCAGGCGGCGACGGCCTTATACGACGCGCCGCTGTTTATTGATGATACGCCGGGGATTACGGTCGCGGAAATGCGTTCCAAGGCGCGGCGTTTGCAGGCGGAAAAAGGACTCGATTTAATCATCGTCGACTACCTGCAATTGATGCAGGGCAGTCAGGGCCGTCGACAGGCGGAAAATCGGCAGCAGGAAATTTCCGAAATTTCCCGTTCGCTGAAAAGTTTAGCGCGTGAACTCAAAGTGCCGGTAATCGCTCTTTCGCAGTTGAGCCGCAGCGTCGAATCACGCCAAGTGAAACGCCCGATGCTTTCCGATTTGCGCGAATCCGGTTCGTTGGAGCAGGACGCGGACATCGTCGCGTTTCTCTATCGGGAAGGTTACTACCAGCAGGAAATTGAGGATTCCAGCAAGAATGTCACGGAAGTCATCATCGCCAAACACAGAAACGGCGCCACGGGCACGATTCAGCTGTACTTCCACGGTCAGTGGACGCGCTTTGTCGATCTGTCGGATCGCGTCGACGAGCCGGAGGCGCAGTAATTTATGACGGACGGGACGAGCGAAATCGGTTTATGGCAGGACAACGCGTCGACGAATTGGCAAACCTTGCCGGACAGCGCGGAGCCGTTTACGGAACATTGGTATGAAACGGCGAAGCATTGCCGTCATTGCCGTCTCGGCGCGGAGCCGAATCACGGTCCGACCGGCGCGACCGGTCCGATCGATGCGCCGTTAATGCTGGTCGGCGAGGGACCGGGCGGCGTGGAAGATACGTATGGCGTGCCGTTGGTCGGCCCGAGCGGGCAACTTTTAGATTGCGCGCTTTGGTCGGTCGGCATCACGCGCGATCGCGTGTACGTGACGAATATCGTCAAGTGCCGACCGCGCAACAATCGCACGCCGCAAGCTGCGGAGGCGGATATTTGCGCGACGCGCTGGCTCTGTCGCGAAATCGCGCTGGTGAAGCCGCGCGCGATCGTCGCTTTGGGAAAAGTCGCGCTGCGTTTTTTCGCCGGTCGCGAATTGGGCATCGTGCGTTCGCGCGGCCAATGGTTGCAGTGGACGCTGCCGGGCACGAATGAAGTCTATCCCGTCATGCCGACGTTTCATCCCGCGTACCTGTTGCGTTTGACGGGGCCGGCGGAAAAGGAAGCGAAGTGGCAGGTATACTACGACTTACTGGCGGCCAAAGAAAAAGCGGCGGCCGCCGTTCCCGCGTATCGCTGGCAAGCGGCGACGCCGCCGGATCTCAAGGGTCTGTTTGATGAGAGACGTCAGGAACGCGCGCAGAGGCGCTGAAGGAGGTTATTGTGCAAGAACCGATTTTATTTAATCCGCGCGTGGCCGCGCAGAAACCGCGCAGTGTTTTGCATGATCCCTGTCCGTTTTGCGCCCGCGAGCATTTGACCGATATCCTCGCACAAAAAGACGATATGATTTGGCTCGTCAACAAATATCCCGTCATGGAAAAAACCTGGCAGACTGTGTTGATCGAAACGGCGAAACATGACAGCGATATCGCGACGTACGCGCCGGAAGAATGGGAAAATATTTTACGCTTCAGCATAGAAAAATGGCGTGAAACGATTGCGCGCCGCAGATTCCGCTCCGTGATTTATTACCGCAACTTCGGCCCGACTTCGGGCGGTTCTATTCGGCATCCGCATTCGCAAATTATCGGTTGCGAATCGTTTGACTACATGCAAAATGTGCGCTTGGATCAGCTTGACGGCGAAGTTTTGCATGAAACGAACGGCGTGCGCGTGACGCTGTCGGATCATCCTATCTGCGGGTTGCGTGAATTTAATGTACGGCTGAAAGATCCGGAACGACTGGATGAATTCGCCGACAGCATTCAAAAACTTGTGAAGGTGATCGTCGATCCGAACGGCTGGGGATATGCCAGCTATAATTTGTTTTTCTACGCGGCCGACTATGAATACTGTAAAATTATCGCGCGCGGCGTGACGAGCCCGCTCTTTCTGGGCTACATGCTCACGCAAGCGCCTGATGCGAAGGCGCGGCAAGCGATCCGCGCGGAACTCATGCCGCTTTGGACGGCGACAAGGAGACGATAGATGCGATTTTGGGCATTAAGTGATTTGCACCTGTCGGGCGATCCGCCGCAAAAGCCGATGGATGTTTTCGGCGACCGCTGGCGGAATCATCGGCAGAAAGTGGAAACGAATTGGCGTACGCAAGTGGCGCCGGAAGATACGGTCTTGATCGGCGGCGATGTTTCGTGGGCGATGAAACTCGAAGAAGCCGCCCCCGATTTGGATTTTATTCGGGCGCTGCCGGGACGTAAAATTATTTTGCGGGGCAATCATGATTATTGGTGGGCGGGACTTGCGAAAATGCAACGCGCGACCAATCATGAATTGCTTTTTTTACACAATAACTTTATCCCGCTGACCGAGGCGGTGGCTGTCGCCGGCACGCGCGGCTGGATCGCGCCGGGAGATACGAAGTGGCAGGCGGAAGACGAAGTCGTGTGGGCGCGCGAATTGCAACGCCTGGAACGTTCGTTGACGCTGGCGCGAGAGGCCGGCTTTACCAAGCTGTTCGTGGCCACGCATTATCCGCCGTTCAATGAAGCGCGCGAACCGACCGAGATGGCGGACATCGCGAAGCGATACGGAGCGCTCGGATATATTTACGGACATATCCATGACGAGCAAAATTTCCGTTATTTGCCGCGGGAAATCCACGGCGTGCCTCTTTACCTCACGAGCGCGGATCACTTGCAATTCAGTCCTTTGGAGATTCCTTTACCGATGTGAAAAAGTGACAAAGAAAAAAGACGAAATCGAAATGATTTCGTCTTTTTGATTGCGCAGACAGCTTATAGTTTTGAAAGCGTATCTTTACGCGCTAAAAGCCATGCGGGAATTAATGAAGCCAGCAAGCCGACGGCCATGGTACCCAGCGCGATCAACAGCGGCTCTTTCAGGAAGGTCAGCGGCAAAGCGATCGCCGTATTCGTCGCCATCAGCGAACGGACACCGAGGTAGCCCGCATAACCGAGCACGTAGCCGAGAATTCCGCCGAGGACCATAATCAAACCGTTTTGCCAGAGCGTCACGGTCAAAAGTTCCGAACGTTTGGCGCCCAGTACGCGCAGGATCGCGCGTTCCGGCAAACGTTGCAGACCGGAGAGGTAGAGCGTGGAAAGAACGACCAACAGAGCGGCGGCGATGAAGAAGGCGCCGATGTACCACCACATTTTTTCGCCTTGGCCCATCAGGGAGAAGAGCTGAATAATGACCTGCGCCGGAAAGACCAATTGCGCGTCGTTGCGCCCTTGAAATTCCATGGCGAGTTTCAACGCCTGACCGTAGCCTTGCGGCTGAATCAATACGGCCGTCACCTGTCCCGCGGCCGCGGCGTGCTCACCGTCGTTCACGACTTGCGCGGCGGGTTTACCCGCGGCGGCAACCTTCGGTTGCGCATGGTCGTGCTCATGCTCTTCTTCGTGCACGTCGGCGGCATGCTCGTGCTCGTGTTCATGTTCATGTTCTTCTTCGTGCGCGTCGGCGGCATGGTCGTGTTCATGCTCATGTTCGTGCTCATGTTCTTCTTCGTGCACGGCAGCTTCGTGCTCATGCTCATGTTCATGCTCATGTTCTTCTTCGTGCGCGTCGGCAGCTTCGTGTTCGTGATCATGATCATGATGATGTTCATGCGCTATCCAGACGCTACGGATATCCGTTAAAACGGCGTGATCGTACGGGCCTTCCACCGGCGCCAAAATGCCGACGATCGTGTAGGTCTGGTCTTTGTGGACATGACCGTGCGCGGTCGCGCCGTGAATGGATTGGAATGTGTCGCCGATTTTAGCGCCCAAAAGTTTCGCGGCGCCGTCGCCGATGACCGCTTCAAAAGGAGCGTTGAAACGGCGGCCCTCAGCGACTTTCAACCACGGTTCGCTTTGCGGCTTGACCCGATAATCGAAAATCGTGCTTTCGGTGCCGACGATGCGAAAGCCGCGCCAGTTGTCGCCGAACGCCAGCGGGATCGCCTGTTTTACCAAAGGATTATTTTTTACATCCTGAAAAACATCGCCGGAGATATTACCGATCGGTCGATCCTTCAAATACGCCGTGTTGAGTACCAACTGGTTGGCGCTGCCTTTGGCGCCGACAATTTGTTGGAACGGTTCGGTCGCTTTCGTGAGTCCGTAATGCATGCCGAACGAAAGCGCGGCGATAAATACGGATGAGGCGATCGCCAGCGCGATTAAAAGCGTCAGCAAAAGCGTTTGCCACGGACGGTGGCGCAGTTCGCTCCAGGCTATTTGGCGCAGCATAGGCGGCCTCCTTCCAAACGAATCGTGCCGTCGAGTTTCGCCGCGACGTCTTTATCATGGGTCGCCACAATCAGCGTGGCTCCCGCCGCACGCGCGCGTTCCTGTAAAAGTTCGATCACGGCCATACCTGTGGCGCGATCCAGGCTGGCGGTAGGTTCATCGGCGAAAATATAATCGGGATTTTTGATGAGAGCGCGCGCCACCGCTACGCGCTGCTGTTCTCCCATGCTGAGTTCGCGCGGCAATTGATGACCGCGTTCCGGTAAACCGACCGAGCGCAAAAGTTCTTCTGCCGCGTCGGCACGGGCGCGATCGGGAGTGCGGGCGAAGAAAGCGCCGGCCAGGATATTATCCCGCGCGCGTAACGTCGGCAATAAAGAAAAGTTTTGCATGACGTAACCGACATGCGCCGCGCGAAATTCATCGAGCTCGGATTCACGGCAAGCCGTAAGATCTGTGCCGTCGATCTGAATGACGCCTTCCTGCGCGCGCGTTAACCCCGCGAGTAAGTGCAGTAACGTCGACTTGCCGCTGCCGCTGGGACCGACCAACGCCCATTGGCTACGGTCGCCAAGCTCCAGCGCGTCGATCGCCAACACGATGCGTTCGTGATCGCCGTCGCGATATGATTTTTTCACATTGCGTAAAGTGATCATACATTCCTTCCTATTGCGCTGTAACGCTGTAGGCGTTAATGCGAACCAATGATACAAAGCCCGTTTCCGCGTCGACCGCCGAACCGAGTTCGAGCGAACCGCGCACCGTGATAGGCGCGTCAAAAGGCAACGCGACAACGGGTTCCTGTAATTTTACGACAACGATATTATTCGGCCAATCGGCGTCTGTCGAACAGAACGGACAAACAGACATCGGTACTTCCGTTAACACGAAAAAATTAATGGTCGGCGTTAACGGCGGGGCCATAAAGCCTGTCATCTCCACTTCCTGCCCGGCGAGACTTTTCAAATAATCGGACAAAACCAAACCGCGAACGGTAGAGCCCGCGTACATTTGCCCAAAAGAAAGCGAAGCAGCGGCTTGAACCACTCCGCTGCTTGCGCCTAAAGCCACAACCAGAGCAAGGACGAGATGCAATAATTTACGTTGCATGGTCATGCTCCTCTCGTACTATGTTGTTTATTACTTCGTTGCGTCAATACCCAGAGCGCGCATGATCGCAAAGAAGATTTCGGTGTTGTCCATCAGACCGTGGAATTCTTCCGAGCCCGGACCGCCGGCCATGACGACGATGTCATCCGCGGAGTGGACTTCCTGCGTTTCCTTGGTCGAAGGCAACGAACCTTCGACGTAGCGAGCGCCTTTCGGTGCGCGATACGGGTTGCCGATAATCTTGCCGTTTTCGCCGGTAATCGCCGGTGCTGTCGGTTTCGCCTGGAAACGATAGTTTTCGTAGTGATCCGGGAAGTTGGCGTATTGCAGAGCGAGCGTTACGTCGGCATCCGGATCATCCGGGAAGCCGTCGGCGTTGCGGTCCGCGAATGTCGGCCAGCCGGCTTCGGCGTACGTGCGAACCGCGTCGCGGCCTTTCGCGCCGTCATGTTCGTGGTACGTGCCGGTCAGCGATACGCCGTGCGAGTGGTCGGCAATGACGACGATCAAGGTATCGTCGCCGTTGGCTTTCGCCCAGTCGGTCGCGTAAGCTACGGCCTGGTCCAATTCGATCGTGTCGTAAGCGGCGCGTTGCCAATCCATCGTGTGCAACTGTTTGTCAATGCAGGCGCCTTCGGACATCAGGTAGAAGCCGTTCGGGTTTTTCGAGAGAATATCAATCGCTTTCGCGGTCATTTCAATCAAGTTCGGCTGATCCGGGAAGTTTTTCAGAACTTCCGGATTCTTTTTGAATTCACGATCCATGTAGACGTTCATATGGTTCATCGTGAAGAGGCCGAGCAGGGGTTTATTGTCGTTGGCTGCCAACATTTCCTGACGGTTGCCGGCGAATTGGAAACCCGCTTTTTCAAAATCGGCGATGACGTTCTGTTCGTCTTTCCGTTTCGAACCGTTGGTGGAAAGCGGCAGGAAGAACTGCGCGCCGCCGCCGAGGATGACATCCGGACGATGGTATTCGGCGAGGTAGTCGGCGGCGATCGCCGGCTGTTCCGCGCGACGACGGGTGTGGGCAGTTACCGCGGCCGGTGTCGCGTCCGTAATGGCGGCCGTGGATACGATGCCGACGCCCATGTCTTTGGTACGTTTAACGATCTCGGCAATCGTTTCGACTTTCGGATCATCCATCGGATCTTTGGTGCGGTTTTCATATACGCCCATCGCGTTGACGACGGATTTGTGTCCCGTATTGTAGGCCGATGCCGAGTTCGCGGAGTCGGTGACCAGGGAGTCATAACCCGATGTGGTGACAAAGGCCATGTTCGGCAAGTTTTCCATGGACAGATGACCGTTGTAGCGGCCTTCGTAAATGCCTTTGGAAAGAATGCGCGCCGCTTCTTTGATCTGCGGGCTCATGCCGTCGCCGACAAAGAGGATGACGTTTTTCGCTTTTTTCTTCGCCTTTTCATCGACTACTTTGTAGTTGATGTGGCGTTTGAGCGCGCCTTTGGAAGTGTTGGCGGCGACAGCGATGTCGATTTCGCCGCGTTCTTTGAAGCTGACATTGTCGATTCGGTACGACGTGTAGTCGTCATGGACCGTAACTACCGGCTTTTTGCCGAAGTATTTAGCGGCGTCTTTGCCGTTGACGGTGACGTTTAACGCCGTCGGATGATTGCCGTTGACTTCGACTTCAAAGTCAAAGCGTTGCCCCTTTAAAAATTTCGCCTGATCGATCGGCATGATCGCGATTCCCGTGCGGGCCGCGCTGCGGGATGCGAGCTTTTGACCGTGCTGCCAGTCCGCTTTGGCCTGCTGCGACATGTAAGTCGGCATCGGTTCGGATGCGAAACTTACATCAGCGGGCATCGCCAGCGAGAAAATTCCCGCGGCCAGGAACAAGCGCAAGGTGCATTTGGTAATACTGCGTGCGTTCATAGTAACCTCCCCTTAATGGAAAATCCATTTTTGCTAAACGTATAATAGCAATCTGTCAACAAAATACGGTAAATTTTTCGCCGTTTCTGTGTAAACATGAACGATTATTCAGAAATGTTGCATTTTTACCGGAGACCGCGCGAATTTCCGCAACTGTTTACACGAGGAAGAGGAGGATTGACCAAAGAACGTATTATTTTGTAAAATCCGCGTAAGCAAAAAGGCAGTCCGAAGACTGCCTTTTATGTTTGTTTTTTATTTATCGGCTTCGTCAATCAAAACAACCGGTTTAATCAGATCTTTCGGCTTGTCGTGCATCAACTCAAGTGCTTCCGGCAAGTGTTCCATGCCGCGGAATACGTGAGTGACGAGTTCGGCGATGCGTAAGCGTCCCGTTTCGACCATGTCCAACAGTTGTTCCATGCGCAGACGACCGCCCGGCGTGAGACCTCCGCGGATCTGTTTGTGCGCCATGCCGGCGCCCCACGCTTCGCGCGGGATTTCGA
>NZ_JAHAHH010000120.1 GCF_018373335.1 Negativicoccus succinicivorans
TGCGTTCTTCGCTCCAGATCGGCAATCCCGCCAAATCGAGCATATTCAACACATTCGTGCAGGACATTTCATACTGCAAGGTAAAACCGAAAACGTCGTATTCTTTCACCGGCGTTTTGGTTTCCAACGTATAGAGCGGCAACCCGTTTTGACGCATGGCCGCTTCCATATCCGGCCACGGCGCGTAGACGCGCTCGGCGACCGCATCGTCCTCTCGATTAATCACTTCATATAAAATTTTCAAACCGAGATGGCTCATCGCCACCTCATACACATCGGGAAACGCGAGCGCCACCGACACCGCCATCTGACGGTGATCTTTGACGATGCTGTTGTATTCGCCGCCGATGTAACGCGCGGGTTTTTGCACGGTATTGAGCAAAAACGGCGAGACGCTGACTGTAGACATCCTGACTCCTATCTAAGCGGACGCATCAAACAAAACGGTTTTGCGCCGCAGGTAAATATTTAATAACAACGCGACGCTGCACAAATTAAGCGTCAACGAACTCACTCCGTAACTTAAAAACGGAAGCGGGATACCGGTGACCGGCATGATGCCGATCGTCATCCCGACATTAATGAAAATCTGAAACAACCACATCGCCACGATCCCGGTCGCGATATAGCGCCCGAACCGATCGGCGGCCGTGCTGGCAATCCAAACGCCGCGGTACAGCAGCACGAAGTACAGCAGCAACAGCAATAACGCGCCGACCAGACCCGTTTCCTCACCGACCACCGCGAAAATAAAGTCCGTATGGTTTTCCGGCAAAAAATTCAGCTGGCTCTGCGTACCGGCAAACAGACCCTTGCCGATCAGCCCGCCCGAGCCGATCGCGATTTTGGACTGGATGACGTGATACCCGGTATTGAACGGATCGCGTTCCGGATTAAATAACACGAGAATACGATTCTTCTGGTACTCCTTGAGCAGGAAAAACCACGCCAGCGGCAAGACCGCCAGCCCCGCCAGGCAAACTTTGCGAATGTAGTCCATGCGCACGCCCGCGATATACAGACCGCCGAGCGTGATCGCGCCAAACACCAGGCTCGTGCCCAAGTCCGGCTGCAGCAAGACCAACACAAACGGCGGCAGCAAAAAGAGCGCCGTATAAAAAAGTCCGCTCCATTTTTTCAAATCCAGCGACGGACGACACAAAAACCGAGCCAAACAGACGATATAAATAATTTTGGCAAATTCCGACGGCTGAATACTGATCGGCCCGATCGTGATCCAACGTTGCGCGCCGAGCGCGCTCGTGCCCACCAGCATAACCGCTGTCAAAACGATTAAATTGGCCGCATATAGCGCCGGCGCGTATCGATACAACTTCCGGTAGTCAAAGCGCAACAAGTACACGAAAATGGCGATATCCGCCACCAAAAACGCCGCCTGTTTCGCCAAGTAGTCCGAAACATGAAGGCCCGCCTGATTGATGTGCGACGCCGACCCGATAAAAAGCAATCCGAGCAGCGTCAACGCCAGCGTAACCAACACCAGCGCCCGATCCGTCGAGCGCCACCAACGTTCGATGCCCATACTAGCCTCGGCGCCGGCGCCATGCCGCGCTTTGCGATTGACGACGGGCGATGCGCGAGCGTTTGCTTTCCCCCGAACGGTAGTGCCGATCGATGAACTGCGC
>NZ_JAHAHH010000013.1 GCF_018373335.1 Negativicoccus succinicivorans
GGCGGCGGATGCGGAAGTCGAATTCGTGCGCGCCTTGGCGCGGAACTTGAAACTGCCCTTTTACCGTTTGGACGCGGACGTGCCGCGGGCGGTGCGAACGACCGGCGACTCGGTCGAAACCGCGGCGCGGGCATTGCGTTACCGCGCGCTTGAAAAGTTGCGCGAGCAAGAGGGATATACCCTGCTTGCCGTGGCGCATCATGCCGATGATCAGGCGGAAACCGTGCTTCACCATGTATTGCGCGGTACGGGTCTGACGGGGCTTGGCGGTATGCGGGCGAGAAACGGCCATATCGTGCGTCCGTTTCTCGGCGTCACGCGGGCGGAAATCGAAACCTACTTGACGCATTTTCCGTACACGCCCTGCCTGGATGAGACGAATGCGGACACGACCTATTTGCGAAACGCGTTGCGTCATGAAGTACTGCCGCGTCTTGCGAAATATAATCCGCGCATTTGCGAGCACTTGGTCCGGCTCGCGACCACGGCCGCCGCGGATGACGAGTATTTGGAAAATGTCACTGCCGACGTTCTCACGCGTATTACGCGGCGCAAATCAGGGCGCGTCATGGTTTCCCGCGGCGCGTTCAACGACTTGCCGAAAGCATTGCAACGGCGCGTCGTTCGCAAATTGTGGCGAGAAGAAAGCGGTACAACGCTTTCGTTCGCGCACACCGAACGTCTTGTCGCCTGGTTTGCGACGGGAGAAACCGGTACCGAACAGAACTTGTACGGTCTGACGGCGGTACTGACCTCAGCCGATGCGTGGCTCGCGCCGCAAGCGGCGGTCGCTATAGAAACCGCGCCGGTGACGCGAGCGGCGGTCGATCCGCTGACGCTCGGAGACGTGCGGGTGCGCATCCGCACGCTTGCGGAAGGCGAAACGGCGCCATGGGTTATTCCGGCGCGTGTTCTGACCGGTCCCTTGACATTGCGTTACCGGCGCGCCGGCGATCGGATCCCGTTTCCTTTCGGCACGAAAAAATTGAGCGATTATTTTATTGATAGTAAAGTGCCGCGCCGTTGTCGTGACAGCGTCGTGCTGCTCGCCGATGACAGGCACGTATACGCGGCCTTTGATTATTTTACATTACATGACTTTTCAGGTGTTACAACGGTCAATGACCGGCCGGAACGGCTGGCGATTGATGTAGAGGAGGATAAATAATGCATCCGAATATCGCCAAAATACTGGTGACTGAAGAAGAAATCCGCGACCGTGTCGCTGTGTTGGGGCGGGAGATTACCAACGACTACCGCGGCAAAAAATTGCTTTTAGTCGGCATTTTGAAAGGTTCCGCGGTGTTCATGGCCGATTTGATGCGCCAAATCGATTTGGACGTGCAAATCGATTTTATGGTGGTTTCGAGTTACAGCAACAGTACGCAGTCGCAGGGTCATATTCAGATCCGTAAAGACTTGAGCACGGATATTAACGGCCGTGACGTGCTGGTGGTGGAAGATATGATCGATTCGGGCACGACGTTGTACTATCTGAATGAGATTTTGCAAGTGCGCGGCGCCAACTCCGTCGAATTCGTCACTCTTTTGAACAAGCCGTCGCGCCGCGAAAAACAGGTCGACGTACGTTACATCGGTTTTGACGTGCCGAATGAATTCGTCGTCGGCTATGGCATTGACTTCGCGGAAAATTATCGCAACCTTCCGTTCGTGGGTGTTCTCAAACCGGAGTGCTACGAATCATAATTGTAAAAAAATTCTCATCATGATAAAATGAAATGACATTCTGTTGGGAATTGACCCATGGGAAAGGGGAAGTCATTTGAATCGATTTATAAAAAACGTCAGCTTGTACGTTCTGCTGATTATTATTGCGGTATCGATGTTTACGAACTTCGTGGAGCCGCAGGAAAAGAAGTCGGATCTTACGTATTCGAATTTCTTGACGCAAGTCGAGCAGAAAAATGTGGAATATGTCACGCTGACGAATAATTCCATTGCCGGTAAACTTAAAAACGGCACGGAATTTACCACCTATGCGCCGGATAATGACGCGCAGTTGTTGCCGATTTTACGCGCCAACAACGTGACCATTCAGGCCAAACCGCCGGAACAACCGTCCTGGTGGTTGAGCATGTTGACTTCGCTGTTGCCGATTTTGCTTTTGATTGGCGTCTGGTTCTTTATCATGAACCAAACGCAGGGCGGCGGCGGTCGCGTGATGAACTTCGGCAAGTCACGCGCGAAAATGCATGAAGAAGGCAAAGTACATGTCACGTTTGCCGATGTCGCCGGCGAAGAAGAAGCCAAGCAGGAATTGACGGAAGTTGTTGATTTTCTGAAACACCCGGGTAAATATAACGCCATCGGCGCGAAAATTCCGAAAGGCATTTTGCTCTTCGGCCCGCCCGGTACCGGTAAAACGCTCCTGGCGAAAGCCGTTGCCGGCGAAGCGAATGTGCCGTTTTTCAGTATCAGCGGTTCGGACTTCGTCGAAATGTTTGTCGGTGTCGGCGCGTCCCGTGTCCGTGATCTGTTTGTCCAGGCGAAGAAGAACGCGCCCTGCATCGTCTTTATTGATGAAATCGATGCGGTCGGTCGCCAGCGCGGTTCCGGCCTCGGCGGCGGTCATGATGAACGTGAACAAACGCTGAACCAGCTCTTAGTCGAGATGGACGGTTTTGGCGCGAACGAAGGCATTATTACGCTTGCAGCAACGAACCGACCGGATATTTTGGATCCGGCGCTCTTGCGTCCGGGGCGTTTTGACCGTCAGGTCGTAGTCAGCCGTCCGGATTTGCGCGGCCGGGAAGCGATCCTGAAAGTCCACGCGAAAAATAAACCTTTGGAAGGCGATATCGACCTTAAGATTATCGCCAAGAAAACGCCGGGCTTTACCGGCGCGGATTTGGCCAACCTTTTAAACGAAGCAGCGCTGTTGGCGGCGCGGCAAAACAAGAAGACGATCGGTATGGCGGAACTCGAAGAAGCGAGCGAAAAAGTCGCCTACGGTCCGGAACGTCGCAGCCACGTGGTGAGCGAACGGGAACGCAAAATTACCGCGTACCATGAATCGGGTCACGCGATTATCGCCGAACTGATGCCGGAAGCGGATAAAGTTCACAAAGTGACGATCGTACCGCGCGGCCAGGCGGGCGGCTATACCATGACGCTGCCGCAGGAAGAACGCGCGTACATTACCAAGTCGCAACTCTTATCCGAAATTCGCGTCTTGATGGGCGGTCGCGTGGCGGAAGAAATCACATTCAACGAGATCTCTTCCGGCGCGTCCAACGACTTGGAGCGCGTCACTCAGATTTTGCGCAATATGATTATGCGCTGGGGCATGAGCACGCGCTTGGGTCCGATGACATTCGGGGAACATCAGGAACAGATTTTCCTCGGCAAACAACTCGGCTCCGAACGCAACTACGGCGAAGATATCGCCACCGCGATTGACGAAGAAATGCGTAAATACGCGGAAGAAGCCTACGCGGAAACCAAAAAGCTGCTGCTCGAAAATCAGGATGTATTGGAAGCGATGGCACAGGCGCTTTTGGAAGTCGAAACGATCGACTCCAAGCAGGTCGCCAACCTTTTCAAATACAAATCGATCACGCCTCCGCCGGGCGCATCGCAGGCGGAGGATCTCGATGACGGAACCACGGTGGAAGCGCCGCCGCTTCCGGATCCGACGGCCGAACAGCCGTGGCGTCAACCGCCGCCGGCGCCGCCGGTCGCTCCGAAGCCGGGACCGGAAACCCCGCCTTCACCGAGCGGTGATGTGCCGCCGAAAGATCGCTGGCACCGCGAGGACTGAACATACAAAAAACGACTGCATCGTGGGATGCGGTCGTTTTTTTGTATGTTAACAACAGCATGAGGATAACTTGACAAATTGTAAACCTGTTTTTATAATAAGAATACATTCATCACGTAAAAAAGGAGTGGCAAAGCATGCGCAATAAGATTTTGGATTACTTCCGAAACGCTCACGGCGAGTACGTTTCGGGGCAACAAATTTCCGATGATCTGAAAGTTTCACGAACCGCCATTTGGAAACATATCAAGGTCCTTAAAGAACGCGGTTACGTATTCGAGTCGAGCACACGCAAAGGGTATCGGCTGCTGCATGCGCCCAACCTTCTGACGGAACTTGAAATCAACAGTGTACTTTCTACCGAATCGTTCGGGCGCAATATTATTTATCGCGAGACGGCGCCCTCCACAAACGCCATCGCCAAAGAAGAAGCGCGGCGCGGCGCGCCGGAAGGAACGATTGTGGTCGCCGAAGAGCAAACCGGCGGTCGCGGCCGTTTGCAGCGCGCGTGGTTTTCTCCCTATGCGAAGGGAATTTGGTTCTCACTGATTTTGCGGCCGCATTTTTCGCCGCTCGAAGCGTCGAAGTGCACGTTATTGGCCGCCGTTGCTCTGGTGCGTGCGTTCCATCAGGCGGGGCTCACCGAAACCGGCATCAAATGGCCGAATGATTTACTGGTGAAACGTCGCAAAATCGTCGGCATCCTGACGGAAATGGACGCGACGATGGAAGAGATCAATTACATCGTCATGGGGATGGGCATCAACACTGATGTCGCCCGTGTCGATTTGCCGGAAGACTTGCGGGATAAAGCGACTTCGTTTTTGCTGGAAGGCGTACGTATTCCGCGCAAAGAATTGCTTAATTTGATCTTGGTGGAGCTCGAAACACTGTATGCGGAAGTGGAAACGAACGGCTTCGCTACCATTCTTGACGAATGGCGCAAATATTCGGTGACTCTCGGCCGCGATATCAATGTCATCACGCCGGGCTACACGTACAGCGGTAAAGCGGTGGATATAGACTCCGACGGTTGCCTCCTGGTGGAAACGGATCACGGCGTCGAACGCGTACTGGCGGGCGAGGTTTCGATTCGCTACAAAGATGAACCTGCGCTATAAAGGAGAACTCTATGCTACTGGTTATGGACGTCGGCAATACGAATATCGTGCTCGGCGTATTTGAAGGTCACGAACTCAAAGATTCGTGGCGGATTTCTACGGATCGTTTTCGGACGACCGATGAATATGGCGTATTAATCGGCAACTTATTCCACTACAACAAGGTCAAAATGACGGATGTGGAAGCGATTATGGTATCGTCCGTTGTGCCTCCGGTCAATCCGACGTTGGAGCGAATGGCGCTGCGTTACTTCAACGTGCAAGCGACATTTGTCGGCCCGGGTACGAAAACCGGCATGAATATTAAATATGAAAATCCGCGGGAAGTCGGCGCTGACCGTATCGTCAACGCCGTGGCCGCCTACGAACGTTTCGGCGGACCGCTGGTGGTCATTGACTTCGGTACGGCGACGACCTATTGCGCCATCTCGGAGAAAGGCGATTACTTGGGCGGCGCGATTGCTCCCGGCGTCGGGATTTCGATGGAAGCGCTTTTTCAGCGCGCCGCGAAGTTGCCGCGTATCGAACTCAAGAAAACGGATGGCGTCATCTGCAAAAATACGATTGCCAGCATGCAGGCCGGTGTTTTCTACGGCTATGTCGGTCAGGTGGACGGCATCGTCAATCGCATGAAGCAAGAGCTGGGCGATGACGCGGCGGTCGTAGCTACCGGCGGTTTGGCAGCGTTGATCGCGGGTGAATCGCAGACGATCGACTATGTCGCGCCGATGTTGACTTTGGAAGGACTTTTACTCTTATATGAACGCAACAAATAATACACCCGCCATCGGCGGCGTGAAGCTGCGCAACCGCGTGGCGCTCGCGCCGATGGCGGGCATTTGCGATCAGACGTACCGACGACTTGCGACGGCGCAGGGCGTCGGTTTCGTTTGTACGGAAATGATCAGCGCCAAAGGTCTTTTATATCATAATGATAAAACGCTGCGCATGTTGGCGCTGGCGGAAGATGAGCATCCGGTCGCGGTGCAGATCTTCGGACATGTACCGGAAGAATTGGCGAAAGCGGCGCAAATCGTCGCGCGAGCGGGCGCGGATATCATTGACCTCAACATGGGCTGCCCCGTCGCCAAAGTCGTCAAAAACGGCGACGGTTCGGCACTCCTGCGCGACGTGCCGCAGGCGGCCGCCTGCATCGCCGCGATGGCGGACGCGGTGGATGTGCCGGTCACGGCGAAAATCCGTCTCGGTTGGGATGACGATTCCCGCAACGCCGTGGCGGTGGCGCGCGCTTTGGCCGCCGCCGGCGCCGCCGCGCTCACCGTGCACGGGCGCACGCGCGAACAGGGCTACAGCGGTAAAGCGGACTGGCGGGCGATCGCCGAAGTCGTCGCCGCGATCGAGATTCCCGTTTGGGGAAACGGCGATGTGGTGGACGGACCGAGCGCGGCCCGAATGCTCGCGGAAACGAACGCGGCCGGCGTCGCTATCGGTCGCGCCGCCATGGGCAACCCGTTTATTTTTCATGAAGTCACGACCTATCTCGCGACCGGTGAAAGCGTTGCTCCGCCAACGGCAACGGAACGCTTGACCATGTGCCGCCGGCACTTGCATATGCTCGCCGCCGAAAAAGGGGAAACGGTCGCCGTTCGGCAAATGCGCACGCACGCGATCGGCTACCTGCGCGGCTTGCGCAAATCTGCCGCCTTACGACGGGAATTGATGCAGGCGGAAACGCTCGCGCGCTGGGACGAACTCTTGACGAAAGCGCTTTCTTTTGTCACGGTGTAGTACACAAATGTGCGTGGACTCAGTTCGCGTACTGTGATATAATTCAAATAATATTGTTTTGTTTATTTGGTATTTATTTATATAAGTTAGGAGTTTGGAACGATATGACGCAGGGAATGGAAGTCAGCGCCGCTTTCTTGGAAGAAATGAAAGAGGAGCTTGCTCAATTAAAATCAAAGACCCGTTTGGAAGTGGCGGAACGACTGAAGGAAGCCATCGCTCTCGGGGATTTAAGTGAAAACTCGGAATATGAAGACGCCAAAAATCAGCAGGCGTTTGTCGAAGGCCGGATCGCCGAACTGGAAGAACGTATTCGCAACGCGGTGATTATCGCCAACCCGAAAGGCAAGAAAGTATCGCTCGGCTCGGTCGTCACTATCAAAGACCAGAACGGGGAAACGCTTGAATACACGATCGTAGGTTCCGCGGAAGCGGATCCGTTTGAAGATAAAATCTCCAACGAATCTCCCGTCGGCAAAGCGCTGATCGGCAAGAAAGCCAAAGATAAAGTAACGGTGCAGGCGCCGGAGCAGGTACTCGAATACGAGATCGTTAAAGTCGTGAATACCGCCGGCAAAAAGAAAGCGTAACGTTTTCCGTAAGAGCCGCCCAAAGAAGATAAAAACGCAAAAAAATATAATTTACACTATCTTTATAATAAAAATGAAGTATAAGTCGAAGCAAATAAAAGTTAACAAAAACTAAAGATTGTGAAAAATTTGCTTATAAAGAAACCCCGCGGCCTCGCACTCGGGGCTTCTTTTTTTATAAGTGGAAGCTTGACTTATAGATTTGCTGTATTATTCAAAACGCGCCGACCCGCCTATACTGACAGTGAGGACAACAGGCATTGATTAAGCGCGCAGTCGATGCCATGGTAAAAAATGTACAGGAGGATTGTCTCATGGAACTGTTAAACGTCATCTGCAGCAAAGCGGCATACGAATGCTTTGACTTGCTTTCCGATCGTGAAGTTCTTTTTTTGGAAGATGTCATCGATAATTTCGAGGTGGATTTAACTTCGGCGGCGGTCGTGATCGTCACGGAGGATGAAACGAATTGCCTGCAACGATTCATCGATTCGGCGTTGAATATTCCGATGTTCGTCATCCGTACGCGTCGGGACACTCAAATTCCGCTGGATCTCCTGGCGGCCGGCGTTCACGTTATGGACGTCAACGAATTTGATCGCGACCTGTTCGGACGTCAGATCGAACAGGCGGCCAAAGATTATGAAAAAGAAATTTTACCCCCGTTCTTCCGTGAAATGACCGAATATGTGGGAACCGGTAACATGACGCTGGCGACGCCGGGGCATCATGGCGGTCAGTTCTTCCGTAAACATCCGGCCGGACGTGCCCTTTACGACTGGTTCGGTGAAAATCTGTTCCGCTCCGATATGAGCTCGTCCGACGTACGTATGGGCGATCTTCTGATTCACGAAGGGGCGCCGGCGGAAGCGGAAAAACACGCGGCGAAAGTATTTAACGCCGACACGACTTACTTCGTCATGAACGGCACGTCGACGGCCAATAAAGTCGTCATCAACGCGCTCTTGCATCCGGGCGATGTCGTACTGTTCGATCGCAACAACCACAAATCCGTGCACCACGGCGCGTTGGTACAGGTCGGCGCGAAACCGGTGTATTTGGAAACCGGACGCAACCCGTTCGGCTTTATCGGCGGCGTGGATGAACATTGCTTTGAAGAAGACTATCTGCGCTCGGAAGTCGCCAAAGTCGATCCGGAAAAAGCCAAAGCGAAACGCCCGTTCCGTTTGGCGTTGATCCAGCTCGGCACCTATGACGGCACGATTTATAACGCGCGTCAGGTCATCGACCGCATCGGTCACCTGTGCGACTACATTCTTTTCGACTCCGCTTGGGTCGGTTATGAACAATTTATTCCGATGCTGCGCGACTGCAGCCCGCTGCTTTTGGAACTCGGACCGGACGATCCGGGCGTCATGGTCACGCAGTCGGTACATAAACAGCTCGCCGGCTTCTCGCAAGCCTCTCAAATTCATAAAAAAGACAGCCACATTAAAGATCAGCCGCGGTACTGCAACGACGACTGCTTCAACAACGCGTTCATGTTGCACGCGTCGACCTCGCCGTTTTACGCGATTTTCGCCTCGCTGGACGTCAACGCGAAGATCCACGAAGGCGAAGCGGGCCGCAAATTGTGGGCCGATACCGTTAAACTCGGCATTGATATCCGCAAAGAAATTATCAAAAACTGTCACTATTTCAAACCGTTCATTCCGGAAACGATCGACGGTAAAGCGTGGGAAAATTACGACACCAACATCATCGCCAATGATGTCCGCTTTTTCCGCATGAACCCGAAAGACAGCTGGCACGGCTTTGAAGCGTACGGTAAAAATCAGTACGTCATTGATCCGTGTAAGTTGCTCCTCTACACGCCGGGGATCAACAAAAAAACATGGGAATATGAAGACTTCGGTATTCCGGCGGGATTGCTTTCCAACTACCTGCGGGAACACGGCATGACACCGGAAAAGAGCGATTTGAACTCGATCCTCTTCCTGCTCACGCCGGCGGAAACCTACACGAAGATGCAGAACCTGATTTCACTCCTCGTGCGGTTTGAAACCTGTCTCGACGAAGATTTGCCGCTTTCGCAAGTATTGCCGAAGATTTATAAGCAAAACGAAGCTCGTTATAAAGGCTACACCATTCGTCAGCTTTGTCAGGAAATGCACGATTTCTACAAATCGCGCCGCGTCAATATTCTGCAGAAACGTTTGTTCCGCAAAGAATACATGCCGGAAATCGCGATGAGCGCGAAAGACGCGAACTATGAATTTGTCGCGGGCAATTGGGAAAAAGTCACCCTCGATCAGATCAAAGGCCGCGTGGCGCTGGAAGGCGCGTTGCCGTATCCGCCGGGAATCCTCACGATTGATCCGGGCGAACGCTGGGGCGACACCGTCATCGAATATTTCCGTGCCTTGGAAGATACGATTAATCTGTTGCCGGGATTTGCCGGTGAGATCCAGGGCGTGCACTTCGCTGAAATCGACGGTAAAACGCGCGCGGTGGCGTATGTTTTGAAAGACGAAAGCGTCATTCAAAACGCGCCGACGCATCGCGCCGACGCCAAAGAGAAAGCGACGAGCGCGCCGACGACGGTCAAAAAAGAAAACGCGGATAGTAAAACGGCCGCTAAAACGACGAAAAAATAATCGCCCGAGTGGCGATTGTATCTAAAAGGATGCGATCACTATGTCACAAACAGCAAAAAAAATGGGCGTCGTTCAGCTGACTATTATTACGGCGGTTAACATGATGGGCTCCGGCATCATCATGTTGCCCGCCAAGCTGGCGTCCGTTGGTACGATCTCGATTCTCTCCTGGCTGGTAACAGCGGTAGGGTCGATGTGTTTGGCTTACTGTTTTGCCCAGTGCAGCATGTTCAGCAGAGAACAGGGCGGCATGGGCGGCTACGCCGACAACGCGTTCGGCAAGGCCGGCAATTTTCTTTGCAACTATACATACTCGTTTTCATTGATTATCGCCAACGTCGCGATTGCGATTTCCGCGGTCGGCTACGGCACGGAATTTATGGATATGAAGCTGTCGGCGTTGGGCGTCGGGATCGCAACGATCGCGACCCTTTGGGTCACTTCGGTACTGAACTTCGGTGGCGCCGGCATCACCGGCAAAATCGGTTCCGTTACCGTTTGGGGCGTGATTATTCCGGTCGTCGGCATCAGTCTGATCGGCTGGTTCTGGTTTGATCCCACGCTCTATATCAACTCATGGAACCCGCACGGACTGCCTTTTATGGAAGGCGTCAGCGAGTCGATTACGCTAACCCTCTGGTCGTTCTTGGGTTTGGAATCCGCCTGCGCCAACAGCGACGCGGTGGAAAATCCGGAAAAGAACGTACCGATTGCGGTGTTGGGCGGCACGCTGGGAGCAGCGATCGTTTACATTGCCTCGACCAATGTCATGGCGGGGATAGTGCCGATTGATCAGTTGGCTGCTTCCAACGCACCGTTCGGCTTTGTCTTCGCGCATATGTTCAGTCCGATCGCCGGTAAGATCGTCATGGGTCTGATGACGCTCGCCTGCATCGGTTCGCTTTTGGGCTGGCAGTTCACGACCGCGCAGGTATTGAAGTCGTCGGCGGACGTCGGCTACTTCCCGCGCGTGTTCTCGAAAGTTACTCGCGCCAACGCGCCGGTCGCCGGCATGATCGTCATGACCATCATCGAGACCGTCATCGCGTTCGCGACCATTTCTCCGAGTCTGATGGAACAGTTCAGCGCGATCGTCGATCTCGCGGTCGTCACCAACCTCGTTCCGTATGTACTTTCGATGGCCGCTTTGCCGATTATTTTGCATAAAGCGGGCGTGTCGAAACAAAAACGGCTTACCACGCATGTGGTCAACCTCATTGCTACCGCGTACAGCTTCTACGCCCTGTATGCCTGCGGCGAATTCGCGCTGGCCTACGGCGGTCTGGTCACTTTCTTGGGATGGACTTTTTACGGCTTTATCGCCAATCGATTTGAAATTCGTCGGCCCGAAGAAAAGGTGACGACAAGTCAAGTTTGATACTTCATATAAGGGTTGTCTTGGGATGCTTCATACCGCTTGTCTTGTGTGAAAGTAATAAATTCGATACAATTACATCGTGAGACAACAAGCCATTTGAGCAGGTGGAGGCAACTCCACCTTGTTCTCGCATTGGGGGATTACGATGAACCTGGATTTTTATCGCAACTTTGTTACTGTGGCGGAATCCTATACCGTAAGCGAAGCTGCGCGGCGTCTGAATATCGCGCAGCCGGCCTTGTCAGCGCAAATCAAAAGCCTGGAGTCCTACTACGGCGTTCAACTGATTAAAACGAAACAGGGCAGTCGTCATTTGGAACTGACGGCCGCCGGTGAACTTTTATATCGGCGGATGCGCCATATTTTGAATGCGACGGATGTACTGCGGACCGACCTGAAAATGGTCGCTTTCAATGAATTGGAGACGGTCGCGGTCGGTACGGTGCCGGATCTTTCGATGGCTGTCGGTGAATATGTCGCCGACTTCGCCGAAGCGCATCCGGACCGCCGTTGGCGCATTACTGTCAACGATGTCGCCACGCTCGCCGAACATTTGGAGCGCGGCGAGATCCACTGCATCATTACGCCGTTTGCCGCGTCGCAGGCGTTTATGTACACTTTGGAGGGCGCGTTTACAAGACCGATTTACGCGATCGGGAAAAAGGATCACCCGCTATTGAAAGACAAGCAACATGTACGAATGACATCTCTGACCAAGGAACCGATTTGCTTGGCGACGGAACTGGAAGACGGTTTTTTCCGCGGCTGTCGCGAAGAACATGTCGAAGTTCCCGTCGGGATACGCTGCACCTCGACGGCGACCGTGGTCGATATAGCCTTGCGCTGTAACCTGATCGCGGTCATCGGCGGGGACGTGTCGCCGTGGTTGGCTCCCTACATTACGGCGGTACCGTTGCGCAGCAAATACCTGCGGGCGGAGCATTACGTTTATACCCAAAAAGGGGCGGATCTCCCGAAAGTCATGCGTCAATTTCTTGACCACCTTAAAGAACGGGAAGACTACCGGCCCGACTTCCCGCGTTCCGAGATGTCAGCGGAGGTTTGACACTCGAAAAACGGTTTGCTATAATTTATGAAACATAAGATTGTTAATAAATTAAATTGACAACCAGTGGGAGGTCCGGTATGGAAGGGCAATTAGACGCGGTATACTTACGTTGCGTGCAGCCGTCAGCGCCGGCACGCCGTGTAATCTTGCCGCGTAAGGCGACAGATGCCAAACCGACGTTTCGTCGGTAAAATATTTTCTGCATTATACATCACAAAGAAATTCATTGCGGCTATGTCGACTTAAAAGGAGAGAATACCATGGATAACGCACAAAACGAACAGGCTAATGTACAGAATGACCACGTTTCCGAACTGGAACAACTGCGCGAAGGCGAATCGGAGCAGATGCAGATCCGCCGTGAAAAGTTGCAGAAAATTTACGATTTGGGTTTAACACCGTTCGGTCAGAAATTTGACTGGACGCATCATAATCAGCAGATCATTGACGAATTTGCCGACCTGGAAGATCAGGAAGTCGCGATTGCCGGCCGTATCATGGCGATCCGCGATCACGGCAAAACGGCGTTTTTGAATCTGCGTGACTTCACCGGCGACATTCAAGTGTACCTGCGCCAAGATGAAGTTTCGGAGCTCGAATACCAACTGTTTCAACTGCTGGATATCGGCGATATCGTCGGAATTAACGGCAAGGTATTCAAAACGCACAAGGGTGAAATCACCGTGCGCGTGGAAAAATTGACCTTGCTTTCGAAGGGTCTGCGGCCGTTGCCGAACAAATGGCAGGGATTGAAGGATTCGGAAATTCGTTACCGTCAACGTTACGTCGACCTGATCATGAACCCGCAAGTGCGTGACACCTTCAAAAAGCGTTCGCAGATTATCAACTGCATTCGCGAATGGCTCACCGATCACGGTTTCATGGAAGTCGAAACGCCGATGATGCAGACGATCTACGGCGGCGCCGCCGCGCGTCCGTTCATCACGCACCACAACGCGCATGACATGGATGTCTACATGCGAATTTCGCCGGAATTGTACCTGAAGAGATTGGTCGTCGGCGGTTTTGAACGCGTCTTTGAAATCAACCGCAACTTCCGCAACGAAGGTATCGACAATCGTCACAATCCGGAATTCACGATGCTGGAAACCTACCAGGCGTACGGCAACTTCGAAGACGCCATCTACCAGACGGAACAAATCGTTTCCTACTGCGCGCAGCAGGTACTCGGCACGATGAAAGTGAATTATCAGGGTACGGAAATCGATCTCACTCCGCCGTGGAACCGCATGACCATGCCGGAAGCGGTCAAGAAATTCTCGGGCGAAGATTTCGATCAGGTGGAAACGATTGAAGAAGCGCGCGCGATTGCCGATCGCCTCGGCGCGGAATACACGGAACATGACGGCATCGGCAAGATCTTAAACGCCTGCTTTGAAGAAGTGGCGGAAGAAAAACTGATTCAGCCGACCTTTATTTTCGGTCATCCGCTGGAAATCTCGCCGCTCGCGAAACAGAATAAAGAAAACCCGTCGATTACCGACCGCTTTGAAGCCTTTATCTTCGGTCGTGAAATCGCCAACGGCTACTCCGAATTGAATGACCCGATCGATCAGCGCGGACGCTTTGAACAGCAGATGCGCGAATTCGAAATGGGCGATGACGAAGCGCATCAGATGGACGAAGACTTCGTTACCGCATTGGAATACGGCTTGCCGCCGACCGGCGGTTTGGGCATCGGGATTGATCGCATGATCATGTTCCTGACTGACGCTGCATCCATTCGCGATGTCATCCTGTTCCCGCTGATGCGTCCGGAAGAAGGACGCGCCGGCCGCGGTGACAAAGCGGAAGAAGCATCGGAAAACGAAGAAAAATAAAAACACGTCACTGAAAAGAGACCCGAAAGGGTCTCTTTTTTAGCGCGCAAGGCAATTTATATATAGCAAAAATATATAAGTTAAGCATAACTTAGCGAAAATAAGTGTTTCAATATGCATGGAACGCATACGAAGAAAAATATGGCGAATAAAAATAAAATTATAAAAACATATCGATATATTAAAAATATTTTTTTAGAATTTTTAATACATCCGCTGAAAAATACCCGCTGAGCCTTATACAAACGATGTTTGGAAGATTATAAAATAATCGTTGAAGTTCTTTACAAAAATTTTAAAATTATCAATAATTATTTTATTTAACAACAAAATAACTCTGATCAACCTATTTTTTGAAGTAAATCTATGAATATTATGAAATTGACAACCTTCGAGATGAAGGAATATAATGATGTCGAACAACGGGTGAAAGCCGCAAACGCCCGTGTGGCATATAGTGAGAGCGTTTTATACGCCGTATGCGGTCAGAATGGAATCATTAAACAGGTCAGAATCGGATGACGATCTGCCGGGATAACGCGAATCGCCGAGCAGGGAAATCGATTCGACAGGCTGATGCATCGCGGTGTGCTAATGCCGTTTTTTTGTGGCTAAGACATTTATTGTCTAAAGTGATGAGACTGGGAGGTCTTAATGATGAAGCATCTGAAAGTGGGTTACAGTCCGCTCGCAGAACAGTACTTTGACTTGGCGATCGGCCGGGAAAAAGTATGTCTCGACAATACGGACTTCACCGATGTCGCGGTAGCCGTTATCACGGATCAGGAAATGGACTACCTCGACAAAGTGAAAGAAACGGGATTCAACATTCCGGTGATCGCCGTATTGACCGAAGGCAAAGCGCTCGACTTAAAATACATGGGCCAAATTGACCATGTTATCGACGCGGCGAACACGGAAACCAAACGCGGTTACTACAGCCGTCAGGTTGAACAGGCGGCAGCGGCGTATGAAGAAGACGTATTACCGCCGTTCTTCCGTTCGTTGGCTGACTATGTCGCAGCCGGCAAATCGCAGTTTGACTGCCCGGGCCATCAAGGCGGTATGTTCTATCGTAAAATGCCCGCAGGCCGTGCCCTCTTTGATTTCTTTGGCGAAAACGTATTCCGCGCCGACCTTTGCAACGCCGACGTTAAGTTGGGCGACCTCTTGATTCATGAAGGTCCGGCTTTGGATGCGCAGCAGCACGCGGCGCAAGTCTACAATGCGGACAAAACGTACTTCGTTTTGAACGGTACGTCGTCCTCCAATAAAGTCGTATTGAACGCTTTGCTCGCCCCCGGCGACTTGGTTCTCTATGACCGCAACAACCACAAATCGATCAACCACGGCGCTTTGGTTCAGGCCGGCGCGACTCCGGTATACCTGGAAACCGCTCGTAACCCGTTCGGTTTCATCGGCGGTATCTTGGAAGGTTGCTTCGATGAAAAGAAACTCCGCGAACTCGCGGCCGAAATGGATCCGAAAAAAGCGAAAGAAGAACGCCCGTTCCGTCTGGCGGTCATCCAGCTCGGTACCTATGACGGCACGATCTACAACGCGAAACAGGTCATTGAAAAGATCGGTCACCTCTGCGACTACATTCTCTTTGACTCCGCTTGGGTAGGTTATGAACAGTTTATTCCGATGATGCGTGACTGCAGTCCGATGCTCTTGGACCTCGGTCCGGATGATCCGGGTATCTTCGTAACCCAATCTGTCCACAAACAACAGGCCGGCTTCTCGCAGACCTCGCAGATCCACAAAAAAGACAGCCATATCAAAGGTCAGGATCGTTACTGCCCGCATAAACGCTTGAACAACGCGTTCATGATGCATGCGTCGACCTCGCCGTTCTATCCGATGTTCGCGTCCTTGGACGTTAACGCGAAAATGGCTGACGGCGAAGCAGGCAAACGCCTCTGGGTCGAAGCCGTTAAACTCGGTATCGAAACCCGTAAAGCGATTTTGCGCAGCTGCAAGATGATCAAACCGTTCGTTCCGCCGACAGTCAACGGCAAACCGTGGGAAGACGGCGACACCGAAGACATGGCGAACAACCTGGACTACTTCCGCTTCATTCCGGGTGAACGTTGGCACTCCTTCGACGGTTACGGCGAAGGCCAGTACTTCGTCGATCCGATGAAACTGCAGTTGACCACGCCGGGTATTAACGCGCAGGACGGCACCTATGAAGACTTCGGTATTCATGCCAACATTCTCGCGAACTACCTCCGTGAAAACAATATCATTCCGGAAAAATGCGACTTGAACTCGATTCTGTTCCTCTTGACTCCGGCGGAAACGCAGACCAAGATGCAGAACCTCGTAGCGCAAATCGCCCGCTTCGAACGTTTGATCGAAGAAGACGCGCCGATGCAGGACGTCTTGCCGACCATTTACTACAACAATATCGACAAATACAAAGGCTACACGATTCGTCGTCTCTGCCAGGAAATGCAGGACTTCTACAAAGAACGTAACGTGAAAGAACTGCAGAAACGTTTGTTCCTGAAAGACTACTTCCCGGAATATGTCAATACGCCGTATAAAGCGAACCTCGAATTCGTTCGCAACCATGGTGAATTGGTACCGGTTGACGAAATCGAAGGCCGCATCGCCCTTGAAGGTGCGTTGCCGTACCCGCCGGGAGTTCTGACGGTCGTTCCGGGCGAACGCTGGAGCGCTACCGCGCAGAAATACTTCCTCGCGCTGAACGAAGGCATCAACCAGTTGCCGGGCTTCGCGCCGGAAATCCAGGGCGTTTACCTGGAAACGGAAGACGGTAAGAAACGTGCTTACGGTTATGTATTGAAGAAAGAATACGAAGAAGAATTCGCGAAAGCGTAATTTGATCGTACTTGTAACACCTGCTTTCAGAAACGGTGCGTCGGGCGGACTCGGCGCACCGTAATGGAAGGCGGGTATTGAGGAGAGTGCTTTTATAATGGCAGATAGCTCACAAAATAAAATGAGCGTTGTCCAGCTGACAATTTTGACAGCGGTCAACATGATGGGGTCCGGTATTATTATGTTACCGACCAAGCTTGCGCAAGTAGGCACCATGTCCATTTTGAGCTGGGTCGTAACAGCGGTCGGCTCGATGTGCTTGGCGTATGCGTTTGCTAAATGTGGTATGTACACCCGCCGTGGCGGCGGTATGGGCGGCTACTCGGAATATACCTTCGGCAAAGCCGGTTCCTTTATGGCGAACTACACCTATGGTGTATCGCTCTTGATTGCCAACATCGCGATTGCGATTTCGGCTGTCGGTTACGCGCAGGAATTTATGGAAGTTGAATTGTCCTCCGTAGCGGTCGGCATGTGGACGATCGCAACACTTTGGTTGGCGACGGTATTGAACTTCGGCGGCGCGAAATACACCGGCCGCGTTTCTTCGGTTACCGTTTGGGGCGTTATTATCCCGGTAGTCGGTATTTCCGTCCTCGGTTGGTTCTGGTTCAGCCCGTCGACCTATACGGAAGCTTGGAACCCGCACAACTTGCAATTCTTTGATGGTTTAACACAGTCGATCGCAATGACATTGTGGGCCTTCCTCGGCATGGAATCGGCAAGCGCCAACTCCGAAGCCGTTGAAAACCCGGAAAAGAACGTGCCGATCGCTTGCTTAGGCGGTACGTTGGGCGCAGCTATCATTTACATCTTGTCCACCAACGTTATGGCCGGTATCGTTCCGAACGCGGAACTGGCACTGTCGTCGGCTCCGTTCGGCTTGGCGTTCGCGACGATGTTCACCCCGATGGTAGGTAAAATCGTCATGGGTCTCATGGTAATGTCTTGCTTCGGTTCGCTCTTGGGTTGGCAGTTCACGATCGCTCAGGTATTCAAAACCTCGTCGGACGAAGGTTACTTCCCGAAACTGTTCAGCAAAGTTACTTCCTATAACGCGCCGATTGTCGGCATGATCACGATCACCGTGATTCAGTCGCTTCTGTCGTTAATGACGATCAGCGACGCGCTGTATGAACAGTTTGAAACGCTGGTTAACCTGGCGGTTGTTACGAACATCATCCCGTACCTGCTCTCGATGGCGGCTCTGGTCGTTATTCAGAAAGCGGCGGGTCATTACAGCGGAATGACCACCTTCATCGCGCTCCTCGGTTCGTTGTACAGCTTCTATGCGCTGTACTCTTCGGGCTTCGACGCGATGACCTACGGTTCGCTCGTTACCTTCTTCGGTTGGACGCTCTACGGCTTCGTTTCGGAACGTTTCGACCTGATGGATTCCATTTACTGGAACCGTGAAGAAGATAAACGTACGGGTCGTGTCGATGCGGAAGCGCAGAAACTCTATGCGGCGAGCCAAGCCAAATTGGATAGCGAAGCGCATGTATCGCATGAATATGATCCGGCGATGAAAAGCGAAACTAAATAATGAATAAAGAAAAGAAGTCGCGTGAGCGGCTTCTTTTTTTGTATGTAAAAATTTGGTTTTTATCGCATCGTGAATCGAAAATACTTCATCGTCAGCGCGAATTCGCAAGCCGATAAAAAGTCGCACGCGGCGATATCCTCCTCATTGTTTTATCTCATAATTTGTTATAATAACAACAAAGAGGTAGATCATGCGAGAAGAACGTCAAAACCGTCTTATCAAAAAACGCAATATCGTTTTGATCGGCTCCATGGGCACGGGGAAAAGCCATGTCGGGCGGATGCTGGCGCGTGAATTGGGCTGGCAGTTCATTGACACGGATCGCTTTTTGGAACGCGAACGCGGCA
>NZ_JAHAHH010000121.1 GCF_018373335.1 Negativicoccus succinicivorans
GGCAAAACCTCCTACAGATGCACCTGCGTCGGTAGCTCAGAAACAAGAAACGAAACCGCCCCTTTTCAAGACCAAAGCGAATTTGTCGCATTTGATTATCTCTATATTTTGTATTGGCGTATATTGACACATTAGCTTCGCACGTTCTCAAGCCTGAAACGATTTCAAAAACTTGATATTCGTTAAAGCCTTTCAATAGCTCTTGCACCTGCTCTAATTGTTCTTCGTTTAATGCTCTTTCTGCCTTTCTTGCCATCGTTAGCACCTCCGCCATGCTTCATTTCATTTTCTTTCGCCAGATAAACAATAAAACAACATTTTTTTACTTCAAGACAAAATCAGACGGGTAGGTGGGCGGCAAGGTTAGGGATCGACATAGTCAGGGGGGTCTTGCGCCCCCTGACTTGTTGTCCCGTCCTAGCCTGCCTACCCCTGCGAAAATCAAGACAGACAATCCCTATATATATACGGGTTTGTCGCACAAATTGTTAACCGCATTTTCAGCCCCTTTATTTACAATCGTCAGCAAGATAAATCTCCCCATTTTTTAATCGCAAGTTTCCGCCCATTCGCTCCTGTTCTTGCATGTATCTGAATACAGTTCTGTCGGTAACTTGTAAATATTCCGCAACATCGGCGTCTTTTGCTCGTCCGTCTACCGTTGCCGTGCTTCCGTTCTTGCCAACCCGTGAAAATATTTCAAAGGCTGTATGCAAGCTTTCCATGCGCTTTTGTTTCTTTTCCTGCTTTGCCGCATTGCCTTTCTTGCTTAACTGCTCTGTATTTAGCAGCGTTCCTAATACTCGACTGTCCGACAAAATATTATCCGTGTCAGGATAATGTCGCGGGTAATCAAACCAAATGTTAATCGGCTCAAATGGAGCAAACTCACGCAACGTTCCTTCAATCCGCCACGCCGTTCGTCCTCCGGTGTCGATGTTTTCCGTGTCCAGTTCCGTCATGTCAATCAGCGCATCAGGATCGCGGGCGAATACGCCGCTGCCGCTCGCTCTGTCCATTGACCGTTTGCCGGCTTGCGTACCTTTTGAATGGTGATGGCAATAAATGACGGCGCAGTCAAGTTCCGTGCATACTTTATCGAATTGATTACAAAAATGCGCCATCTGGTCAGCGGAGTTTTCATCACCGGTGATAACTTTATATATCGGGTCAATAACAACCGCGATATAATTCTTTTTTTGCGCCCTTCTGATGAGTTTTGGTGCAAGTTTATCCATCGGCACTGATTTTCCTCTTAAGTTCCAAATATCAATGGATTTTATTGATTTTGGCACTGTCTCTGTGGCCGCGTATACTTCTTTGAAACGATGTAGGCAACTTGCCCTGTCCAGTTCCAAGTTGACGTATAACACGCGTCCCTGCGCGCAATCGAAACCTAACCATGTAGTACCCTCGGCAATGGCGATACACAATTGAATTAACGCAAACGACTTGCCCGCCTTGGACGCGCCAGCCAATAGCATTTTGTGTCCTTGTCGTAATATACCGTCAATCAATGGCGCCGATAATGGCGGCATATCGTCCCATGTGTCGGCAAGGCTTTCCGGATCGGGTAAATCATCATTTACCGCTTCAATCCATTCTCGCCACTCCGCCCAGCTGCGTTTGCCGATGTTGG
>NZ_JAHAHH010000122.1 GCF_018373335.1 Negativicoccus succinicivorans
GCACACGCTCCAGCGTCCGGATCTGTAACGGCGTTGCCAGTCCGGCGTCCATACGCTTAAATAAGCGATTAAGGACAACGGAGGCCGCGCCTTTACATGAATTGCCAGCCGGATCAACGCCCATTTTTTGCAATGTTTGCGCTTGCTTTTCCGTAACCGGTTCACGCTCCCACGCAAAGTCGGGTTCATAATCGAGCAGCATGCCGCCGCCGATAGAAAATTCAAATTGCATAACATTGACCGTCTTGCCTTTTTTCGTGCGGTTTTCTTCCAACAGATTTTTCATTGCCTGTTCGCGCTCTTTGACAATATCGCGATCGACTTCGTCGGCAAGCTCCAACAGGTCAAGCTGTTCTCCGTCCGCATCGGTAAGTTTTTGCGTGATTCGCGCCAGTTTTTCTTCTTTGTCGGCGACAATGTCAGCCGGTCGGCATAGTTCCATTCGCCCCGACTGCCACAAGAAGTCCAGCAATAATAAATCTTTTTTGTTCGGTGCCGGACGTGTTCCCCGTCCCACCATTTGCACGTAAAGGCTTCGGATCTTAGTTGGCCGCAAAATGACAATGCAATCTACGGCCGGACAATCCCAGCCTTCCGTCAACAACATAGCGTTACATAGTACGGAATATTTACCGCGTTCAAAATCGCGGATAATCTCCGCACGGTCAGCCGATTCGCCGTTCACTTCCGCCGCGGCTATGCCGATATCCTGTAACGCTTTTACCATCTTTCGACTTGTTTCAATGAGTGGCAAAAACATTACTATTTTGCGGTCAGGGCAAAGCGGTTTGACTTCCCGCGCGATCTCCGACAAATACGGTTCAATCGCGTGTCCGCTATCGCCGGCCGCATAATCGCCGCCGGACTTGCCAACTTGACTGATGTCAATTTTTAGCGGTATTTGTTTTGCGATAATCGGCACGAGATAGCCTTGATTAATCGCCGTAATGGTCGAATATTCAAAGGCTAACGAATCAAATATTTCGCCTAATTTCTTTTTGTCGCCGCGATCCGGTGTCGCCGTTACGCCTAAATATTTCGCTTGGAAGTGGTCAATAATACGTCGATATGTGGGACTTAGCGCATGATGCGCTTCATCAATAATGACCGCGTCGAAATGGTCAGGTTCAAATGCTTGCAAACGACTTTCTCTTGATAGCGTTTGTACGCTTGCAATGGTGATCGGCGCCATACTGTGAAGGCTCGTTTGCGTGCCTTTTTCAAGCGCCGTCATGCACCCTGTCAGCGTTTCAATCTTTTCCGCCGCTTGATTCAACAATTCTTCACGATGCGCAAGTACCAGCACCCGCTTGCCGGCTGCTACAATGCGCCGTACAATTTCGGAAAAGATTACGGTTTTGCCTGTTCCGGTCGGGCAAACGAGCAATGTTTTCAGTCGCCCGTCCGCCCATTCCGTGAACACTGCTTTCACCGCTTGTTCTTGGTAGTCGCGTAACTGCATAATCAGAACGGCGGGTTCGTGTTATCGGCGGCCGCCTTAACAAACGCCAGCAGTTCTTTATCATTCGGCGCGAGATAGCGGGCAATCTCATTGCGCCACCGCGTTTGTCCGTCGCGGTTTGTATATGCTTTTTTCTCTACCTTCACATAGCCGCTTTTACC
>NZ_JAHAHH010000014.1 GCF_018373335.1 Negativicoccus succinicivorans
GATCAGTTGAACGCGGAACAACAGGCGCAATTGAACCGTTTGGCTGACGAATTCGCGAACGAACTGAACAGCCTCGGCGTACGCGTTTCCAACTTGGAAAACCGCGTCGGCAACGTAAAAGTGACCGGTGACGCTCGTGTTCGTTGGACGGACGACGGCATAAAAGATGAAGATCACTTCGATATGCGTGCTCGCCTCCAGTTTAACGCGAAAGTAGCGGACAAGACCAAAGTAACCGCTCGCATTACCTCGGGTAACTTCGGTTTTGACAGCGACAACGAAGATCCGGACTTGGATCTCGACCGCTTGTATCTTGACCATGAACTGGCTGACGGTCTGCACCTGACCGCGGGTCGTTACGGTGAAACATTCGGCGCGACCGGCTACTGGTACGATGACGCTTTCGACGGCGTACGTCTCCAATACAAAGCGACCGATGAAGTAACCGCTTCCGTCGGCTATGGCTACGCGAAAGGCATGAACCTGAACACGTTCAAACAACTTGAAGAATACCAAGAATTGGCTAAAGAATATAAAGACCTCAAAGATCCGGAAAAAACGCTGGAAGGATTCAAAGCTGATTTGAAAGCAGCTAATGATGCGAAAGCCGCAGCGCAAAAAACTTATGACGCAGCGGTCAAAGATGGCGATCAATT
Source organism: Negativicoccus succinicivorans (assembly GCF_018373335.1). GTDB lineage: Bacteria > Bacillota > Negativicutes > Veillonellales > Negativicoccaceae > Negativicoccus > Negativicoccus succinicivorans_A. The sequence continues at coordinate 657 of NZ_JAHAHH010000014.1, forward strand.
TACCATTACAGTAGCTCTTCAGGCGTTGGGTATTCGTACGCACCAAGCAGATCTTGCGCAAGAAAAAGTCAACGATCTGACCAGATATCAAGCATTGAAAGCTATGAATTTGGGTGACGTTAAAGATTTGAAGAGCCCGGAAATGACCTATGCTACTTTGGGTTACAACGGCCACAACGTTCGTGTACTCGGTACCTACATCGCTCCGAACGGCGACAAAGTTGATGCAGCCGGCTTGGATGAAATCTGGGGCGCGGGCGCGATCTTCGGTCTGAACGAAGACTTCTCGCTCTCCGGCGACTACTTCAACGTTGACTGGAAAGATCGCGACGACGCTGAATTCTGGACCGCTCGCGTTGACTTCGGTCACCTGAACATGAAGAAACCGGGCAGCTTCAACATTTTCGTTGACTATGTTGACGCGGAACCGGGTTCCTACCTCGGTGGCACGGGCGCGCTCCGTACTTCGAGCTACCTGAACAACACCGAATCCTGGGCAGCCGGCTTCGGCGTAGTCGTTGCTGAAAACGTCAAACTCGAAGGTCTCCGCACATTCAGCGCGGAAACCAAAGATGGCGCTGATCTCGACGACCTCACCAAAGTACAATTGTCCTACAAATTCTAATTTGGTGATAATAAAAAAGATGGCGGTTTTCCGCCATCTTTTTTTGTTGCCGAAATATGATCACGAAATATGCCGCGGCGTAAATCGCCGCATGCGTTTCGCGACGGCGCGCGTCGGTCAATCGCCGTTTACGTTGGCATGCTGACGTCATGCCTTTTTTTACTATTTTCAACAGACGAAACTATAGGACAAAAAGAGATCATGCCGTCATCATTTTGACAGAAAATTGATGCGCATAGTAAAATAGTAAAAGTTAGGTGGTGACGAATTGAGACGAATCATAGCAGGACTTGTTTTCTGTCTTTGCCTTTGCGGCGCGAGCACCGCGGCGTGGGCGATGCAAAAAGGCGACGCGGGAGACGCGGTGCAGCGTCTGCAAGAGGCCTTGATTGAAGAAGGTTACCTCGCGCGGGAAGCCGACGGCGTGTTCGGCTCGACGACGGAAAAAGCGTTGCGTTTATACCAACGCGATCAGGGACTTAGCGTTACCGGCCAAGCCGATGAAACGATATTGGCGCGCTTGGCGGAGACGGACGCGCCGCGCGAAGGTGGCGGCATTTTGTACGCTCCCGGCAATTTGGGCGCGGATATAGTCACTTTGCAACAACTGTTCGCCGCGGAAGGATATGAGGTCGGCGCGCCCGACGGCGTGTACGGAGAGCAACTTACCCAAGCGGTGCAAACGTTTCAGCGGGAGCACGGTTTGGAAGTGATTGGCGCGATCGATGAAAAAACCTGGTCATTACTCACGCGCGGACGGGATATCGCCATCTCGCGCGGCGCGGTGAAAGGCATGCGGGAGCGCGCGGCGAATAAGAAACCCGCGGCGAAACGTAGTCGCGACAAGGCGCAAACGGTGAAAAAATCGTCTCGCTCCGCCGGTAAAATCGGTTTGCAGCAGGGTGACTCGGGTAAACATGTGCGACTTTTGCAAAGTCGTTTAGTGCAAAACGGTTACGATGTCGGGATCATTGACGCGACGTTCGGCGGCGCGACGCGAAGCGCGTTGCAGGATTGGCAAAAGAGTCACGGCGTAACGGCGAACGGCGTCGCGGACGAATTTTTCTGGAACGAATCGGCGAAACTGATGTCCGCGCCGTCAAAATATTTGCATAAATGGACGATGCACGCGTCGGCGTATTCTTCGCAAGACGGCGGCACGGGATCACATACGGCGCGCGGCAGTTTGCTTTCGCGCGGGCATGTCGCGGTGGATCCGAGCTTGATTCCGCTGGGCTCGTTATTGTACGTGGAAGGCTACGGTTACGCGTTGGCGGATGATATCGGCGGCGCGATCCGAGGCAAAACGATTGATGTCGCGATGGAGTCGTATGATGAGGCGATACAGTGGGGACGGCGCGACGTCACGGTGTATCTAATTAAAAAAGGGCACGGCAAATAAAAAGCGAGTCGTCTGCGGACGGCTCTTTTTTATTTTTATATTTTCCGCGTTATTTTTAAGTGAAACGCGACGGCGCGCGGCGATCCGCAAGCATTTTAAAACAGCGGGTATGCTATAATAAAAGAAATATGGATAAAGGTGTGAAATCATGCGTGTTTTAGGGATTGATCCGGGGACGGCGATCTGCGGTTTCGGCGTCGTGGAGCGTAACGGCAGTCGGTTGCAGGTCATCGACTACGGTGTGCTGACAACGCCGGCGCATACGCCGATGCCCGATCGCCTGACGACTCTCTACCATGGCCTTGTCGACTTGATTGAAAAATATCAGCCGGAACGCGTGGGCGTGGAAGAGTTATTTTTTAATAAAAATGTGACGACGGCCATCACAGTGGCGCAAGCGCGCGGCGTGATTTTGCTGGCGGCGCGACTGGCGGGTTTGCCGGTTTCGGAATACACGCCCTTGCAAGTGAAGCAAGGGATCGTGGGTTACGGGCGCGCGACCAAGCATCAAATGATTGTGATGACGATGCGTTTGCTCGGTATTCGTGAAAAAATTTCACCGGATGACGCGGCGGACGCGCTTGCGATCGCGATTTGCACATTACTACAGGAACGACAAGCGGAACGCTGGGGGTTGCCCAAATGATCGGTTATTTACATGGAAAAATTACGCGTCTAGAATTGGACTGGTGTCTGTTGGATGTCGGCGGCATCGGGTATCGTTTGCGCCTTCCCGCTTCCACGCGCGAGGCGGTGGGTCTCGGTGAGACGGTGACGCTGTATACCTATTTGCAGGTACGCGAAGACGCGTTGTCGCTGTACGGATTCGCGAGCGAAGCGGAATATGATTTATTTACCTTGCTGATTACGGTATCAGGCGTCGGACCGAAAGTCGCGATCGGCATTGTTTCCGCGATCGCGCCGGAGACTTTTTTTGAAGCGATTCGGATTCGCAATAAAGCGGTGCTGATGAAGTTGCCGGGCATCGGTAAAAAATCGGCGGAACGTCTGGTGTTGGAATTGAAAGACAAAGTACCCGCGGCGTCGGGCGCGCCGGTGGATTGGCCGGAAGACGTCGCGACCGCGCAAAGCGCGACGGGACCGGTGGCGGAAACGGTGCAGGCGCTGGTGGGTCTCGGTTATACGGAGCAGGAAGTGCGCGGCGCGGCGGAAAAGCTGGCGGCGCAGTACCCGCAAACGGACCGCTTGCTGCGCGCGGTGTTGGCGCAACTCGGTAAAGAAAGAGGATAATGATGGCAGACGAACGAATTATCGCGCGTGAGGAAACGTCGGGCGACGGTTGGCAACAGTCGTTGCGACCGCGGCACTTGGCCGATTATATCGGACAGGAAACGCTCAAGCGCAATTTGGAAGTATATATCGCCGCGGCGAAGCAGCGCGGCGAACCTTTGGATCACGTGCTTTTATACGGTCCGCCGGGGCTCGGCAAAACGACGCTGGCGGGCGTGATCGCCAACGAAATGGATGTGCCGCTCAGGATCACGAGCGGTCCGGCGATTGAACGTCCCGGCGATTTAGCGGCGTTGCTGACGAATTTGGAAACCGGCGACGTACTATTTATTGATGAAATTCATCGCCTTTCCCGCAGCGTGGAAGAGATTTTATATCCGGCGCTGGAAGATTTCGCGTTGGATATTTTGATCGGTAAAGGTCCGGGCGCGAAATCGGTTCGCATTGATTTGCCGCCGTTCACGCTGGTGGGCGCGACGACGCGCGCGGGAGCGTTGGCGGCGCCGTTGCGCGATCGTTTCGGCGTCATTCATCGCTTGGAATACTACCAACCCGCGGAAATTGAAAAAATTATTACGCGCTCGGCGCAATTATTGGGGATTGAAATGGCGCCGGAAGGGGCGTCGGAGATCGCCCGTCGTTCGCGCGGCACGCCGCGTATCGCGAACCGCCTGCTGAAACGCGTGCGCGATTTCGCGCAGGTAAAGGCGGACGGCGTCATCACGTCAGAGATTGCCGATTTGGCGCTGGCGGCGATGGAAGTCGATCATGCCGGTTTGGACGCGATTGACCGCAAGGTTCTCGCGACGATTATTCGTCAGTTCGGCGGCGGTCCGGTCGGGCTCGACACCATCGCGGCCGCGGTGAGTGAAGAAACGGCGACGATCGAAGATGTGTACGAACCGTACCTGATGCAAAACGGATTTTTGCATCGCACACCGCGCGGTCGCGTGGCGACGGCGGCGGCGTACGCGCATCTGGGGATCGCGATGCCGCAGTCAACGTCTGACGGCGATTTGTTTGAGGCGCGTCATGGGTAAAATGCTGATGATCCTCGGCGCCGTGTTGCTTTTGGTCGGCGCGTGCATGCATTTCGGCGGTCACTTTTTACCCTTGGGCAAATTGCCCGGAGATATTTCATTTACGAAAGGCAATACTACATTTTATTTTCCGCTCGGAACATCGATTTTGCTTTCGGTCGTTCTGACGCTTGTCTTGCAGTTGTTTACAAGGCGGTGAATTATGGTTCGATGGCAGCAATGCTGCGCGGTTGTTTTGACGGGAGCGCTTCTTTTCGGCACGGCGGCGACCGTGGACGCGGCGGGTGTAAAAGGTTCGCCGGGCGCGCGTTCGCGTACGGAAAGCACGCGTGTGATTAAGGGAGTGCCGGTGAAAAAGCCGGCGAAAGTGAAGATGGGACGTTACGAGACGCAAAAAGCTCCTCGGGCAGAAGCGAAAGACAAACGGGGGGATCTCCGACAAGTTTTACCGATCACGGAAAATGAACCGGTCGTGCTGGTCGGTCTGATGCGTAACGCCCACTCGCCGAAAGTGAGAATCAACGGCGCGTACACGGTGTATAACGGCACGCAAAAATGGAAAACATTCAGCAAGGGCGACACCTTGCGCATCGGCGTAAGCGCGAAATCCATTACACTCGACGGCAAAAAAGTCGGCGAAACGGTGTATATCCGACCGGAAGGCTTCGCGCTGGTCGCGGTGGACGGTAACGAATACCGCGGCGCGCTGAAATTGATTCGGACGCCGGGACATGATGGCGTGACGGTGATCAACGAAGTCGGCATGGAAGAATATCTCTACGGCGTCGTGCCGCGTGAAATGTCGGCGTCGTGGGAGCCGAACGCGTTGCGGGCGCAAGCGGTGGCGGCGCGCACGTACGCGCTCAATCATAAAAATAATTACGCGTCGCAAGGGTTTGACGTCTACGACACCATCGTTTCGCAAGTGTACGGCGGCGTCGCGGCGGAAGCTCCGGAATCCACGCAGGCCGTCAATGATACGGCGGGCGAAGTGATTTTGTACAAAGGCGAACCGATTGACGCGGTGTTTTGCGCGCATTCGGGCGGCTACACGGAAGACAGTGAAAATGTCTGGGACAATTTCGTGCCCTACTTGCGCGCGGTGAGTGAACCGCTGAACGATTTTACTAAACAACGCTGGGAAAAAGAAATTTCGCTCGCTGATTTGGAGCGCGTGCTGGCGGCGTATGGTAAAGATGTCGGCAAAATTAAGAATATTAAATTGTCCAAGTTGAAAAAAGCGCCGGTGAAAGCGTTTGATCGAACCGTTTCGGGACGCGTCCGCACCTTGCAGATCGCCGGTAAAAAACAGGCGGTGGCGATCAGCGGCAACCGTTTTCAGCAGATGTTCGACTTACGCAGCACGATGTTCGATATCGTCAAAGGCAGTAAGCGCGATCGCTTGAAAATTATCGGGTACGGGTATGGCCACGGCGTCGGCATGTCCCAATGGGGCGCGCAAATCATGGCGCAGCAAAAGCCGCGTGATCCGCATCATTATCGGAATATTTTACGACACTTCTATACGGGTGTCACCATTGAAAAAATGTATTGAAACGAAGGTCAGATATGAACGTTAGTGAATTTAATTACGATTTGCCGGAGGAACTGATCGCCCAGACTCCGGTCGAGCCGCGTGACACGTCGCGACTGCTCACGTTGGATCGTCAAACGGGTGCTACGAAACAGGGAACATTTCGGGATATTTTAGCAGACGTGCGCCCCGATGACGTGTGGGTCTTTAATAATACGCGCGTCATTCCGGCGCGGCTTTACGGTAAACGGCCGACAGGCGGCAGGGTGGAAGTCCTGCTGCTGCATCCGTTGGGCGAAGACCGTTGGGAAGTGTTAGTGCGGCCGGGCAAAAAGGCGTTGCCGGGCACGGCGCTTACGTTTGACGCCGGCATGACGGCGACGGTGGAAGATCGCACGGAGTTCGGCGGACGCGTTTTGAAGTTCACCTATGACGGCGATTTTTATGCACGTTTGGACGAAATCGGCGAAATGCCGTTGCCGCCGTACATTCATGAACGCTTGCAGGATCGGGAACGGTATCAGACCGTGTACAGTAAAACGCCGGGTTCGGCGGCGGCGCCGACGGCGGGATTACATTTCACGCCGGAAGTAATGAAAGAAATCGCCGCGCGCGGCGCGACCGTTTGCTACGTCACGCTGGATGTCGGACTGGGCACGTTTCGTCCGGTTTCGGTGACAGAGATCGAAACGCATCACATGCATTCGGAAACATATAACGTGAGTGAAGAAACGGCGCGGCTGATCAATGAGGCGAAACGCGCCGGTCGGCGGATCGTCGCGGTCGGCACGACGTCGGTGCGCACGCTGGAGTCGGCGGGGCAAAGCGGCGTTGTGAAAGCGGGTCGCGACGCGACGGAACTTTTTATTTATCCGGGATACGAGTTCAAAATTGTGGACGCGATGGTGACTAATTTCCATTTGCCGCAGTCGACGCTTTTGATGATGATTTCCGCGTTCGCCGGTAAAGACCATGTGCTCGCCGCTTATCGGGAAGCGGTCGCGGCGAAGTATCGCTTCTTCAGTTTCGGCGACGCGATGTGGATACGGTAGGTGGAATATGGCAGTTATTACCTATGAATTAGTGCATGAAGACGCGCAAACCGGCGCGCGCGCCGGTCGCATACATACGCCGCACGGAAGTTTTGACACGCCGATGTTCATGCCGGTGGGCACGCAGGCGACGGTTAAAACATTATCGCCGGAGGAAGTGGCGGAAACCGGCGCGGGCATTATTTTAAGCAATACGTACCATTTGTTTTTGCGGCCCGGCACGGAATTGGTCAAAGCGGCCGGCGGTTTGCATCAGTTCATGAAGTGGCCGCGCGCGATGCTCACCGACAGCGGCGGGTTCCAGGTGTTCAGCCTGGGCGCGATGCGCAAGATCAAAGAGGAAGGCGTGTATTTCCGTTCCCATATCGACGGGTCCAAGCAATTTTTGTCGCCGGAAGTGGCGACGCGCGCGCAAATGGATCTCGGCGCGGATATCGCGATGGCGTTTGATGAATGCATCCCGTATCCGGCGGACTACGAGTACGCCAAGCAGTCGACGGAACGCACGACGCGTTGGGCGAAACGTTGTCTGGAAGTGCATGAGCATCCGGCGCAAGGCATGTTCGGGATTATTCAGGGCGGCATGTATCGCGACCTGCGGGCGCAAAGCGCGCGGGAGATCACGGCGCTTCCGTTTGACGGTTTTGCGATCGGCGGTTTAAGCGTAGGCGAGCCGCACGATCTGATGTATGAAATGTTGGACTACACGACGCATCTGATGCCGCGCGACAAGGCGCGCTATCTGATGGGCGTGGGAACGCCGGATTGTCTCGTGGAAGGGGTGGCGCGCGGCGTCGACATGTTTGACTGCGTCTATCCGACGCGTGTCGCGCGTAACGGCATGGCGATGTTGAAAACGGGCCGGCTGAATATCAAAAATAAACAGTTTGAGCGCGATTTCACACCGTTGGACGAAGAATGCGACTGCTACGCGTGCCGCCATTATACGCGGGCGTACATTCGCCACTTGTATAAAGCGGAAGAAATTTTCGCGTTTCGTTTGCTTTCCGTGCACAATATCCATTTCCTGAAGCGTTTCATGCGCAGTTTGCGGGCGGCGATTTTGGAAGATCGGTTCGGCGATTTTCAGCGTGATTTTTGGGCGCAGTGGCAGCGCTAGAAAAAGATGCGCGTAAGATTTTCGCAGAGCCTTTGAATATGATAAAATAAATAGGATAAGATACAATACGATTAAGGAGGTGCAAATGTGCAACAATTTATGCCGTTAATTAACGCCGCATGGCCGTTTTTATTGATGATTGCTATTTTTTATTTCTTACTGTATCGGCCGCAGCGCCGGGAAAAGTCCGAACGTAAGCTGTTTTTGCAACGTCTCGGTCGCAACAGTAAGGTGATTACCGTCGGCGGACTGTATGGTACTGTAAAGGCGATTAAAAACGAATGGGTCCTTTTACAGATCGCGCCGAAAGTGGAAATTAAAGTCGCCAAAGCGGCGATTCATAAATTCCAATCGGAAGAAGAAGAAGAACCGGTCGCTAAAGAAGTCGAAGCAGAGCAGGAAGCGGCCAACCGTGATGCCTGAAATGACAGCGGCGCAAGCGCAGAAAAAAGCGTTGCGCCGTCCTCTTTTGGAAAAACGGAGTCACTTCGAGCCCGCTTCCGTCAGCCGCGCCATTTGTGAGCGCATCACGGATTCCGCGATGTTTCGCGAAGCGAACGTTATTTTCGGGTATTTGGCGATGCCGCAGGAAATCAATATTGATCCGGTGCTCCGCGCCGCGCTCGCTCAAGGGAAAACCGTTGCCGTACCGAAACTCACGGCCACGCTCGGCATCATGGACGCGGTCGGGTTGACTTCATGGGATAATTTGGCGATGAACCACTGGGAGATTCGCGAACCGCGCGCCACCGCGGTGATCGATCCGGGTGAATTCGACTTGGTGTTGGTTCCCGGATTGGCGTTCACACACAACGGAGCGCGCTTGGGCATGGGCGGCGGTTACTATGATCGCTGGCTGGCACATACAAATGCAAAGACACTCGGTATTTGCGCCGAGGCCTTTCTCGTCACGCAGATTCCGCTTACGCCGAACGACGTAACGGTAGATGCGGTAGTCACGGAGACCGCCTGGTACACCGCGAGGTGACCGGCGGGGAGGGAGAATAAGTTTTGCGTATCAATGAGTTGTTAAAATTTTTATTGGCGATCGCTGTCATCATCGGCCTCTTTGTTTTCAAAGTAGGCGACTTGGCGGGATCGATCAAACAGGGCTTGGATCTGCAAGGCGGCACGCATATCGTGCTGGAAGCGAAAGACATGCCCGAACACGTCGTTACCGATCAGGACGTGGAACAGGTCGTCAAGATCATGGAACGTCGTATCAATGAAATGGGTTTGACCGAACCGATCATTCAGCGTGAAGGTTCGCGCCGTATCATCATCGAACTGCCGGGCGAACGCGATCCGGAACAGGCGATCAAAACGATCGGCAAGACGGCGATTCTGCAGTTCAAAGACGAGGACGGCAATGTCCGCCTTTCGGGTGAAGATCTGGCGACAGCGAAAGAAGAATTGGGACAGGGAAACAAACCTTTAGTCGCTATCGAATTCAATGATCAGGGCGCGAAAAAATTCGGTGACCTGACGACGCAGAATGTCGGTCGTCATATCGCGATCGTATTGGACGGCGAAGTCCTGACGAATCCGGTCGTGAACGAACCGATCTTAGGCGGTAAAGCGGTCATCACCGGCAACCGTTCCCTGGAAGAAGCCAAAGACTTGGCGATTCTTTTGCGCAGCGGCGCGTTGCCGGTCAAAGTCGACGTTATGGAAGTTCGCACCGTCGGACCGTCGCTCGGTCAGGACTCCAAAGATAAGAGCGTCATGGCTTTCGCCATCGGTCTTTCGTTGATTACGCTCTTCATGCTTTTGATTTATCGCGTGAACGGGTTTATCGCTAATGTGGCGTTGCTCGTCTATGTTTTGTTATTACTTTTGATTTTAAAATTACTGCATGCGACACTGACCCTGCCGGGCATCGCGGGTATCATTCTTTCCATCGGTATGGCGGTCGATGCGAATATCTTGATTTTCGAACGCTTTAAGGAAGAAATCGCAGCCGGTAAAGTATTGCGTCTAGCGATTCAGGCCGGTTTCAAACGCGCGTTCGCGACGATTTTCGACGCGAATATGACGGTTATGATTACCGCGTTGATCCTGTTCGTTTTGGGCAGCGGCACGATTAAAGGTTTCGCGATTACGCTCGGCTTGGGCGTGCTCGTCAGTATGTTCACGGCGATTACCGTCAGTCGAACCTTGCTGATGATGCTCATCAACGCCAATATTGTGCATAATCCCTGGCTCTTCGGAGCGCGGAAAGGGGGCTATGCCAAATGAATTGGAATTGGAACTTAGTCAGCTATCGTAAAATTTGGTTTACGTTCTCGACCCTGCTTGTCATTCCCTGCATCATCGCGATTGCGGTGTTCGGTTTCAACTGGGGCATTGATTTCACCGGCGGCACGATTATCGACCTGAATTTCGCGCAGCCCGTGACGGTCGCGCAAGTGCGTGAGGCGGTTACCGACGACGGTCTCGGCGCCAGCACGATTCAGCTTTCCGGCAATGTCGACAGCGAATCGGGTCACGATGTGATGATTCGCACGCATAACCTGTCGGCGGAAGAAACGAATACGGTCGTGGCTCATGTGCAACAAAAATTGGGTGATGTCGATGTGAAACGCATCGAATCCGTCGGCGCGGTCATCGGTTCGGAAGTGACCGAACACGCGCTGATCAATTTGCTGGTCGCTTTCGCCGCGTTGATCGCGTACATCTCCTATCGTTTTGAATACCGGATCGGCATTTCCTGTATCATCGCGATTACGCACGATATTTTAGTCGTGCTGGGCACATTCGCATTGTTCCAGCTGGAAATTGACGCGTCGTTCCTGGCGGCGATTTTGACGGTTATCGGTTACTCGATGAACGAATCGGTCGTTATTTTCGACCGCGTCCGCGAAAACTTGCGCACGCATCGCAAAACGGATTCGTACGAAACGCTCGCGAACGACAGTATTAAGCAAAGTATCACGCGCAGTTTCTACACATTGACGACCGTTTTGTTCGCGGTCGGCTCGCTGTATTTCTTCGGCGGCGAAACCACGAAAAACTTCGCGCTCGTCATGCTGGTGGGCTTCATCAGCGGCGCGTACTCGTCTCTGTGCATCGCTACCTCGCTGTGGGTGGTATGGCGCAATTATGACGGCAAGAAACATCACAGCGTACGCACGAAAAACGCGTAACGTGAAAAAAGATCCCGGGTTTCCGGGATCTTTTTATTTTGTAAAACTTGATAAGTGAAACAGGGAAATAAAAATAAAACTTTTCGCCGTGCTTTTTATCATGCTGTTGAGCGCGGCCGCATGGAACTGAAAAAAGACGCCCGCGGGCGTCTTTTTTCGGTTCGTCGAACAGTGGCGCAAAGCGCGGCAGCCGCCGCAAAATTTACTTGACTTTTGATTTTCGCAAGCCTAGTATAAAAAATGTAATAAATAAAAATTTATGTTGAGAATAAAGGAGCAGCGACAACATGGCGGCGCAGGAGATGGCAAGCCCTAAGACAGCGGTGCAGGCGTTATTGACGCAAGCAGTGGCTGACGGCGCGAGCGATGTGCATTTTGAACCGCAGGAAAACGGGCTGCGCGTGCGTTTTCGCATTCACGGCAAACTTTGGGAAACAACGCAACTCCCCGGGACTTTTGCGCCCTCCGTGGCGAATTATATCAAAGCGCTGGCGCATATGAACATGGCGGAAAAACGATTGCCCTTAGACGGCAGTTGCACTTTTGAAACCGGTAACAGGAAATATGATTTACGTATTTCCTCGTTACCGGTTTTTTATGGTGAAAAAATAGTGGTCAGAATTTTAGGCAATCCGCTATTTGTGCCGCAATTGGAAAGGCTCGGGCTGTTGCCGGCGGCGCAGTCGCTGTTGGTTCGTGAATTGCGACGCAGCGCGGGATTGATTGTGGTTGCCGGCGCGACGGGAACGGGCAAAAGCACCACGCTGGCGGCGGCGCTAGCCTTTTTGAACGACAGCGCGCGCAATTTGGTCTCGATTGAAGATCCGATTGAATATCATTTGCCCGGCGTGAATCAGGTGCAGGTAAATGAGCAAAGCGGACTCACATTCGCCAAAGGTCTGCGCAGTATTTTGCGCCAAGATCCCGATGTGATCGCCGTCGGCGAAATTCGCGACCGCGAAACGGCGGAAATTGCGATTCGCGCGGCGCTGACAGGGCACCTGGTGTTGTCTTCGATGCACGCCAATACGGCGGCGGAAATACCGCTGCGTTTTGTGGAAATGGGAATCGCGCCGTACCTGGTGGCGGCGTCGTTGACGCTGGTGATTTCGCAACGCTTGCTGCGTCTTTTATGTCCCGCGTGCAAACAACCCTACCGCGGCGTTGCGCCGTGGGCTGAGGAGAGCACCGATAGCGCCTTGTTTACGCGCGGCGGTTGCGAGCGATGTCACGCGACCGGTTATTCCGGGCGGACGGGTATTTTTGAAATGTTGACGTTGGATGAGAGCATTAAAAATCAACTGGCGTTGCCGGAAGGTATTCCGAGGTTACGCTCGTTGTGCGGCAGTCTGACGCGGTTCCCGCTCGCGCAGCAGGTTCGCGAACGGATTGCGAAAGGCGAGGTAGGCGTAGAGGAGGCGGCTTTTTTTGCGAACTGATGGGCAGGCCGATTGGTTGGCTCAGGCGTTGCAACGCCAGGCGAGTGATATTCATTTGACGCCGGGAGAGCCGATTTATTATCGGCGGGAAGGACGCCTGGAAACGAGCGGAGAGATCCTCAGTGAGGCGGCGTGGGATGCCTGGTGCGCTCATTTTTTAACAGCGGACGAGCAAACAACGCTGCGTTCCGAACGTTATCTTGATATTGTTTGCCGCGAAAATCGACCGCTGCGCTTTTCTTTCTTTTTCGCCGGGGGCAAACTTTGCGCCGGTGTGCGCATTTTGTACGGTTTGGACGATTTACCGAAGGATCCCGATCCGGCGCTTTTGGCGGATGCCGCCGCGTTAAATGAAGGTTTGGTGCTGATCGGCGGCGCGACCGGCAGCGGCAAAACGACGGCGTTATTGCATGTTTTGGCGCAGATGAATGAACGGTTTTCGCGGCACGTGATTACGCTGGAAGATCCGCCGGAATTATATTTACCCGCCGGCCGTTGCCTGATTCGTCAACGCGCTGTCGGCACGGACGTGGCGGATTTCACGAGCGGCGTGTGGGAAGCGTTACGAGCTGACCCGGATGTGTTGGTCATCGGTGAATTGCGTCATCCGGAGACGATTCACGCGGCGTTGACGGCGGCGGAAACTGGTCATCTCGTGTTGGCCACCGTACACAGCGCAACACTGCCCGCCATGATCGGGCGGATGGTGCACGCGTTTCCCGCGGCGGCGCAAACGCAAGTGCGTTACCAACTCGCCGCAACATTGCGGTTGGCTGTCGCGCAACGCCTGTTGCCGGTCGGCGCGCGCCGCGTATTATTGCGTTCGTACGCGTGGTGGACGCCGGCTTTGTCACGTCTGGTGCGTGACGGCAAAGAGGCGCAATTGAACGGTTATTTGCAAACGGGCGGTGTGCAGGCGCAAACATTTACGCAGGCGCTGCAACGCGCGCGACAAACGCTTTCCGACGACGAAAAAGACGATCTTGAGGAGCAATGGCGACAATGCAGCGATACCACTATATAGCATTGGACGAGGCGCAACATTTGCGGCGCACGGGCTGGATTGAAAGCGCTTCGGAAGCCGACGCGGCGGCGTTGCTGCGGGCGCGTTCCTGGTATGTGGTTCGTTTGCGCCGCGGCCATGCGTGGGAACAAATTTCGCAACGACAACTCGGAGCTCGCACCTTGGCGCTTTTTACCCAACAGTGGGCGACATTGTTGCGCGCCGGGATTGACGTGTTGACGGCGCTGCGCTTGCTGAGTGAAACGGGTCCGCCCCGCTTGCAACAAGCGTTGACGGATGTCAGCGCGGCGGTGGAGACGGGTGAGACGTTGCGGGAGGCCTTGCAAACGGCGCACGTTTTTCCGCCGTTGCTGATCGCGCTGGTGGAAGCAGGCGAAGCGGCCGGCGTGCTGGCGGAGAATTTAACATACGCTTCGCTTTACTATCGCAATCAGTTAAAACTGCAGCGCTTGCGTCGGGAGGCGTACAGCTATCCCTTGCTGGTGATGCTGGCGGGATTGTTGGTCGGCGGAATTTCCGTGATTTGGATTTTGCCGACTTTCGCGAACCTGTTCGTCGATCTCGGCGCGCAACCGTCGGCGGTGACGCAAACGGTACTAACGACGGCGCAATGGTTTCATTCCCATGTGCTTTTGATCGTGCTCGCGCTGTTTTTGGCTTTGGGCGCGATCGTCGCGCTGGCCATGACGCCGACCGGACAAATGGTTATCGCCCGCCAAGCGGATCGGTTTACTTTATTTCGCGCGCCGATGTACGCGCGCATGGCGCAGGTGCAGGCGCTTTTGTTAAAAAGCGGTTTGGATCTTGCGGAGACATTGCGTCTGACGGCGGCGGTGACTAATCCGCTATACCGGGAACGCTTGCTTACCGCTCGCACCGCCGTGCGCAACGGTCGCGCGTTGGAGACGGCGCTGCAAACGGCGGACATTTCCGCGCCGGTGTATCTTCACATGGTGCGCGTGGGCACGGAAAGCGGACGTTTGGAGGAACTCTTGGCGGAGACGGCCGCGTATTACGAAGAGGAAAGCGCGCGCAGCTGGGAACAGTTGAAAACATGGTTGGGCCCGTTGCTTTTGTTGGCGACGGGATTGTGGGTAGGATTTTTGATGTACAGTATCTTGCTACCGATTATCGATGTGGTAACGGCTCCGATGTAGAAAGGATGATTTCCATGCAAAGAACGAAACAACGCAAACATGCCGGTTTTACTTTGATCGAACTGTTAATTGTAATTGCCATCATCGGGATTTTGGCGACGGTTGTTATACCGAAATTCGGCGGCGCGGCGGATCGCGCCAAAGTGGCGAAGATTCAAGCGGATTTGCACAGTGTCGGAACGGCGGTGGCGATGTATCAGGTTGACACGGGCAAATACCCGAGCTCTCTGGACGAATTGGTAAATACGACGGACGCCTCTAAAGGATACTTGGAAGCGGTTCCGAAAGCACCGGATAACGAAAGCTACGACACGAGCAAATTGGCGACGAAGGGAGAAGTCACTTACAGCTATAAAGGCACTACATACTCCTCGCACGGTGGACCGAGCGGCAAATGACGCTGACCGTGGTCGGCGTTTTATTGTGGCCCTGTCTCGCGGGACCCTGCATATGGCGTTGGGCGGAAGCGTATAGAAGGCGTTATGCCGCGGAATGGTCCGAGCCTTTTACGCCTCAACGCGGGCTAACGGGCGCGGAATGGTGTTTCGGCTTTTTAGCGGCGCTGAGTTTATTGCCCGGCCTGGCGGCCGGGCGTTCGCTCATCGGCACGTTGGTATTGTGCGGACTGGGTCTGCTCGCTTCGCTTTGTGACGCGCGCTATGGCGTGCTACCGAGGCGACTTTCCCTTTTGCTTTTTCTGGCAGGCGGCGCGGAAAGCATCGTTGCGGGACATTTTCTGAGCGCATTGGCGGCAAGCTTTTTGGCTGTTGTCGTGGCCGGCGTTTTATACGGACTCGCGCGCGGCGGCATGGGGCAGGGTGACATTTGGTATTACGCGGCGCTCGCGACTTGGCTGTCGCCGTTGCAAACGTTGTTGCTCTTGTGGCTGGCGGCGCTTTTGGGAGCGTGCTTCGGCATCCTTTCCTGCGGATTTTCTTCCCGCCGTCAGGCGATTCCGTTCGGACCTTTTTTGACGTTGGCGGTCGGTTTAGCGACACCGGTAGGAAGTTGGCTGGGTTATGGATAAACAATCAAACCGCGGTTATTTGCTTTGGGAAATGCTGGTGGCGATCGCTTTAGTGGGGATCTTTACCGCCTGGTCCGCCGTAGAGTATGCGGCGTTTCAGGATCGGCAGGCTTTATTGCGAGCGACCTCGGCGCTTTGCGCCGCCATCCATCAGACGCAAGCGCTCGCGCAACAAAATCGCGGTGCGCAAAGCAATATGCCGACCCTGCATCTCAATGTCGATCATCGCCCGGCGATGTACTACGTAACGGCGCGAAATACGTTGATCGGTCAACGCGCCGCCTTGCCGGAGGGTATTTCATTCAGCGCGGGGCAATCCAAGCTGGTCCAGTTTCAAAGCAACGGCCGACCGATGCAAAGTTACCGCGGCAACTACCAAATCGTTTTGGAAAATCGTCATCATGAACGTAAAAAAATTATCATCAGCGCACAAACAGGGCGGGTACGCGTGCAATGAAAACGAAATCGCGAGGCTTTATTTTTCCGGAAGTTCTTTTCTTGATTCTGATTATGACGGTGGTCGGCGGAACGCTCGCCGCCACCGTTTTGGGCGCGGTGCATAACGCGGCCGGCGGGCGGGAGCAAACGGAGCGGGCGGCGCTGTTGCAGGAGACGGCGGAAAAATTGAAATATGCCTACCTGGTCGATGGCGTGCCCGCCGGCTACAGTATTACCAAAGAATACAATGCGCATCACTTTACGATTGATGTCGTCGGTACAGAGGCGGCGGAACCGGGCGTTTACGGCTATGAAATCACGGTCAGCGGTTCACGAGGCGCGGATGCGGTGACGATTTGGCTGCCGCGAGGAAACACACATGCGTAAACACGCTGGCTATATCCTTTGGGAGCTTTTGCTGGCCCTGTTGCTCTGCGGACTGTTGAGTGCCGCATTGGCGCCGCGGGTGCGCGGCGTGCTGCAAACCTTTCAGCGACTTGGGACGGAACTCAAAATCAGCGAGGACAGCCGGTTCATTTTGGGAACGCTGGACAGTTATTTGTGGTCCGGCACGTCGCAAACAAGACCCGGGCGGAAGAACCAATACGTTTTTGTTACGCCGAATCATTTGCGACACGCTTTTTATGCGAGCGGCGCGCTTTATCTGGAATTAAAAAACGGGCAGCGTCAACCGATGACGGAAGCGGGCGACGGCACGGCCAATCGGCCGAGATTTCTTCCGGGGAAAGAAGACGGTGACAAAATGTTTACGGTAGACGACCAAGGCCTTGTGACGGCGCAGTTTACCTGGGTATACGGAGCGCGTCAACAAACGTACGGCACGGCGGTTTTGCCGTATGCGCAGTGGTATCGCGTAGGAGAGACCTATGTCGTGCGCTGAATCGCACCGCGGCAGCGTGCTCCTTTGGTGGTGCATCGCATTGTGCGGACTGCTGACGCTTGCCGGCCTTGTGTTGCAGCAGGCGTCTGCGGTGCGCACGGCAAGCGCGTATACCGTGACGGGCCTGCAGACTCGCTACGTCGCGGAAAGCGGGCTGAACTGGGCGCTCGGACGTTGCGCCGCTCAAGGACTGCCGGACAATGTGGTGACGAAAGAGCTGGCGGTTCGCGACGGCTATCAAAATCGCGTGACGATGGATCCGCAAGGCACGCGGGCGACGATCACCAGCGTCGCCGTGCACGATGCGGAACGAATCACGCTTGTCATTAAAATTAACTGCGTACCGAAAGGAGAAGGCAAATGGGAAATTGGCGTCAGCGAATGCAAAAGCTGACCGACGTGGGCAAACAAATATTTGCCTCCTCGCCGTTGCCGTTTTTGGCATGGGAAGGTGACGGTTTATTGTGCGTGCGGGAAAAAGCAAGCGGACCGGCGCAGTGGATTTGGTTGCCGCATGCCGCCGATGATTTGGCAAAAACGCGCCGGGTGCTGACGGAAATATGGCATGTGCCGATGCATACGGCAGTGATGACGGCATCCCCCGCGG
>NZ_JAHAHH010000123.1 GCF_018373335.1 Negativicoccus succinicivorans
TACTACTTTTAAAGATACTCGCGCCAAAACGATTGACGCCGTAGTAAATAAAATTAAGCAAGCCTTTCCGCACAAAGAGGTTCGTGTCGCTTTTACCAGCCATATCATTATTGACCGCATCATGAAACATGAAGGTATTCAATATTACACCCCTGAGCAGGCTTTTGATAACCTGAAAAAAGATGGCTACAATCGCATTGCTATCGTTCCTTTCAATATCATCCCGGGGATCGAATATGACTACAGTGTAGAAGCGGCTAATCTCCAACAGAAAAATTTCAAAAAAATCGCTGTAGCAACACCGGTTATGTACTACATGGGTCAGGAAGGCCAGCCGGATCAAATCAATGATTTTATAAATGCGCTTAAATATCAATTGCCGCAACATATGCAGAAAAACGAAGCGGTACTTTTCATGGCACACGGTACCCCGCATCCGGGTAATGCGTTCTACTCCGTTATGCAGGACCGCCTGGAAATGATGGGTATGAACAACGTTTACGTTTATTCTGTAGAAGGCCGTCCTAACCTCGATGACGTAATTCCGCATCTCCACGCCAATAAAATTCAAAAAGTGACCTTGATGCCGATCATGATGGTTGCCGGTGATCATGCCAATAATGATATGGCAGGTGACGAAGAAGATAGCCACAAAATGATTTTGCAAGGAGAAGGTTTCAAAGTAAATACTTACATTCGCGGCTTGGGCGAAAACCCGAAAATCCAGGACATGTTTGTGGAACGCGCCCGCGAAGCGGTAGAAGCATTAGACACGAAAGAAGCAAAGGTTCCCTACACGCCGATGCATTCCAAAAAACATTGAGTATGATATAATAAATGCGCCCTCATTGTAGGGCGCATTTATTATTGGAGGTAAATATGAAATCACCGATTAAAGTTTTTGCCTTATTCTGTTGCTTATTACTTTGTGTCGGCTGTAAATCCACATCGACAGATGCCACACAAAACGGTGCGCAGACCTACCAATTTAAGGATCAATCCATTACTCTGCAAGCGCATCCCAAACGAGTTATTACTCTTTCCGATTCTTTGTTAAACATGTATTACGCAGTCGGCGGCACGGTTGTTGCGAGACCGACTTCAAATAATGAATTACCGGAGGCCGCACAAAATGTTCCTGAAATCGGGCACGTTTCCCATATCAATTCAGAAGCTTTAATTGCCAATAAACCGGACTTAGTACTTGGACTTTCACAACAACACAAAAAATTGGAATCGATTCTCGAAGCTAATCACATACCCTACCTGCTTCTCAATTACGAAGGAATTGATGACAATGTTCCGCTTTTAGAATTTTTAGGAAATGTAGCGGGAAACAAAGATAAGGCAAAATCGGTTATTAACGACTATGAAAAACGTATGCGCGAAGTAGTGGCTCTTGGTCATCAACAAAAGCCGCTGCGCGTTGCCATTCTTCGTGCCACCGGCAAAGATGTGACTGCAGAAACGCCCCTTTCTATTACCGCATCTATGACCAACAAGCTCGGCATGCAAAATGTACTTGCCGAAAAAGCTCTTCCTGCAGATGCGAAAACGGTTCCTTACAGCTTGGAAGTACTTACCGCCGATAACCCC
>NZ_JAHAHH010000124.1 GCF_018373335.1 Negativicoccus succinicivorans
CCTGGAGCGGGCATAGGCCGGATCTGATTCGACAGCTGGCACAAAGCTTCGCGGCATAGCAAGCACCCCCTACCGCCGTCACACCCACAGCATAACCCTCCCCCGTCTGGGGAAGGGGCAACGGCTACATGCGGCCAGCGGAAGACGGATCGATAGACATGGTCTGGAAACGGTCGACCATGAACGCATCATTGAAATAGGTGGCGAAGAACTGCGAGACCGGTGAATTCTGGGCGATGCCGGCCATGCGCGAATACCAGGCGTCCAATGCCATCAGCGTCATTACGCCGTCGACGAACAGCAGCACGAAGCATACGGCCGTCAATCGACAGCCATTGACCCGTATAGTTCCACGCCGTGATGCCGAAGGCCGTTTCCATGAACCAACTGGTGAAATATTCGAAGGCACCGCCGATCAGCGCGCTGGCACAGAAAATCAGCAGCCAATTGGACCGCCACAGGTGATTCAACAGCACGGTCAGGATCACCGCGCCAAAGCCGTAAATCGGCGAAAATGGCCCCCATAGGAAGCCGGCACGATCCTGATACTCGCCGAACAGAATGAAATGGTAGATGGTCTCAATCGCCAGACCGAACACGCAACCGACCACGAATAGCCAGAACAGATTGAAGAAGTCCAGCGAAATGTAGCCTTTGCCGGTCAGATCCCGGCCGGCCATGCCCACGGCCACGGCATCCTCGTACTCACTACGCGCATCCATGCGGCGCAAGGCGAACTGCAGTCGGCGCTCCTCGCGCAACGACGGGTCGGCGGTGATATGCAACGCGATCAACACGACCAGCTGCACGGCCGGAGCGATCAGATTGACGTCAAGACCTTGCAATGCCAACGATAAGAGGCCCTCCGCGAGGGTGAGCGGAATCATCACGTATGTCCACTGCGCCACGTGACGCCGTTTGTTCAGCACCAGCAGCACGCCGAACACCGCCAGACAGGCCGTGGTGGCCAACAGCACGACCGCATGAATGACCGACAGGATAACGGTGAGGTTGATGGCGTCGACCGCCATACGGCCTTCGATCACGGCACGTACCGCATACAAGGCCGCAAGCACGATAATCGGCAGCGTGACCACACCCTCGACCAGCATGATGATGCCGTAGATGCGGAAAATCAACGGCAGGCGGCGATCGGCGGGGTTGCTGGATTCATCGGCCGTCACCGCATCAACGGCTTGCGCACCTTCGATGGCGTCGATAACGGTTTCGTCGGCGATGGCCGCGCTTGTTTCGTGCTCGTTCATATGTGCACCCTCCCGGGCCAACGCTATCAAAAAACGCGTAATATCGCGTAGGGAAAATGCCAAGTGCCCGAAAACATGAAACCTCATACCCCCCTAAAACGCTATCTGACTGCCAGATAGCGTTTTAGGGGGTATAAAGAATCCTCGCGATGAAGGCGCAAGCCTTCACCGCGAGGAGGAAAACGCCGCGCGTTCCCATTTAGCATGACATAAATATAAGTTTTTTGTAGTATCTACCGGCCCCAGTCGATCCTTCATCGGTAATATGGTATCTACTGAGAACCAGCGTTGTAATGATGTTAACATAATGAC
>NZ_JAHAHH010000015.1 GCF_018373335.1 Negativicoccus succinicivorans
GGACGTAACGGGCAACATCGAACTGCCGGAAGGCACAGAAATGTGCATGCCGGGCGACAACGTCACGATGAAAATCGAACTGATCACGCCGATCGCGATCGAAGAAGGTTTGCGTTTCGCGATTCGTGAAGGCGGTCACACCGTCGGCGCGGGCGTTGTCAGCGCGATCGAAAAATAAGTTTACAAGAGCAGGCGAAAGAGCGGTTGAGGTAACCGCTCTCTTGCCGGCCCAACTGAGAAGTAGGAGGTGGCCCGCCTGTGGCGGGGAAATTCCTATGGAGTTAGCCCATTCATAGAAATGGACGCTGGGAGGAAACAGTTATGTCGAAAGAACAGAAAATTCGGATTCGCTTGAAAGCCTACGATCACAAAGCATTGGATCAGAGCGCTGCGAAGATTGTGGAAGCCGCTCACCGTACCGGTGCGATCGTTTCGGGGCCGATTCCGTTGCCGACGGAAAAAGCGATCTATACTATTTTGCGTTCGCCGCACGTTAATAAAGACAGCCGCGAACAATTCGAGATGCGCACGCATAAGCGCCTGATCGATATTTTGGAACCGTCGAGCAAAACGGCGGACGCGTTGATGCGGTTGGAACTGCCGGCCGGCGTCAATATTGAAATCAAATTATAAAAGGAGGTGCGAACATGTCGAAAGCTATTTTGGGAAAAAAGTTAGGAATGACGCAAGTCTTCACTGAAGCAGGACAGCTCGTTCCGGTGACCGTTGTGGAAGCGACACCGAGCGTTGTTGTACGCGTAAAAACGGATGAAACCGACGGCTACCAGGCGATTCAGCTGGGCTACGGCGACATCAAAGAAAAACATTTGACCAAACCGATGCAGGGTCAGTTTGACAAAGCGGGCGTTACCCCGGTCAAATATCTCCGTGAACTGCGTTTACAAGAAGCAGGCGATTACACGGTCGGCCAAACTCTGGCAGCGGATATATTCGCAGCGGGAGATCTGGTGGACGTGATTGGTACCAGCAAAGGCAAAGGCTTCGCTGGCGGCATCAAACGCCATAACTTTTCGCGTGGACCGGAATCTCACGGCTCCAAATCGCATCGCGAACCGGGTTCCATGGGAGCCATGACATCCGGTGGCGGCGGTATTGTATTAAAAGGTAAAAAACTCCCGGGACAAATGGGCGGTATTCAAACGACTGTGCAGCGTCTGGAAGTGGTCCGTGTGGACACCGATCGCAATATCATCCTGATCAAAGGCGGTATCCCCGGAGCCAAGGGAAGTTTAGTTATGGTTCGCAGCACAGTGAAACCGAACAAATAAGTCGGAAGGGAGGATATATAAATGCCGAAAGTAACACTCTATGAAATGACCGGCGCGAAAGCCGGCGAAATAGAATTGCAGGACAGCGTATTTGCTGTGGATTACAACGAAGCGGTAATCCATGCGGCGATCGTGCGCCAGCAGGCGAATGAACGCTTAGGTACGCACGCGACAAAAACGCGCGGCATGGTTCGCGGCGGCGGTAAAAAACCGTGGCGTCAAAAAGGAACCGGCCGGGCACGTGTAGGTAGCATCCGTTCCCCGTTGTGGGTCGGCGGCGGCACCATCTTCGGACCGCAACCGCGCAGCTATGTGAAAGCGATGCCGCGAAAACAAAGACGTTTGGCGATCAAATCCGCGTTGAGCTACAAAATCGCTAACGATGACGTATTTGTTATCAATCAGATCGAATTAGCGCAGCCGAAAACAAAAGAAGTATTGAACCTGCTCAATAACTTTGAAATCGGCAACGATAAAGCGCTCATCATTACGGAGGGGGACGCCATCTTGGAACGTTGCGCACGCAACATTCAAGGCGTCAAGGCGATGCCTGTCACCGCACTCAATATCTATGATATCGTGCATTACACTAAACTCTTCATCACCGAGGGCGCTGTCAAACAGCTCGAGGAGGTGCTGGCATAATGGATGCACGCGATATTTTAATCAAACCGATTGTTACGGAAAAATCTACGGCATTAATGGCGGAAGGTAAATACACCTTCAAAGTGCCTCTCAATGCCAACAAATACCAGATCCGTGATGCAGTCGAAGAAATCTTCAATGTGAAAGTCGCCGCGGTAAGCACCATGCGCATGGAAGGCAAGAAAAAACGCATGGGCCGTTTCGAAGGTAAGCGCAGCGATTGGAAAAAAGCAATCGTCACGCTTAAAGAAGGCGAAACGATCGAATTGTTCGAAGGCGTGTAAGCGTCTGATTTAAGGAGGCACTATAATGGCTTACAAATCATTCAAACCGTACACCCCCGGGCGTCGGTTTATGACCGTATCGGCCTTCGACGGAGTCACCAAAGCGGAACCGGAAAAATCGCTTCTGGCGCCGGTGACCAGAAAAGGCGGCCGAAACAATACGGGAAAAATGACCGTTCGCCATCAGGGCGGCGGCCATAAACGTCGGTATCGTTTGATTGACTTCAAACGCACGAAAGATAATGTACCGGCAAAAGTTGCGGCGATCGAATACGATCCGAACCGCACCTGCTTCATCGCTCTGTTGAACTATGCGGACGGTGAAAAACGTTACATCTTGGCGCCGCAGGGCTTGAAAGTCGGCGACATGGTGGAAAGCGGACCGGAATCCGATATCAAAGTGGGCAACGCATTGCCGTTGGTAAATATCCCGATCGGTACCCAGGTCCACAACATCGAATTAAAAATCGGCAAAGGCGGCCAAATGGTCCGCAGCGCCGGCGCCTCGGCTCAGCTGATGGCGAAAGAAGGTAAATACGCGTTGTTGCGTCTGCCGAGCGGCGAAGTTCGTCGTGTCTTGGTAAACTGCCGCGCGACCGTCGGTGTCGTAGGCAATGCCGAACACGAAAACATCACCATCGGTAAAGCCGGCCGTAATCGTTGGTTGGGCAAACGCCCGGCGAACCGCGGCGTTGTCATGAACCCGAACGACCATCCGCATGGCGGTGGTGAAGGTAAGTCCCCGGTCGGACGTAAACGTCCGGTTACTCCGTGGGGTAAACCGGCTTACGGCGTGAAGACGCGTAATAAGAAAAAAGCATCCAATCGGATGATCGTCAATCGACGCAAGTAATGGAAGGAAGGGGAAACAAGAGTGTCCAGATCAATTAAAAAAGGACCGTTTGTTGCGGATCACTTGGAAAAGAAGATCGCTGCACTGAACGCTTCTGATGAGAAAAAAGTAGTCAAAACTTGGTCCCGGGCTTCGACCATCTTGCCGGACTTTGTCGGTCACACGATCGCTGTCCATGACGGCCGTAAACACGTGCCGGTCTATATTACGGAAGATATGGTCGGCCATAAGCTCGGTGAATTTGCACCGACCCGTTTGTTCCGCGGTCACAACAAGAGCGACAAAGCGACGGAATTGCAATAAGGAGGAGAAAATGGAAGTAAGAGCATTTACCAACAACATCCGCATTTCGCCTCGTAAAGTACGCATTGTCGTTGACCTGATTCGCGGTAAAAACTGCGGTGAAGCATTGGCAATTCTTGCGCACACGCCGAAACGCGCCTCGAAAGTGGTTGAAAAAACCCTGCGCAGCGCGATGGCAAATGCAGAAAACAATCATGATTTAAATGTAGATAAACTGTATGTATCGACAGCCTTTGTCGATGCCGGTCCGACTCTGAAACGGATTCACCCGCGCAGCCGGGGGCAGGCATTCAGCATTTTCAAACGCA
Organism: Negativicoccus succinicivorans; assembly: GCF_018373335.1. Lineage (GTDB taxonomy): Bacteria > Bacillota > Negativicutes > Veillonellales > Negativicoccaceae > Negativicoccus > Negativicoccus succinicivorans_A. The sequence goes on from NZ_JAHAHH010000015.1 coordinate 3,683, forward strand.
CGAGTCAATTGACCGTGAAAGTATCCGAAAGAGAATAAAGGAGGGAAATGGTGTGGGTCAGAAAGTAAATCCCCATGGAATGCGTGTTGGCATCATCAAAGATTGGGATACCAAATGGTATGCCGAAAAAGATTATGCAAAGCTTTTGATTGAAGACACGAAGATTCGTCGCTTCCTGAAGAAACATCTCTTCATCGCAGGCATCTCGCGCATCGAAATCGAACGCACATTAAAGCGCATTAAATTAACGATCTATACGGCAAAACCGGGCATGGTCATTGGCCGCGGCGGCGCCGGTATCGAAGACATCAAAAAAGCCATGACTCGTTTTACGACGCAGGAAGTGGATGTCAATATTAAAGAAGTTAAAAGTGCGGAATTGGACGCAACCTTGGTTGCGGAAAACATCGCATCTCAGTTGGAACGTCGTATTGCGTTCCGCCGCGCGATGAAACAGGCAGTCGGCCGTACCATGCGGTTTGGTGCCCAAGGTATCAAGGTTCTTTTGAGCGGCCGTTTGGGCGGCGCGGAAATTGCCCGTTCGGAAGGCTACCATGAAGGATCGATTCCACTGCACACATTACGCGCCAACATCGACTACGGTGTGGCGACGGCACAGACCACCTACGGTGCGATCGGTGTCAAAGTATGGATTTATAAAGGCGAAATCATGCCGGGCGAAATGGTCAACAAAGATGAAAACGTACGCGAGAACCGTGGCGGTAAAGAACGTCGCGCGGGCGATCGTCGTAACAACCGTCGAGGCCATCGCGGCGGCCGCAACGAACGCGGCGAACGTCGTGACAACGATCGGCAACCGAACAACGCAGAAAGGAGCGAAGCCTAATGCTAATCCCGAAGCGTGTAAAATATCGTAAGCAATTTCGCGGTCGTATGAAAGGCAGAGCGAACCGCGGTAATAAAGTATCCCACGGCGAATTTGGCTTAGTTGCCATGGAACCGGCTTGGATTACCAACCGACAAATCGAAGCGGCTCGTATCGCGATGACGCGTTACATTAAACGTGGCGGCCAAGTGTGGATCAAAATTTTCCCGGATAAGCCGGTTTCCAAGAAACCTGCCGAAACTCGTATGGGTAAAGGTAAAGGCGCTCCGGAATATTGGGTTTCTGTTGTCCGCCCGGGCCGTGTGATGTTTGAAATGGCAGGCGTCACCCCGGAAATCGCTAAAGAAGCGATGCGTTTGGCCTCGCACAAACTTCCGATCAAAACGAAGTTTGTCGTCAAGGGCGAAGAAGAAGTGGCAGGTGACAACTAATGAAGGTACAAGAAATTCGGAATTTGTCCGCCGAGGAAATGAACGAAAAAATCGCCGGTCTGAAGGAAGAATTATTCAACCTCCGTTTTCAGCATGCGACCGGCCAGTTGGAAAATCCGATGCGTTTGCGTGAAGTAAAGAAAACCATTGCCCGGATTAAAACCGTGCAACGGGAAGCAGAATTGAAAGCGCAAGCGTAAATCGTAAAGGAGGAACCGTGGTGGAAGAAAGAAACGTACGCAAATCGCGTGTCGGCAAAGTCGTCAGTGACAAAATGGACAAAACCGTTGTTGTTGCTGTAGACCGTAAAGTGCCGCACAAAAAATACAATAAGCCGCTCACTTCGACGAAGCGGTATAAAGCGCACGACGAAAACAACGAATGTAAAATCGGTGATACCGTGCGCATCATTGAAACGCGCCCGATTTCGAAAGATAAATGCTGGCGTGTAACGAAGATTATTGCCCGTGCCGAATAATTCGGTAGAAAGAGGAGGAACACGATGATACAGCAAGAAACTCGCTTAAACGTGGCTGATAACACGGGCGCCAAAGACATCTTGTGCATCAAGGTGCTGGGAGGATCATTCCGGCGCTACGCGAATATCGGTGATGTAATCGTTGCTTCGGTAAAAGATGCATCGCCCGGTGGCGTTGTCAAGAAAGGTGAAGTAGTTAAAGCCGTAGTCGTTCGTACGAAGAAAGGTTTACGTCGCAACGATGGCTCCTACATTCGCTTTGACGAAAATGCAGCCGTTATTATTAAAGATGATAAGAGCCCGCGCGGGACTCGTATTTTTGGACCGGTAGCTCGTGAGCTTCGTGATAAGAACTTCATGAAGATTATTTCGCTCGCACCGGAAGTACTGTAAGGAGGTGCGGATATGAGCAAACGTAAACTGCAAGTCAAAACCGGTGATACCGTCATGATCATTGCCGGCAAAGACAAAGGCAAAACCGGTAAAATCATTGCCGCACAGCCGGCCAAAGATCGCGTCATTGTGGAAGGTCTGAACGAAGTCAAACGGCACACCAAGCCGAGCCAGGCCAACCCGCAAGGAGGCATTATCACGAAAGAAGCACCGATTCATGTCTCCAACGTCATGGTCATCGACCCGAAGACCAAAGAACCGAGCCGCATCAAAAAAGTACAGCAAAAAGACGGCAGCTACGTTCGTGCGACCGTTAAAAGCGACTCGATTATCGACAACGTAAAATAATACGAAAGGAGGACGAACTCGGTGTCTCGTTTAAAAGATCTCTACAATTCCCAGATCAAAAATGATCTGCGTGAAAAATTCAACTATAAAAACGTAATGGAAATTCCGAAACTGGAAAAAATCGTCATCAACATCGGTGTCGGTGAAGCCGTTACGAATTCCAAAGCACTGGATTCCGCGGTGAACGACCTGACGGCGATCGCCGGCCAGAAACCGATTATCACGCGCGCGAAAAAATCCATTGCGAACTTCAAAATTCGTGAAGATATGCCGATCGGCTGCAAAGTTACGCTGCGCGGCGAAAGAATGTACGAATTCCTGGATAAACTGATCAATATTGCGATTCCTCGCGTCCGCGACTTTCGTGGCGTGCGCGCGACCAGCTTTGACGGTCGCGGCAACTACAGCTTGGGCATTAAGGAACAATTGATTTTCCCGGAAATCGACTACGATAAAATTGACCAGGTACGCGGCATGGACATCATCATGGTGACCAGCGCGAAAACCGACGAAGAAGCGCGTGAACTTTTGCGTGCCTTCGGTATGCCGTTTAAAAAATAAGACAAAGGAGGAAGTATAATGGCGAAAAAGTCCATGATTGAACGTGAAAAGAAACGCCGTAAAATGGTGGAAAAATACGCGGCAAAACGCGCCGAATTGAAAGCTAAAGGCGATTACGCAGCGTTGAGCAAACTCCCCAAGGATGCTTCCCCGACACGCTTGCACAATCGATGCCTTCTGACCGGACGTCCGCATGGTTACATGCGCAAGTTCGGCGTAAGTCGAATCGTTTTCCGCGATTTGGCGTATGAAGGTGAAATCCCTGGCGTGAAAAAAGCCAGCTGGTAACGATTGTCCGTGGGAGGAGGTAAACTAATATGGGAATGACCGATCCGATTGCGGATATGTTAACGCGCATTCGCAACGCCAACTCGGCGCTGCACGCGAAAGTGGATATGCCCGCTTCGAAAAAGAAAGCTGCTATACTGGACATTCTGGCCCAAGAAGGCTACATCCACGGATATGAAACTGTGGAAGAAGAAGGCCATCCGGTATTGCGCGTCACATTGAAATATGGCGCGAATAAAGAAAAAGTAATCACGGGTCTCAAACGTATTTCGAAACCCGGTTTGAAAGTTTATGCGAAGAAGGACGAATTACCCCGCGTTCTCGGTGGTTTGGGAGTCGCAGTAATTTCGACGTCCAAAGGCGTAATGAGCGATCGTAAAGCCCGTCAGGCTGGTCTTGGCGGCGAAGTGATCGCTTACGTCTGGTAAGTGAGGAGGTAACGCATGTCACGTATTGGGAATCAACCGATTGCCATTCCGAGCGGAGTGGACATCACCTTGGACGGACATACCCTCACTGTAAAAGGACCGAAGGGTACGTTGTCCCACAAACTGCCGGAATCGATGCAGGTGGAAATCGCGGCGGATGAAGTCAAAGTTACGCGTCCGTCGGATGACAAAGAACATAAATCGTTGCACGGTCTGACCCGTTCGCTGATCAACAACATGGTGATCGGTGTTACGGAAGGCTACTCGAAGACGCTCGAGATCGTTGGCGTCGGCTATCGTGCCGCGATGAAAGGTAAAAACTTGAACTTGACACTCGGTTTCTCGCACCCTGTGGTAATGGAACCGCCGGCGGGTATCGAATTTGAAACCCCGGAACCGACGAAAATTATTGTCAAAGGTGCGGATAAAGAAGTCGTCGGCCAAGTCGCTGCGGAAATTCGCGACTGGCGTAAACCGGAGCCGTATAAAGGCAAAGGTGTTCGCTACGAAGGTGAACACGTACGTCGTAAAGCCGGCAAGACCGGTGCGAAATAGTTCGGAAGGGAGTGGACAAGTTGCGTAACAATTTACGAAATAAAGCACGTCAACGCCGTCACGCTCGTTTGCGTCGGCATATTGCCGGCACGGCCGAACGTCCTCGCTTGAATGTCTATCGCAGCCTTGCTAACATTTACGCGCAGATCATTGATGATGCCAAAGGAACTACTTTGGTATCGGCAAGCTCTCTGGATGCGGAAGTGAAAGAAGCTCATGCCTACGGCGGTAACGTCGAAGCGGCGAAAGCGGTTGGAGAACTGATTGCCAAACGCGCGCAGGAAAAAGGCGTGAAAGAAGTAGTCTTTGACCGCGGCGGCCAGATTTATCACGGTCGTATTGCGGCGTTAGCAGAAGGTGCCCGTGAGGGCGGTTTGACATTCTAAGCAAAGGAGGAAACGGTAGATGGCAAGATTTGAAAAGAAAGAATCGGATCTGCAAGAGAAGGTCGTCTTTATCAATCGCGTAGCGAAAGTCGTTAAAGGCGGTACCCGTTTTTCCTTCAGCGCTCTCGTCGTTGTAGGCGACGGTAAAGGTAACGTTGGCGCGGGTATGGGGAAAGCGAAAGAAGTTCCCGAAGCGATCCGCAAAGGCGTAGCAGATGCGAAGAAAAATATGGTTGCAGTTCACTTGAAAAACGGTACGATCCCGTATGCCGTCACAGGCATTTGCGGTGCGGGCCGCGTTTTCTTGAAACCGGCCGCAGAAGGTACCGGCGTTATCGCCGGCGGTCCTGTGCGTGTGGTTTTGGAACTCGCCGGGGTACGAAACATTTTGACGAAATCGATTGGTTCGGCAAACCCGATGAACATGGTCAAAGCGACTGTCAACGGCTTGCTCGAGCTCAAACGCGCGGAAGATATTGCGGCGTTGCGCGGCAAATCCGTCGAAGAGTTGTATAGCTGAGGAGGCGGATGATGGCTAAGAAAGTTCAGATTCAATTGAAGAAAAGTCTGATCGGTTCGAACCAGACGCAGCGACAGACAGTCAAAGCATTGGGACTGAAGAAGACGAATTCGGTCGTCACCCAGGAATTGACACCGCAAATTGAAGGAATGATTCACCGAGTACGTCACTTGGTGGAAGTTACAGACGCAGAATAAGGAGGTGCAAGCATGAAACTTCATGAACTGAGCCCCAACGAGGGTTCTCGCAAAGCACGTCGCCGTGTTGGTCGCGGTATCGGAAGCGGCATGGGCAAAACCTCCACGCGTGGTACGAAAGGTCTTTACTCGCGTTCGGGCGGCAGCGTTCGTCCGGGCTTTGAAGGCGGCCAGATGCCGTTGTATCGTCGGTTGCCGAAGCGCGGTTTTACAAATATTCACGCCAAAGATTATGCGGAAGTGAATGTGAGCCAACTCAATCGGTTTGACGCGGGCGACGTTGTCGATCCGGTCAGCTTGATTGAAAAAGGCATCTTGAAAAATGTACGCGATGGAGTACGTATCCTCGGTAACGGCGAACTGGAAAAAGCGGTTACTGTCAAAGCGCACGGTTTTACAAAGACGGCGCAGGAAAAAATCGAAGCAGCCGGCGGTAAAGTCGAGGTGCTCTGATGCTCGAAAAACTTTCGAACATATTTCAGATCTCCGAATTACGGAACCGACTGATTTATACGTTCGTTATGTTTATGGTGTTTCGCGCCGGGATTCATATTCCGGTACCGGGCGTTGACGCCTCGGTGATCGAACATCTCTTTTCGAGCGGCAGCCTGTTCGGTTTTTTGGATTTATTTGCCGGCGGTGCATTGAGCAAGTTTTCCATCTTTGCCATGAGTATTACCCCGTACATCAACGCATCGATTATTATGCAGTTGCTGACGGCGGTCGTACCTGTTTTTGAGGAGTGGAAAAAAGACGGCCAGGACGGCTTTAAAAAAATTCAGAAAGTAACCCGTTACGGCACGGTGGTCTTGGCCTTGATCCAAGCCTTTGGTATGGCCTACGGTTTACGCGCCAATCAAGCATTGGTCGATAACAGTTATTTAACGGTACTGATGATTACGCTGACACTGACCGCGGGAACCTGCTTCCTGATGTGGGTCGGGGAACAGATCACGGAAAAAGGTGTCGGCAACGGCATTTCGTTAATCATCTTTGCCGGTATCGTGGCACGGATGCCGGCCGGCATCCAGGTCATTATGGAATACTTGCGGACCGGCACCATCAACTTTTTCCAAGCCGGTTTATTCGCCGTCATCGCGATCGCCATGATTGTGATTGTCGTTGCGGTAACGCAGGGTGCGCGTCGCATTCCCGTTCAGTATTCCAAGCGGGTTGTCGGTCGTAAAATGTACGGCGGACACTCCTCGCACCTGCCTTTGAAAGTCAATCAGGCCGGTGTTATTCCCATCATCTTCGCATCGTCGATTTTGATGCTGCCGATTACCATGGCGCAATTCATCGATGTCCCGTGGATCAAAGAGATGGCGAATCTCTTTACCTGGGGAACGGTATTAAATACCGTATTGTATGCGATTTTGATTGTTTTCTTTACCTACTTCTACACGGCGATCTCTGTCAATATTACGGATATTGCCGATAATATGAAAAAGTACGGCGGCTTTGTTCCGGGCATTCGTCCGGGAAAACCGACCGCTGATTACTTGGATCGCGTATTGACGCGGATCACGCTCGCCGGCGCGTTTTTCCTGGCGTTCGTGGCGGTACTTCCCAACATTTTGGGAAACATCACCGGCATTCAAGGTGTATACTTTGGTGGGACGGCTCTTTTGATCGTAGTAGGTGTCGCCCTGGATACCATGAAGCAAATTGAATCGATGATGATTACGCGTCACTATGAAGGTTTCATGAAGTAAGGAGATGGGAACGATGTACATTTTGTTAATGGGACCGCCCGGCGCCGGTAAAGGTACGCAAGCGGAACGACTCATCGAAAAGTATGGGATTCCTCAAATTTCGACGGGCGACATGTTCCGCGCGGCCGTAAAAAACGGCACGCCGCTCGGTTTGGAAGCAAAAAAACACATGGATAACGGTACGCTGGTACCCGATGAAGTGACGATCGGCATTGTCCGCGAGCGCTTGGCGCAACCGGATGCGCGTGACGGCTTCATCTTGGACGGTTTCCCGCGTACGACGGCGCAGGCGGTAGCGTTGGATGCGATTCTGCGTGAACTTAATATCACGTTGGACGGCATTATCAACATTGCGGTTCCGAATGAAGAATTGGTCCGCCGCACCAGCGGTCGGCTGATTTGCCGCACATGTGGTGCGACGTATCATAAAGCGTTTAATCCGCCGCAAAAAGCCGGTGTCTGCGATAAAGATGCCGGTGAGCTGTACCAACGTGACGATGATCAGGAAGCTGTCGTCAAAGAACGTTTAGCCGTCTACGGACAGCAGACCAAGCCTTTGATCGATTACTACAAAAATAACGGACATTATGTAGAAATTGACGGGCTGCAAGATATGGAAGACGTCTTCAATGACATCGTTACCGCCTTGGAAAAGAAGGACTGACAATGATCATTCTGCGATCCGCCCGCGAGATCGAGCGCATTGCCGCCGCCGGCAAAATTGCCGCGCAGACGTTGCAGCTGCTCGCCGATAAGGCGGTTCCCGGTATTTCCACTTGGGAACTGGATCAAATAGCGGAAGAATACATTGTTCAGCAAGGAGCCGTTCCTGAATGCAAAGGGTATTACGGATTTCCGGGCTCGGTTTGTATTTCGGTGAATGAAGGCGTAGTGCATGGCATCCCCTCCCAGCGAGTGATTCTCAAAGAGGGAGACATCGTCAGTCTGGATTTGGTGGTTACCAAAGACGGATTTATGGGCGACACCGCTATGACAGTGCCGGTCGGCGAGATCAGTCCGGAAAAGCGACAGCTTTTGGACGTCACGCAGGGGGCGCTCAAAGCAGGCATCGCCGCCGCCGTAGTCGGCAACCATGTCGGCGATATCGGTCACGCGGTCTCGGCGTTTGTCAAGCCGTACCATTACGGCGTGGTCAAAGAATACGTCGGACACGGTATCGGCACCGAAATGCATGCGGAACCGGAAGTACCGAATTACGGTACTCCGCACACCGGCGATCGGCTGGAGGCGGGGATGATTCTTTGTATCGAGCCGATGATCAATCTCGGCACCGCACAGGTGCGCACTTTAAAAGACGGCTGGACTGTCGTGACAAAAGATCGCAAACCGTCCGCTCACTTTGAGCATACGATTGCGATTACCGACGACGGCCCCCGCATTTTGACGGAGCGCTCATGACCGAAACCAGACCGCTCTCTCCCGGCACTATCGTTGAGGCGACTGCCGGACGCGAACGAGGGCAATGGTTCCTGGTGTTGCGTTGTCAAGATGCCTCGTATGTGGAGCTTGCCGACGGGCGCAAACGTCCGGTCGCGCAACCCAAAACAAAGAATCGTCGACATGTGCGTGTACGCGTCGCCGCCGATTCCGATGCGGCCTATCACCGCACGCATCCTCATTCGCCGTGGCGGGATGAAGAAATCCGCGCTGCGATTACCCAAGCAAAAGCTGGACTGCAAAAAGGAGGCTTTGATGAGCAAGGAAGATGTCATTGAAGTAGAGGGTAAAGTCATTGAAGCGTTACCGGGCGCTATGTTTAAAGTAAAGCTTGAAAACAGTCACATTGTTTTGGCGCATGTATCCGGTAAAATGCGGATGAATTTTATCCGTATCCTTCCCGGCGACCGAGTCACTTTGGAATTGACTCCGTACGACTTAAACCGGGGCCGGATTACCTATCGCTTCAAGTAAGACCCTATTAAAGGAGGTTCAACATGAAAGTCAGACCGTCCGTAAAAAAGGTTTGCGATAAATGCAAAATCATTAAACGCAAAGGCCGTGTCATGGTCATTTGCGACAACCCGAAACATAAACAACGTCAAGGATAAGAATAGGAGGTGGAGAGTAGATGGCACGTATAGCCGGTGTAGACTTACCCCGTGATAAGCGCGTTGAGATTGGCTTAACCTATATTTATGGTATCGGCCTCACTCTTTCCAAACAGGTATTGGAAAAGGCCGGTGTAAATCCGGATACGCGGGTACGCGACCTCACGGAAGATGAAGTTGCGAAACTGCGTGAAGCTTTGGACGAATATAAAGTAGAAGGCGATCTCCGTCGTGAAGAATCGCTTAATATTAAACGTTTAGTGGAAATCAATTCGTATCGTGGCCGCCGTCACCGCGCAGGATTGCCGGTCAACGGACAACGCACGAAAACGAATGCGCGTACACGCAAAGGTCCGAAGAAGACCATTGCCGGTAAAAAGAAATAAGAAGTAAAGGAGGGGACTTAAGTTGGCTAAAGTAAGAACCAAACGTAAAGAAAAGAAACACGTAGAGTCGGGGGCTGCACACATCCGCTCGACCTTCAACAACACGATCGTAACGATTACCGATACGAACGGCAACACCCTTTCCTGGGCTTCTGCCGGCGGATTAGGTTTCCGCGGATCTCGTAAAAGCACTCCCTTTGCTGCGCAAATGGCCGCTGAACAGGCAGCTAAAGCAGCGATGGAACAGGGCTTGCGGGAAGTAGAAGTATATGTAAAGGGTCCGGGATCCGGCCGTGAAGCCGCGATCCGTGCGCTGCAAGCAGCGGGCCTTGATGTCAACATGATTAAGGACGTAACACCGATTCCCCATAACGGTTGCCGCCCCCCGAAACGCAGACGTGTCTAAGCGTCGCTTTTGGGTGGTGTCAGTTGTATAGGAGGAGGTTTACCGCATGATAGAAGATAAGAATTTTGACATCGAAACAGTCGAACTGTCGGCTGACGAACGGTACGGTAAATTTGTTTGTGAACCGCTGGATCGCGGTTACGGCATTACCTTGGGTAACAGCTTGCGGCGCGTTTTGCTGTCCTCATTGGACGGCGTCGCCATTACCTCCATTAAAATCGATGGCGTATTGCACGAATTCTCCACCATCCCCGGTGTCCGGGAAGACGTGACCGATATCATCCTGAACCTCAAAAAAGTGTGCTTCAAAGCACACAGCGAAGCGGAATTTCCGTTAGAAGTCCGGGTCGATATAGAAAAAGAAGGCCAATTCACGGCCGGCGACATCGCCGTTCCGTCGGAATTGGAAATCTTGAACAGCGATCTGCACATTGCCACGCTTGACAACGATGCTCACGTGGTAATGACCCTTACGATTGATCGCGGCCACGGCTATGTGCCGGCGACGAAGAACAAGAGCGAAGATGATGCGATTGGCGTCATCCCGATCGATTCGATTTTCTCGCCGATTTTGCGGGCCAACTACAAAGTAGAAGACACCCGCGTCGGTAACGAACTCGACTACGATAAAATGACATTGGAACTGACCACCGACGGCTCGATCGGAGCCAAGGACGCCGTAGCGAAAGCAGCGACCATCCTGGTCATGTACCTGCGTCATTTCCAAAACATCGCGACCGACCGTGACCTCATCGCTGTCAGCACGAACTTTGACAACGAAGAGGAAACGGCGACGGAACCGGAAATTGATTTCGAATCGATCCGTATTGAAGAATTGGAACTTTCCGTTCGGGCCTTCAACTGCCTGAAACGCGCCAACATCAATACGCTTGCGGACTTGCTCAAAAAGACCGAAGATGACTTAACGAAAGTACGCAACTTGGGTAAAAAATCGATTGAAGAAATCAAAGAACGCCTGGCCGAATATGACGGTCACGGTTTGACCTTGAAACAAAAGGACGAATAGAGGAGGAAAAAAATGGCCTACAGCAAGTTGGGACGCAATACCGCAGCACGTAAAGCGTTGTTGCGCAACATGGTGACCTCCCTGCTCCAGCATGAACGCATTGAAACGACGGAAACGAAAGCAAAAGAACTGCGGCGCGTAGCGGATCAGATGATTACGCTCGGCAAACGTGGTGATTTACATGCCCGTCGTCAAGCTTTGGCTTTCATCATGGATGAAGGGATTGTATCCAAACTGTTCGGCGAAATTGCTGAAAAGTACGCTGACCGTGAAGGCGGTTACACACGCGTGCTGAAAATCGGCCCCCGCAAAGGGGACGCCGCTCCGATGGCAATCATCGAGTTGGTATAATGTAAAAAAGATCGTGCGCTTGCACGATCTTTTTTATTACCGCCTTACGTTGTATTTCACATACTGAAACACGCGCGGTAACCGCTTTTCTTTGTCAGAATTCGGTATAGAGAAAATAAAAAAATGTTGGCGCTGCGTCGGCGTTATGGTATACTATTTTAGTAATGCGCCTATAGCTCAGGGGATAGAGCACCGGTCTCCGGAACCGGGTGCGCAGGTTCGATTCCTGCTAGGCGCACCAGCATAATAAAGGCCTCTCGAAAATTCGAGAAGCCTTTTTTTCATGTTTGAGCCCAATTTGAGCCCAATTGGATTTGGATTATTGGAAAAGATACGCACATATGAGGCCTTTTCTTCTTAAAAAACATTTTTCAAGCATCGCTTGGATCGATAATCGAATCAAGCGCAGTTACGGCAACACCTTGATTGGCCAGCGTTAAATGTGAATAGGTGTCTAAGGTCATGTCAATACTGGCATGACCTAACCTTTCTTGAACGATTTTCGGGTTTATTCCGGCTAATAATAGTAGTGTTGCATGAGTATGCCTAAGGTCATGAAAGCGAATATGACGCATGATTTTGGCATCTTTTAAAAGCTTTTGGAACTTTCTTGAACTGTAGTGTCTTTTGTTATAGCCGTGTCCGAATAGACCGCCTATGATCCAATCACAATTCTCATAAAGATTTCCTACGTTTTCTCTGTATGAGATCGGCGTATTGTCCATACTGTCGATTTGGTTCCTTGTTCCCGACAGTGCCGGCAAGCCGCAGGAAAAACAGTAATCACGAGTATTGACGGAAAGGAAGACAGTTATGTTGACAGATAAGTTGATGCAAATGCTGGAAGCACGCAAGGATGAAATGATTCAAATTCGCCGGCATCTTCACGAACATCCGGAAGTATCGTTTGAAGAAGTGGAAACGGCGAAATACATTTCCGATTTTTACGCCGGAAAAGATGTCAAAATCGACAAAGAGATCGCCGGCAAGCATGGTCTCGTGGTCACCATTAAAGGCGGTAAACCGGGCAAAACAATCGGCTTGCGTGCCGATTTCGATGCCTTGCCCGTACAGGAAGAAACGGGATTGCCCTTTGCCTCCCAAACGCCCGGCGTGATGCATGCCTGCGGGCATGACGGACATACCGCCTACCTGATGGTCTTGGCGGATTGTCTTATTCAGCTCAAAGACGAGCTCTGCGGTACCATCAAGATCATTCACCAAAATGCGGAAGAAATGGCGCCCGGCGGGGCAAAAGACATCGTCGCGTCCGGCGTACTCGATGATCTGGATTATGTCTTTGCCATTCACTTCCTGCCGACAGGACCGGCGGGCGGTGTCGGCTGGCGCAAAGAATTCACCTTTACCGGTCGTTCCTACATGAAACTCAAAATCACGGGAGTGGGCGGTCACGGCTCCTCGCCGCATTTGGCCAATGACGCCATCGTGGCCGGATCGTACTTCGTCACGCAGGCGCAGACCGTCATCAGCCGTCGCTTGAGTCCGTTTGACGTCGGTGTCATTACCATCGGTTCGTTTGACGGCAAAGGACAGTTCAACATCATCAAGGAATCGGTCGAACTCGAAGGCGACATCCGCTGCATGTCGACCGGCGCACAAGAAATCGTGGAACGCGAACTGACCAACTTGGTGAAAGGATTGGAAGTCGGTTTCGGTGTGAAATGCGACTTCACCTATTACAATGATTATCCGCCGCTCTACAACGATCCCGAATTAACGGAACGGGTCGTGAAGATACTGGAAGCGGCACGGGATAAAGACGAACGGATCACCGACGTGAAAGAATTTCCGGCGCAAGCACCGTCGGAAGACTTCTCGTATTACACGAAAATCTGCCCCGGTTGCTACTTCTTCATCTCGGCGACTCCGAAAGGCGTCGACAAACCGGTCTACAATCACAACCCGAAATTCGACATCGACGAAGATGCTCTCTTGGTCGCCGCCAAAGCGGTCGGTTATGTCGTGATGGGAATCGGACAGGAAGAAGAATAACAAATACGGTTATACGAATGCCCTTGCCGAAGCAAGGGCATTTTTGTATTACCGCGCGAAGCCGTCATACCGAACGCAGGGGGTTGCAATTTGTCGGGTGAGGATATATGATGCAGATTAAGAATAGTAACTATATTTTTAACGTATGAGGTGATGGCAAAATGAAACGGATCAGACGGGAACGACTGTTGGCGAGCCTTGTCGGCGCGGCGGTATTGGCGGGAAGCGTCGGCGTGACGACACAGGCGGCGGAGGCGCTGACGGATGCGGAGATTTTACA
>NZ_JAHAHH010000125.1 GCF_018373335.1 Negativicoccus succinicivorans
AAGTTCAAATGGAAGCAAATGTGGCAAATCCGCGAAGGACTTGAAAGCGGCGTTGACGTGAGTATTTACGCCGATCCTAAATTCAGTGACCTGCAAATGGACGCAATTCGCATCGGGCTTGTAAAAGGCCTTGACGCAGCGTCTTATGCTGATCCGGAAATCGGATCATTTGAGATGAAACAAATACGAGAATCTATGGAAGAAGCGGCGTCTAAATGACGAACGGAAAACAAAAAGGCAAGCGCGGCGAGTTGGAATTTGCAAGACTTTGCCGCGCCAACGGCTGGGAAGTGCGCCGGACGGCGCAATACTGCGGAAACACGGGGGAAGCGGCCGACGTTGTCGGTCTTCCAGGCGTGCATGTGGAGGTCAAACGAGTAGAGCGGTTGAACATTGAGGACGCAATGGCGCAAGCGCGGCGCGATTCACAGAAGAGCGGACGCGTGCCAATTGTTGCGCATCGCAAAAATAACTGTGAATGGCTGATCACTATGAGTGTGTCTGATTGGTTTGAAATGTTTAGAGAATGGAAGGGTGAAAACAGTGATGGCAACTAGTATGACAGAGCCAATTATATCGCCTTGGTTGATTTATGCGATTGATATCTTAAATTCAATAAGTGGCGCTGCTACTTTCGTTTGCGTAGCGTCTGCCACAGCCCTTTTATTTTTGCTTTTGACTGGACTGGGCTGGGACTTTAATTCAGAGAATCGCCTTTGTAAGCGTGCCATTATAGCTTTTTTGTCTGCATTTTTAGTGGTAACGATCGTGCCGAATAAACGGACGTCTTATGAAATGCTTGCGGCGTCGTACGTGACTCCTGCTAACGTTGAGCACGCGGCGGATATTCTCAGTCGGTTCGCCGACAAAATCTTGAAATATAAGTGACGGGAGTGATCAAACATGACCAAAAATAAAGGCAAAACATTGGTAGACGAAATACAATACATTACCGACTTTTATGTTGACATGCAAGAAAATAAAGAGGCTTATGGATATGGCAAGCGTAATATTCAGGAAGATTTTGCAAAAGATATTATGCATGCCGTTCACTGTTGGCGGATGGAAAGATACGGTAACCCTAGGCACATTCTAAATGAATTAGTCGAAATTTTAATTGACAAAGACGTGGTAACGCTTTTTTTGGAAATGCATCGATTGGAAGAACAGCGACGGGAGGAGTAAGCCGTGAATGTAATAATGCTTGTAGTCATTCTTGCGGCACTTGCTTTCGTTGGGTGTCGGGAACTAATCAGGACAGACGAAAAGGAAAGTGAAAAATGAATAACGACATCATTAATCACCCGGCGCATTACACGGACGGGAAATTTGAAACGATTGAGGCGATTGAATCGTGGCGGCTTGGTTATCATCTGGGCAATGCCATTAAGTATATTTCACGAGCCGGTAAAAAATCTAAAGATACCGAATTAGAGGACTTACGAAAGGCTCGCTGGTATATCAGGCGCTATCTGATTCATCACCGTGACGATACGGAAAGCCTCAGCGCGGTAGAGTATGCCACGGATA
>NZ_JAHAHH010000016.1 GCF_018373335.1 Negativicoccus succinicivorans
TTACCTTACAGTACGAAATGTCCTGCACGAATGTGTTGAATATGCTCGATTTGGCGGGATTGCCGATTTGGAGTGAAGAGCGTACGGACGATATGCCGCTCGTGATTGCGGGCGGCCCCTGCGTTTATAATCCGGAGCCGCTCGCGCCGTTTATCGATGTCTTTTTTGTCGGTGAATCGGAAGAGTCGATAGTTGAACTGGTCGATGCCGTCAAAGCATGGAAAGCGGCGGGTTGTCCCGACGGACGGCGCGGCCTTTTGGAACGCATGGCGCAAATTCCGGGCAACTATGTGCCCGCGTTTTATGATGCGCATTACGATCGCGCGGGGAATTTCGCGCGGCTCGTGCCGAACACGACGGCGGCGCCGGCGAAGGTGCGAAAACGCGTGGTTGAAAATGTGGACGCGCTGCCCGTGCCCTTGCACCCGATTTTGCCGCATATCGAGTCCGTGCATGATCGCGCTGTGCTCGAACTGTTTCGCGGCTGCACGCGCGGTTGTCGGTTCTGTCAGGCGGGCATGATTTATCGTCCGGTGCGGGAAAAAACGCAGGAACAGCTGCTTGCGATCGCGCGCGAACTGATTAAAAACAGCGGCTATGATGAAATTTCGCTGATGTCGCTTTCATCGGCCGACTATTCGCAGCTCGCCTCGCTGGTTGACGCGTTGTTTGCGGAGTTTGCCGATCGCGGCGTGAGCATCAGCTTGCCGTCACTGCGCATCGACAGTTTTTCCGTCGATATCGCGAAAAAAGTGCAGCAGGTGCGCAAAAGCGGTTTAACGCTCGCTCCGGAGGCGGGCACGCAGCGCTTGCGCGATGTGATCAATAAAGGCGTGACGGAAGAAGATTTAATGCAAGCCTGCACCAACGCGTTTACGTCCGGTTGGAATCGCGTGAAGCTCTACTTCATGCTGGGCTTGCCGACGGAAACCGATGAAGATTTGGCGGGCATCGCCGAACTCGGTTACCGCGTGAGTGACTTGTATCGATCGATCACGGGCCGCATGAACGCGCATGTGACGATCAGCGTATCGAGTTTCGTGCCGAAGCCGTTCACGCCGTTCCAGTGGTTCGGGCAAATTCCGAAAACGGAAATTGAACGGCGGCAACTGTATTTGAAAAGTCAAATCAAAAGCCGTAATATTCACTACCGCTACCACGATGCGCCGACCAGTTTGCTGGAAGCGGTCTTGGCGCGCGGTGATCGGCGCGTCGCGCAAGTCATTTACGCCGCGTGGAAGCAAGGCGCGAAGTTCGACGGCTGGACGGATTGGTTCAAACCGGAATACTGGGACAAGGCGTTTCAGGAGACCGGTATTATCCTCGCTACTATGCGGAGCGGCAGCGCGATTTCAATGAACCGTTGCCCTGGGATCATATCGATTGCGGCGTGACGAAAGATTTTCTGCACCGCGAATGGCGACAGGGCGTGAACGCCGCGCTGACACACGATTGCCGTCGCCTCTCCTGCGCGGGTTGCGGCGTCTGCCCGCAGCTCGGCGTCAGCGTACTCGACGGAATGGAGGGAAATCGTGCCAAGACTACGTTTATCTATCGCGAAAGATGAGCCTTTGCGTTTTTTAGGGCATCTTGATTTCATGCGCTCGATGGAACGCGCGTTGCGCCGCTCCGATCTGCCGATCGCGTATTCGGAAGGCTTCCATGCGCATATGAAAGTCAGCTACGATTCGGCGCTCGCGGTCGGCGTGACGGCCGATCCGTTGTACATGGATGTTGAATTGAGCGAAGACGTGCCGTATGAAGACGCGGCGCGCGCGCTTACGGCCGCGTTGCCGCCGGGCGTGCGGTTGACGGCGGGAGAGTATATCGAACAGCGCGCGCCGAAACTGATGGCGTTAATTAATTATGAGCAGTACAGGGTGACCGGTCCGCTCACGGCGGCGTTTACCGACGCGCAGTTGCAGGACGTTTTGACGCGCTTTAACAAGGCGACGACGATTCCCTATACGAAAGTCACGCCGAAGAAAACGCGCCAACTCGATGTGCGCAACATTGTGCCCGAACCGTTGCGCGGCCGGATCGAAGACGACTTCGTGACCATTACGGTCGGCTTTTGGCGCACGCTTGCCGGCAGTATCAAACCGACGGAACTCTGGGAGATCTTGGCGACTGACTTCGCCTTGCCCGTTGCCGCGGGACAGTGCCTGGTGTCGCGTGTGGAGGTGGCGCGCCGTAACGAAGACGGCACGTATATTTTGCCGCTCGATGCGGCGGCGCAGGAAAAATTATGAGCCGATTACTGGTGAATGCGACTCCGCGGGAGACGATTATCGCGGTGACGCAGGAAAATACTCTGACGGACTTGGTGATTCAACCGACCGACGGAGAAGCACTGCTGCATCGTATTTATAAAGGAGTCGTCAAAAATGTGGTCGCGGCGCTTGATGCGGCGTTTGTCGATATCGGCACCGGCGAAAACGGTTACTTGCCGCTTCTCGGCGGCAAATCGCGCGATCTTGAAGGACATAAAATCAGCGTTGGCGCGCGCGTGCTCGTGCAAGTGACGAAAGAAGCGCGCGGCACGAAAGGACCGATGCTCACGACCAAACCCTCGCTGGCGGGACGGTATGCGGTACTTTTAACCAAGGGCCGTTACGTCGGCGTGTCCAAACAAATACAGGAGGCGGCGGAACGGGAGCGCTTGCGCGGACTCGTCGGCGCCCAATTAGGCTCGGGAGACGAGGCGTGCGGGTTTATTCTGCGGACGGCAGCACAAGGTGTGGATGCGGCGGAATTAACGCATGACCTCACGTTCCTGCGGCGCACCTGGGAAAGCATTCGGCGGCGGGCGAAAATCGCCTTCGCGCCGACATGTCTTTATCGGGAGGCGGATATTGTGTTGCGCGCCGCGCGCGATTACGTGACGCCGTCGACTGAACAGATTATTACGAACGATTGCGCCGCGTATGAGCGGCTTGTCGATTTGGTTTCCGAACAGCCGCAAGTGGAAGTGTCCTATGTCGCGGCGAACGATTTGCTGGCGCAGCACGGTATTCAGGACGCGATCGCGCCGCTGCTCGAACGCCGCGTGGAGGTGGCGGGCGGCGCGTACATCGTGATCGATCCGACCGAAGCGCTGACCGCGATCGATGTCAATTCCGGGACATTTCGGAGCGGTCACGGGCGAGACGATTTGGCGTTGCGCGTCAATCTCGCCGCGGCGCAGGAAGTGGCGCGACAAATTCGCTTGCGCAATATCGGCGGCATTATCATCGTCGATTTTATTGATATGCATCGTAAAGAAGATCGCGAACTCGTGCTGACAGAGTTGCGCGCGGCGGTCAAAGAAGATCGCGTACGCACGACGGTCGTGGAAATGACGGCGCTCGGACTGGTCGAGATGACGCGTCACAAGACCGGGCCCACGCTGCAGGAAAGTCGCTATATGCGCTGTCCGGAATGCGCGGGTACGGGGTACGTGATGACGGCCGCCGCGATCGTGGAACAAATCACCGAAGAGCTGCGGCAAAAAGCAGAGCGGGGATTGGCTGATCGCGTACTGGTGCAGGTGCATCCGGCGGTCGCGGACTATTTACGGGAAGAGAATTTGGCGGCGCAATGGCAGGTCCGCTTTCATAAAGAATTTATCATCGCGACGCACCAACGGCCGTCGCGAACGCAGTACCAACTTGCGGCGGCGCCGCAGGAGGACTAGCGAAAGGAGTCAACATGCGTTTACGAAGAAAACCCTGGATCGATGAAGCGATTCTCGAGTACGCCGATTTTTTGTCGATCGGCTGGCCGGAAAATTGTCGCGGGCGCTGGCGGGAGATTTTCGCGCGCGGTGAACGTCCGCTGTGGGTCGAGCTCGGCACCGGCAAAGGGCAATTTATTGCCGGCTTGGCGGCGCAGCACGAAGATGTGAACATCATCGGTATCGAGTTGCAGCGCGGCGTACTATACTATGCCGGACAGAAGGTAGCGGCGGCGGAGCTTGCCAATGTGCGCCTGGTCGAAGGTGATATCAGCGAACTGTTAGACGTGTTCGCGCCGGGCGAAGTCGATCGCTTTTATCTTAATTTTTGTGATCCGTGGCCGAAAGCGCGGCACGCCAAACGTCGGCTTACCCACCGCGGCTTTCTTGAAAAATACGCGACGCTCTTGGCGCCTCAGGGAGAAATTCATTTCAAGACGGACAATCACGATTTATTTTACTTTTCCATCGAAGAGTTTCAAGCGCTCGGTTGGACGCTGCGCGATGTGACGGACGATTTGCATCAAAACGAGCCGGCGGACAATGTGCGCACGGAATACGAACAGAAATTTTCCGCCAAAGGGCAACCGATTTACCGTCTGGTAGCTGTAGCGCCGGAGAGGAAAGGCCATGACGAAGAGAAGGCGTAAGCAAAGTCGGCGGCGCTTTTGGAGCGCGCTCGGACATCGAATTCATCTGCGCAAATTCGGTTACGGCGACTGGTTTTTCGTCGCGGTGCTGTTTTTACTGGTCGTGGGCACGGTGAATGTTTTCAGCTCGACCTTTTATATGAATTTGCGCAGTGCCTCGGGGGTCACCTCCGATCTGTCTCGTCATGTGCTGTTTTTAGTGATCGGCGCGATTTGCGGCGCTTTGGTTTACCGGTTTAATTATCAGAACCTGCGCAAGAGCATGACGCTATGGTTCGGGATCACGGTGCTGATGTTGCTCCTCGTGCATGTGGCGGGGCTGACCGTCAACGGCGCGCGTCGTTGGATTACTTTGGGCGGATTTACGTTTCAACCGTCCGAAGTGGCGAAACTTGTCGGCATTATGTGCGCCGCCTCCGGTCTTGCTCTGCGTGTCGAGCGCGGCGAACCGGTTCGTCTTTGGCAGTCGTTGGGGGGCGTCTTTGTGCCCGCCGGCAAAGGGCTGTGGGAGCGAGTGCAGGAGTGTTATGCGGAATGGAAGCCGCTGCTTTGTCCGTTGATCTTCGGTATCTTTATTTTTTTCCAGCCGGACTTCGGCACCGTGATTTTGGTCTTGGGCGTGCCGCTTTTGCTGTATTTTTTGGCGGGCATACCGACGCTGGAAATTGTCGGCACGTTGATCGCGGCGGCGATCTTCTTCGCCGGGGGCGTTAAGTTCGCACCGTACCGCATGCAACGTCTTATCGCCTGGTATGATCCGTTCAGTTACGCGCGCGATCTCGGGTACCAGGTCGTGCAAAGCATCATTGCCGTCGGTTCCGGCGGTTTTTTGGGACAAGGTTTAGGGCGAGGCTTGAGTAAGTTCGCGTACCTGCCCGAACAACACACGGACTTCGCGTATGCCGTCTTTGCGCAGGAAGTCGGTTTTTGGCTGGCGGTACTTGTTCCACTCGCCTTTCTCGCGCTTTTATTCACCGGTTTTAAAATCGCCGGTCGCGCGCGCGATCAATACGGCGCGTACTTGGTCTACGGACTGGTGACGCTGCTGGTCGGGCAGGGCTTGTACAATACCGCGATGACGCTCGGCGTATTGCCCGTCACGGGTGTGCCGTTGCCGTTCATCAGTTACGGCGGTTCCGCGATGGTCGTGAATTTGATTTCCGTCGGCATGATTTTGGGCGTGGAACGCAAAACCCGCGAGCTGGAAGAACGGGAAGCGCATTGGGCCAAAGTCCGCGCGCTTTCGGAAGGGATTCCGCCGAATCGGCGCTGGCAGCCGCCGCGCTGAAATATATTGGCAAGCGTTTTAAAACTTGCTATACTTATGCGTAGTACATATTATGCAGTCCTGTGAGTCGGAGCAGGTCCGGCGTAACATCCGAAGCTCTCTGTGCACAGAGAGCTTTTTTCATGAAACGGGGAGACCAATGAAAAAATATGTGGACGTAGACGAGAAATTACCGCTTTGGGAAACCTTGCCCCTGAGTATTCAGCACTTGTTCGCCATGTTCGGCGCGACGGTGCTCGTACCGTTTTTACTGAAGGTCGATCCGTCGATTGCGCTTTTGATGAACGGCATCGGCACGCTTTTGTACATGGCGATCTGTAAGGGGCGCTTACCCGCGTACCTCGGTTCGAGTTTTGCGTTTATCTCGCCGGTCACCCTGATCGTTTCCATGGGGCTCGGTTACGGCGCCGCGCAGAGTGGCTTCATCGTTTTCGGTCTGTGTTTCGTCTTGCTGTCCTTTTTAGTGAAAAAGGTCGGCGTCGGCTGGATTGATACCTTGTTCCCGCCGGCGGCGATGGGCGCTATCGTCGCGATCATCGGTTTGGAATTGGCGCCGAGCGCGATGAATATGGCGGGACTGGTCGGCGACCCCATTCCGGGGGTGGATCCGCAACTGGCCGTGATCGTTTCGATTTTCACTTTGGTCGTGACCATTTTGGTATCTTTATTCGGTCGCGGTTTTTTGGGCGTCATTCCCGTGCTGTTGGGCGTAGTCGCGGGGTATATCCTCTCGCTCTTCCTCGGCATCGTTGATATCGACGCGATTGCGGCGGCGCCGTGGTTTGCCGTGCCGACGTTGTACATGCCGGAATGGAACTGGCAGGCCATTATCATTATTTTGCCCGCAGTCTTTGTCGTTTTCGCCGAACACATCGGACACCTTGTGGTGACGAGTCATGTCGTCGGCCGCGATTTGATGACGGATCCGGGACTGTCGCGCTCGCTTTTGGGCGACGGTCTCGCGAATATTCTCTCCGGTATCGTAGGGGCGACGCCGAATACGACGTACGGTGAAAACATCGGCGTCATGGCGATCACGCGCGTCTACAGCGTGTGGGTCATTCGCGGCGCGGCCATCATCGCCATTCTCTGCTCTTTCATCGGTAAAATTTCCGCGGTCATTCACGGCATCCCGACCCCGGTCATGGGCGGCGTCTGCATCCTTCTCTTCGGTATCATCGCCACCACCGGTTTGCGCATGCTGATTGAACAGAAAGTGGATTATACGCAACCGGAAAATCTGATTCTAACCGCGGTCACGCTCATCACCGGCCTTTCCGGCGCGGTGTTGGACTTCGGCCCGTTCCATTTGAAAGGGATGGCGCTGGCGACGGTTGTCGCGATGGTAATTGCGATCGTTCTGCGCTTGTTCCGCGGCCTTCGTCCGCAAGAATAAATAAAAACGCACTGCGGTGCGTTTTTTATTGCTCGCAAGTGCTCCGAGATTCTGTTTGTAATGGGGGCATAGCGCCGGATAAGGCGTGAAAAAGCGACGTTTTCATGTCTTTGGTATAATACAGAAAAGGAGGAATGATCGATGCGAAAATTACCCGTTTTAACATTGGGATTGATCTTTGCCGCGACCGCCGCGTTTGCGCAGGCGGGACCGAGCCATCATAAACTTTTGCCGCCGTTGCCGCCGTTGCCGCCGCAAAGCGCCGAGACCTACGCGCCGGTGGTCGTAGTCGCGCCGGAGACGGTCGCGACGCCGTCTGCTGAAGCGACTGCGGTGCAGGCGGACAATCAGATCCGTTGGGTCATGGCGGTCGACTTCATGACGGTCGAGGTCCGCATGGCGAAACCGCTTCCCGAGGAAATGACGCAGCCGGACGCCGTCGCGCTCGCGCAGCGGAATTTCCACATCAGCGATAACGTGAAAATTATTTCCGCGCCGTTGCCGGTGCCGGGCGAAGATAAGATGTATCGCTTGCGCGTGGACGGATTTGCACCCGAGACGCTGTACCGCATTCGCTACCGGGATGCGGAGGAGCAGACATTTCGTACCTATCGCAATGATCGCGAAATGAGCGAACATTATAAAAACCGTTACGGCGACTTTTTCTAAGAAATAAAGGAAAAGCGCGGCGGGCGGCGAAAACAGTCACTAACAAATGCTTTGAGGAGGCGGTATCGTGAAAGATTATGCAGGTTCTCAGATTCGTAATGTGGCGGTCCTGTCGCACGACGGGGCAGGTAAAACAGCCGTGGTCGAAAATTTGCTCGCGACGACCGGAGCGATTGAAAGTATCGGCACAGGCGCCGATAATAAGCATGTTCTCGATTTTGAGCCGGAAGAAATCAAGCGCAATGTCACGATTCAATTGGGTCTCGCGCCCTGTGAATGGAAAGGCTACAAGCTGAACTTCATCGATACGCCGGGCTACGGTGAATTTTCCGGCGAAGTGCGGGCGGCGTTACGCGCCTGCGACGGCATCCTCATCATCGTTTCCGCCGAATCGGGCGTGGAAGTGGACACGCAGCGCGCGTGGGATTACGGTGACGAACTGGCGCTGCCGCGGATGATTTTCATCAATAAAATGGACGCCGAACAGGCGAATTATGACAAGACGCTTGCCGAAATGCGCGAACGTTTCGGTAAAACCGTCATGCCGTTGCACTTGCCGTTAGGTGAGGGTAAAGATTTCCACGGCATCATCGATATCGTGAAAATGAAAGCGACCGTTTGGGAAAACGGTCAGGAAACGGAAATCGACATTCCGGAAGAATGGCGGGAGCGCGCGTCGGAAGTACGCGACATGGCGATTGAAGCGGCCGCGGAAGGCGACGACATCCTGCTGGAAAAATATTTGGATGGCGGCGAACTGACCGTCGAAGAAATTCGCCTCGGTTTGCGCGAAGGCATGAAGAGCGGTCGCGTTGTGCCGGTCATGATCGGCTCGGCGCTGGCGAAGATCGGCTTGGATAAAATGCTGGATCGCATTATTCGCTACATGCCGGACGCTTCCGCGCGCACGATGGAAGGCACGAATCCCAAGACGGAAACGAGCGTCACGGTGCACGCGGACAATCCGTTCAGCGCGTTTGTCTTCAAGACCGTCATCGATCCGTTTGCCGGTAAATTATCCTATATTCGGATTATCTCGGGCACCTTGCGTGAAGGCGACAAGCTGATCAACCAGACGCAGGACTTGACGGAACGTTTTACGAAGATGTACATGACCGTCGGCAAACAGCAGATTCCGTTAGCGCAGGCGACGGCGGGCGACATCATCGCGATCCCCAAACTCGAAGCGAAAACGGGCGACACCTTCTCCGACGCGGGCTTCCCGGTCGTGTATGAACCGGTGCGCTTCCCGAAATCGCTGTACATAGTAGCGGTCGAACCGGAAAGCAAAGGCGATGAAGAAAAACTCGCCGCCGGTTTGCTCCGCTTGGCGGAAGAAGATCCGACTTTTGTCACGCAAAAAGATCCGGAAACGCGGCAGACTTTGGTTTATTCAATGGGTGAAATTCACCTGCAGCATAATCTCGGCAAACTCGAACGCAAGTACGGCACTAAAGCGCGCGTCGTCGAGCCGAAAGTACCGTATCGGGAAACGATCCTGGGCAAGGCGGAAGGCGAAGGCAAGCACAAGAAACAAAGCGGCGGTCATGGCCAATACGGTCACGTCTTCCTGCGCGTCGAACCGACGACGGAAGATTTTGAATTCGTCGATGACATTTTCGGCGGCGCCGTACCTCGTCAATATATTCCGGCGGTCGAAAAAGGCGCGCGGGAAACTTTGGCCAAAGGCATGATCGCGGGCTATCCGATGATCGGCGTGCGCGTCACTCTCTACGACGGCTCGTACCACTCGGTCGACTCGTCGGAAATGGCGTTCAAAGTGGCGGCCTCGCTGGCGCTGCGCAAAATTATTCCGCAGGCGCAACCGGTATTGTTGCAGCCGGTGTACAATGTGAACGTATTCGTGCCCGATGAATACATGGGCGCGATCGTCGGCGATCTTTCCGCGAAGGGCGGCCGGATCCTCGGCATGGAACCGGGCGAACGCGAAGGCGAATCCGTGGTGCGCGCGCAGGTCGCGTTGGGCAAAATGTTCTCTTACGTGACGGAACTGCGTTCGCAAACGCAGGGTCGCGGCACATTCAACATGGAATTTTATCAGTACGAACAGGTGCCTTTCCAAGAAGCGCAGGAAATCATCGACGCGTACACGGCAGAAAAAGAAGAATAAAAATAAAAAAAGACCGCTGCGGCGGTCTTTTTTTATTGGTTCATTTCGTTTGCTTGCGGTAAAAGGTGCCGGTAAATAAATCTGTCATGAAAAGCGCGTGCGGTCTGTCCTTGTCGGCGGTCAGTTTGCCCTTTATAGTTAAGTAAAGAAACGGTAAACTTTTACGAAAAGGGGTAGTTTGTATGCATCGACGTATGACGGTGGCGGCGCTGATGGCGGCCGCCGCATTGATTTGTTTCGTGTACCTGCGCATTGAGGTGCCGATGGCCTTCGGCCTGACCGGTAAAGTCTATTTCGGCTATACCTTTATTTTGATCGGCGCGTTGCTCACCGGTCGTTGGTACGGCGCGCTCGCCGGCGCGGTCGGACTGACGATGGCGGATCTGTTGGCGGGTTACGTAACGAGCGCGTTGCCGACATTTTTGTCGTTCGCGTTGCTCGGATACTTGGCCGGTGCGGGCGCGGACTGGTGGCGGGCGCGCTACGGCGAAACGAAATGGATGGCGCTGACGGTTTCGGCGGTGGCGTTCACGATTTTCGCATTTGTCGAGCCGTTGATTCGCTCGACCTTCAAATATTTTGTGCTGGGCTATCCGTTCCCGATGGCAGTCGGTTCCGCCGGTAACGTATTCATTGCCAGCATCTTGTGCGCGCCGGCGACATTTATTCTGCTGGCGGTTTTGTATCCCGCCGTGCGCCGCGCTTTGCCGGAGTTGACGCAGGCGCTGATCCGCGATCGCGGCAAAATGCAAAAACACGCCGCCGCGGCGACACGCGTCTGAGAAGTATTTTTAACGTCTTCCTAAGCGCTTTATGAAACGGGTATGGTACGATAACATAAAGCGAAAAATCGCAAAAGGAGGATACTATGAAACGAATCGGTTGGTTAGTTATGGCCTTGCTGGTGGCGTTCGCCATGCCGGCGGTATCACAGGCGCAAGCCCTCGGCTATATGATGCAGCGCGCGCAGATCGTTGAAGTGAAAGACGGCGGCGTGCTGACGGTGCAAGGTGAAAAGGAAAAAGAGCAAGTTCCGACGCAAGGCATTCGCGTCATGGATGCCGCGACGGGGGAATTTGTCGCGGCCGATAAAGTCGCGTGGAAAAAGGGGGACGATATCCAATTTTTCACGCGGGCTGCGGATAAAAAAGAGGCGGCCGAGAAACCGGCCTTGCTGGTTACTCATCCGGACAGCAAGTACGCTGTCGAATTGGATTATTTTGCGAAAAACGGCAGCGGCGCTCATGAACGTCTGGTGCTCCTCAGCGTGCCGGACAAAGTGACCGATCTTACGGGGCAGGCGGTCCCGACCAAGTATGTATTGGGAAATCCTTTGCTTGCTCTCTACACGACAGCGACGTTGAGCCTTCCTCCGCAGACGAATCCGGAAAAGGTTTGGATTTTCGGCAGAGTCACGATGAAGACGCCGGCCGACTCCGCGGACACGGCCAAAGCGGACGTAGACAAAATCGATCTCGGCACGGCGAAAACGCTCTCTGACGGTACGCAAGTGTATGCCTTGCGCGACGCATTGACGAAAGCGGGCGCCGATATCGGCTGGAACGATGAAACGCGCACCATCAGTGTTACGCGCGACGCCAAGGTCGTGGAAATCGTCTTGCATCCGGCGGCCGAACAGGCGCAATTTATGGTGAACGGTGAAACCTCGACCGTCGATCACATTGTGGTCGAAGACGGTACGACCTATGCACCGGCGCAAGTCATCGAAGACATTTGGCGGGCCTTGGCACCGGCAGACAAATAATCATAAAACACGAAATAAAAAAGCACCTCGCGCGAGGTGCTTTTTTATTTCGTATCCCGATTTATTTATTGTCAAACACGGCGCGCGGAATCGGATACGGATAGCCGTACACCAAATTCCAGCTGGCAAGGAAACCTTCGCGCAACAACAAATTATAAGCGCCGGTATTCGTGAGATCAAGCAGACCCCAAGGGGCATTCTCTTTGAGTTTGACGTAGACTCGATCCAGCGGCTCATCATTTATTTTGCGATACCAAATCCGATCGACGCGCGCAATCGAGTTCGGATCGGCGGCCGGCAAAACCGTCACCAGATCAATGCGCCACATCACGCCTTCCGGCGTAAATTGCAGGAACTTCAGTGACGCGTTGTCCTGATAAACGACCACATTATCATGAGCCACAATGAACGGATATTCGGGATTTCCCTGCCAGGGCTCATTCATCGCCTGCGCGCTTGCGCCGACCCAAAGCAGAGCCGCCAACACTACGCCGGTCCATTTTGAAAAATGAAGCATATTATCTCCTTTTGGCTGTAAAAATTTGCTTTTTCTTTATTGTAACCTTACCCGTATGAAACGGCAAGTTCCGTTTCGAGCCGGCTACCGGTGATATAATACAGGTGAAGCCGCGTGATCTGTATTATCTGTCGCCCGAACGCGGCAACGGGGCGGCCGTTCTACAAAGGAGTGAGGCGTATGGAGAAAATGGAAATGTTGCGTCAACTGACCGATCAAATCGATATGGAAAAAGTACAGGACTTGTATCGTCGTTTTAAAGCCGGCGAAATCAATCAGTCGGATTACGAAGCGGAAGTTCGTTCCCTGGTCGAAACGGTCGGCGCGAAAGTAACCGGCGCGCCGCTCACGGAAGAACAGACGCAGGAAATGACGCAAATGGTTATAACATCGGGACAGCAACTTGGTGCCGCACTCGGTAACAACGAAACTTTGAACAAGTTAAAAGACTTTTTGCCCTAAAGGAAGGGGATTATAATTTGCTCAGCAGTACCCCCTGAAAAACGCGCGGCCGCGGCCGTGCGTTTTTGTGTACACGCATTTTTATAAATAAAAAAGCGCGACATCGTCGCGCGTATCTTCGTGGCGGAGAGGGTGGGATTTGAACCCACGAGACGGGGTTGCCGCCTACCTGATTTCGAGTCAGGCTCCTTCGGCCAGCTCGGACACCTCTCCCTATCGTTCAGCGCATCTGCACCAAACGATAAAAATATTTTACCATAACGGTAAGAATGAAGTCAATTTTGTTTTCATGGCAGCGTAATGCGGCCGTTTTTTATTTCTCGTCAGCGCTTTTGGCGGCGCGGCGGGCGCGGAAGAAATCTTTCATTTTTTGCCGGCACTCGTCTTCCAACACGCCGGCGCGGATTTCGACTTGGTGGTTAAGCGCGTCATGATCCGCGATGCGAAAAATACTTTCGACGCCGCCCGCTTTGCTGTCGGCGGCGCCGTAGACAAGCCGCTTGATGCGGCTGTTGACGATCGCGCCCGCGCACATGGGGCAAGGTTCAATCGTGACGTAGAGCGTGCAGTCGGAAAGCCGCCAGCGCTGCAAGTTTTTGCAAGCTTCCTGCAACGCGATCATTTCCGCGTGCGCGGTGGCGTCGGGAATGGATTCGCGCAAATTGTAACCGCTGCCGACCACCTTGCCGTCACACACGACAATCGCGCCGATGGGAATTTCCCCCACGGAGGCGGCGCGATCCGCTAGCGCCAGCGCTTGGCGCATAAACTGTTCGTCGCTCAAAGCAGTCCTCCCAAAGGTAGTACATACAATTGAATGGCGAGCCACTGCAAGATACTTCCCGCCAACACGCAAACATGCCAGATGACGTGCTGGTAAGGAAGTTTTTGCCAGAGATAAAAAATACTTCCCACCGTATAGACGACGCCGCCGGCGAGCAGTAAATGAATCGCGGCGGGCGGCAGAGACGCGGTCAGATCCGGCCACATGACGACGGCGAGCCAGCCCATCGCCAGGTATAAAAGCGTGGAGATCGTTTTGAAACGTCCCGCATAAAAGACTTTGAAAATAACTCCGACGATGGCAATCCCCCAAATGACAATACTCCAGGTGAAACCGCCGCGGTTGGGCAGCGCGATCCACAAAAAAGGCGTGTACGAGCCGGCGATCATCAGATAAATCGCGGCATGGTCAAAGCGACGTGCCACTTTGCGCGCCAACGGCGCGGCGAATAAACTGTGGTACACGGTGCTGGCGGTGTACAACGCGACCGCGCACAGACCGTATATCCAAAGCGCGGCGTGCGCAAGCGGCGCGGCGTGGGATTGCCAAAGCGACCAAACGCCGAGGCCGAGCGCGAGGACACTCATGATGATACCGAGCGCATGGGTGGCGATATTGCCGATTTCCGCGCGAAGTTCACGTGTCATGGAAACCTCCCCGCAAAAAAACTGTGTATTCCAAATTTATATTCTGCCGACAGCGATATTTTGTCGGAGTAGCCGTTACTTGTCGAAAACGACTTGGTTATTCGTAAAGGCTTTAATTTTCACGAGCGAATGTAAATCGTAACCGGCCTCACGCAGCAGTCGGCCGCCCGGCTGGAAACTTTTTTCGATGACGATGCCGATGCCGGCGACTTGGGAGCCGGAGGCTTCGACCAAACGCGCCAGACCGAAGCTCGCTTCTCCGCGCGCGAGAAAATCATCGACAATCAGTACCGATTCTCCGGCGGGTAAAAATTCTTTGGAGACGGTCACATGGTAATCCGTGTTTTTAGTATACGAATGAATTTTCGTCACATAGAGTTCATCGCTGAACGCGCTTTGCTTTTGCTTTCTGGCGAAGACGACGGGACAATGCAATTCGTACGCGGTCGCGAGCGCCACCGCGATGCCGCTGGCTTCGATCGTCAAAATGCGGGTGACATGGCTTTGCGCGAACTGCGCCGCCATGCGCACGCCGATTTCCCGGTAGATATCGGGATCGAGCTGCTGATTGATGAAGCTGTCGACTTTCAAGATGCGGTTGTCAATGATGCGCCCTTCGGTTTGGATTTTTGTTTCTAACTGATTCATGCTGACCTCTTTCCGCTACATTGGTGACGCGCGCCTGCTATACGCACATGATGTTAATTCAGATTATCACAAAATATAAAAAGTCCGTCAAGTTGTCCGCGCTTGACAGGCGAAAAGAGCGCTTTGCATCCAAGCGTGAAACGCGTCTTTACGACCGAAAAAGGAGCGTGGTGATGAGCCGCGGCCGCGATGATGGAGGATCGGAAAAGTAACCGATTATACGCGGCCGGCGGAATAATTTGTTTACTTTTAATTTCACGCATATTTGACGCTTTTTGATGCGAAACGTATAATGAAAAGAGTAGAAGGTCTGTCCGGTTCTTGGAAAACAGACTGCATTGGCGGTCAGCCGAAAGGAATTTTTATTCCGGTGACAGACGTACAAAGGAGGAAGCAAGATGAAAAAGACATTACTCGCAATGGCTGCATTGGCAGCAATCAGCGGCAGCGTATTGGCCGCGGACAATGCTCAGGTACCGGCTACGCCGGCGGCACAAGGCGTACAACCGTATGCCGCGGGTCAAACCGTCAACGGTTATACCGACGGTCAGGCGTATTACAATGAACACGGCGTGCGCATGGGCCAATACATGCAGGCGGACGCTCGTTACTTTGATCCGGACGCACGACCGATGACGGACAAGATGGCGGAAAACGAGTATCTTTATCCGAACGTACCGCCGCAGGTAGCGCCGGAAGAAAAACAAGACGGGACCGCTAAAGAGGAAGCGAAACCGGAAGTAAAACCGATGGCGAAAGGCGTACAACCGTATGCTCCGGGTCAGACCATCAACGGCTATACCGACGGTCAGGCGTATTACAATGAATACGGCGTACGCATGGGCCAATACATGCAGGCGGACGCTCGTTACTTTGATCCGGACGCCAGACCGATGACGGACAAGATGGCGGAAAACAAAGATCTTTATCCGAATGTACCGCCGCAGGTAGCACCGGAAAAAAAACAGGAGAATTCCGAAAAAAACAAGTAATTCCGGCGGCGAAAGGCGTACAGCCGCGCCAAGCCGGTGAAACGCCGAACGGTTACACCGACGGACGCGCCTACTACAATGAGTACGGCGTGCGCATGGGCCAGTACATGCAAGCCGATGCCAATTATTTTAACGGCGCTCGCGACGCGGAAATGGTACCGTCGCAACCCGATTCGCGCGGGATGTTCGTGGACTGCACGAAACGTCTGAGCGCGCAGGATCAGAAAGAGTTGCGCGGCTATTTTGAAGGCTATCAGCCGAAAGAGGCTCGCGAAGCGGCGGCGAAATATCTGGCTCGAAAATACGGCGAACATGTATTTGAAGTCGTATTCGTCACGTCCGATAGCGGCAAGGTTCAGTATCGCGTTATGGTCGGACGTAACTACTTGAAGCATCGTCTGAATACAAAGGCTGCGAAAGAACGGCAATAACAAATAAAAAACGGCTCCGCAAGGAGCTGTTTTTTTGTGCAAAATTTTACGATTTATATCATTGGGAAATAAATGAGTCCCTCGGTAAAAAGTAAAACATTTTTACGCCAATGCGCTCGGTCAAGATTATATTCCGGGAGCATCCCGACCGGCGCGTCGTATATCGGAAAACTCGTCCGCGTAAATTTTTCAATTTATTTTGGCTCAAAAATAGCGCAACTAAAGCGAATATTTGACGATTTTGGAACGAAAATGTATAATAAAAGTATAGAATGTGTTGATGTGAACAGCAGAAGTCTGTCCGTTGTTTACCATTGATCGTCCCTGCGATCAGCTGAAAATTGTATATTACAGTGACAGACATTGCCAAAGGAGGCTGGAAGATGAGAAAGACAGCGTTAGCATTAACCGTATTGGCGGCCATCGGCACAAGCGCCATGGCGATGAACTATTACGATGTTGACATGTATTATCTCCGTGACCAGAGCAAGACGCTGACCGTCGAAGATAAACAGCATACCGGTGATATTGCGGTACCCTACTTGGGACGCGGCGTCAGTGAAGGCGCGGTGGATCAGGCGGTAGCTGATATTCAGAACTTCTTGAACGAAAAATATGGGGAAGGTCAATACTTTGTTTATACGGACAAAGATGTCAGCGACTACCATATGAATATTTACGTTACCAACGATGCCACCCAAGTTCCCGCACCCGCACCGGCGGAACCGACCGTAGCGACCGCTCCGACGGAACCGGCTGCAGTGCCCGCGTCGACCGTATTGGCTGACGGCGGTATCGTTTTGCAGCTGACGGACTTCACGAAGGAAATGGCCGCGGCCGATCGTGAACAGATCACGGCGATTCTCGGACAATATACGCATGGCGACAGCGCCGCTAACTTGGCGGAACGCGCGGAAGACGCCGTGGAACATTACCTGGATCAGAAATACGGCGACGACTTCTATGATGTCGACGTGAAGAAACTGGAAAACGGCGCTTACGACGTTCAGATCAAA
>NZ_JAHAHH010000126.1 GCF_018373335.1 Negativicoccus succinicivorans
TATGCAGTACGGCTTTGTCTGCTCGCTCTACCGTCGCTTCGTAGTTCACCCATGACTGCTTGGACTTCGGCGGGTTAAACGAATAGAACACCCAAAAATCACGCCCGCCGCGAAGCACCGATTGATTCACCACCGCGATCTCGTCCATGTCGCGGAACTCATCCAGTTCTTCGTACCAGACATAGGCGAAGTACCCGTTCCGCGCCTTGATTGATTTAAGTTTGCGAGCATAGTCGAGTCCGCGAAACAAAATACGCTGCCCCGTCGGTTTGTACGTAAGGCGCATCGGCGATACCGATTTTTGCCAATACTCACTAACGCCCAGCATGTCTATCGCCCATAACAGTTGCTCGTACACCGACTCCGACAAAGTGTCCTTGATCTTACGAAAGCAAATCGCGTGCCGGTCAGATGATTTCATCATGCCCAGGATAATTTCCACCGATACAAATGATGACTTCAAACTGCCGCGACCGCCCTTAAGCCAATAATGCGTATAGTCATGGCGTCGAATGGCGTGGTGCATTCCGTAATACGCAGGCCCGATTAATTCGCTTAACCGCACCTCACTCATCGGGAATATCCTCCACGATCTGCGGGACTTGCTTCAACTGCAAATTCACGTTTTCCGTAAACAGCTGGTGCCGC
The DNA here is from genome assembly GCF_018373335.1 of Negativicoccus succinicivorans. GTDB lineage: Bacteria > Bacillota > Negativicutes > Veillonellales > Negativicoccaceae > Negativicoccus > Negativicoccus succinicivorans_A. The sequence continues at coordinate 649 of NZ_JAHAHH010000126.1, forward strand.
TTACCGAGAAGTTCCCATGCGCGCAATCGGTCTTTCAGCGAAACGGATTTCATCGTCCGACTCCATGTGCCGTCCGGATCCATCGCCACCGTTTCCTCATTTACTTCTCCGCGCGCAATCGCGGTCAGGCCCTCCAACACTTCCTGTGCCGTAGCCACCCGCTCACTTTCAAGCTCCGCCAGCTTTTCTTTAATCGCCTTTTGAATCTGAGGTTTTCTGAGGTTCTCTGCTCCCGTCTGATACGCCGCCCGCTGACTGTACCCCGCTTTAATCGCCGACTCGGTAGCGTTCCCCGTGGCGATATAGTAATCAATGAATTTTTGCTGTTTTACTGTCAGTTTCGCCACGTTTTTCGCCCCCTTTTGCGTCAATAAAAAAAGACGCCGCAGCGTCTTCCCGATTCCGACTAATTCCCTCCAGTAAACATATTTTTTGCCATCGAATTAATTCTATGCTACCAGTATAACAGGTAGCATTGTATATTACTGTATAGTCTTATATTAAAACATCAAAAAACACTCACGCGAATGTTTTTATTCACGCCCCAACTAATTACACTTTTTTATATAATCAAGCAACATCCAAACTGTACTTTGTCTTTTCTCCAGATTCTGTTTATTCGGCGAGCACCTCTTCCCAGGAGTGTCTTTATAAAAGTAATATTCCTCCCTGGCCATTCTACAGCACGCATTTTTAGCATCCTCAGCAGAAAACTGCTTCTCTTGAAGCCATTGCGCTACACTACTCCCTTTTTTGTATCCCAGCTGCGAAAGGCTTGCTAAGTAATCACCTTCAAATAATCCCAATCCACATGCAAACCAATATTCAATACTTTCATATGTCAAAAATATATTATTTTTTT
>NZ_JAHAHH010000017.1 GCF_018373335.1 Negativicoccus succinicivorans
GCGCGTTCTTTTTTATACGTTTACAGTACGTTGACGAGGTCAATCGTCTGTTCACGATCCGGACCGACGGAAATGATGCCGAGTTTTACGCCGGTGAGTTCGGAAATTTTTTCCAGATATTTTTTACAGTTTTCCGGCAAGTCTTCGTACTTGCGCACACCGGTGATATCTTCCTGCCAACCGGGCATTTCCTCATAGACCGGTTCGAGCGTTTCGAGATGGTTGAGGTCGGCGGGATACTGCGCGACTTCGTTACCGTTCGGATCGCGGTACGCTTTACCGATTTTAATCGTTTCGAGTTCGTCGAGGATATCCAAACGCGTGATCGCGAGGTAGTCCAAGCTGTTCAGCATCGCGGCATAACGCACGCCGACCGCGTCGAGCCAGCCGCAGCGACGGGGGCGACCGGTGACGGTGCCGTATTCATGCGCGCGCTCGCGCAAATGATCGCCGGTGGCGTCGTTGAGTTCGGTCGGGAACGGACCCGCGCCGACGCGCGTGCTGTACGCTTTCACCACGCCGAAAATATTTTCCATGCGGTGCGGACCGATGCCCGCGCCGATGCAAGCGCCGCCCGCGATCGGGTGCGAGCTCGTGACGAACGGATAGGTGCCGTGGTCGAGGTCGAGCATGGTCGCTTGCGCGCCTTCAAAGAGCACGCTTTTGCCTTCGCCGATGTAGTCATGCACGCTGTAATTCGTGTCACGCACGTAGGGGCGCAAACGGTCGGCATAACCGCAATACTCTTCAAACATCGTATCGAAATCAAATTCTTCGACATGGTAGAAATCGCGGAACAGGCGGTTTTTCCATTCCAAATTCCAACGCAACTTTTCCGCGAACACATCGCGATCCATGAGATCGGCCATGCGGATGCCGATGCGGTTGACTTTATCGGCATAGCAGGGGCCGATACCGTTTTTCGTCGTGCCGATTTTCTTCTCGCCTTTGAGCCGTTCTTCCGCTTCGTCAATGCGGTTGTGGTACGGGAAAACCACGTGGGCGCGATCGGAAATTTCAAGCGCGGAAACGTCGATTCCTTTTTCAATAATCGAATCGAGTTCGGCGATCAGGCCTTTCGGGTCGATGACGACACCGGTGCCGATGACGCATGCTTTGCCCGGGTACATAATGCCGCTCGGCAGCAGACGCAGCGCGAACGCCTGGCCGTCGACGACGACCGTGTGACCGGCGTTATTGCCGCCTTGCGAACGTACGACGACATCGGCGCGAGCCGCCAAGTAGTCGACGATTTTACCTTTTCCTTCGTCACCCCATTGGGTGCCGATGACCATTGCTGTAGTCATTAGGTTACATCCTTTCTCTTATAAGCCGAAGCGTGCGAAGACCTCGTCCACGTGCGTCAGCATGGCGTGCGGATCGAAACGGGCACGAATTTCATCTTCATTTAAATAGCGACGGACATCTTCATCTTTCAACAAGTTTTCGAGGAAATCTTCCCCTTCCAGCCAACGTTTCATCGCGTTGCGCTGTACCCAGCGGTACGCGTCGTCACGCATCGCGCCTTTGTCGACAAGCGCCAAGAGCACGCGCTGGCTGTAGATGAGACCGCCGGTTTTGTTCAGGTTGGCGCGCATGGTATCCGGATAGACGAGCAGTTTATCGACGACGCGCGTGAAAATCTGCAGCATGTAGTCCAACGTGATCGTCGCGTCGGCCAAGATGACGCGTTCGACCGAGGAGTGCGAGATGTCGCGTTCATGCCACAGCGCCACGTCTTCGAGCGCCGGAATACTGTAACCGCGCATGACGCGCGCGAGACCGCTGACGCGTTCGCAGGTGATCGGGTTGCGTTTGTGCGGCATGGCCGATGAACCTTTTTGTTTCGGCGAGAAATATTCTTCCGCTTCACGAATATCCGTGCGTTGCAGGTTGCGGATTTCGGTAGCGAATTTATCCAGGGAGCTGGCGATGACGGCGAGCGTCGTGATGTAGGCCGCATGGCGATCACGCTGCAACACCTGCGTCGAAATCTTAGACGGCGTGAGGCCCAATTTTTCGCAAACGTATTTTTCTACGAAGGGATCGACGTTGGCGTAGGTTCCGACCGCGCCGGAAATTTTACCGACGGCGATTTCTTCGCGCGCCGTACGCAGACGACGCAGATTGCGTTCCGTCTCATCGTACCAAAGGAGCAATTTCAGACCGAATGTGGTCGGTTCCGCGTGAATGCCGTGCGTCCGGCCGACCATTTCCGTATATTTGAATTCCACGGCGCGGCGGCGCAATACTTCGTGGAACGCTTCCAGGTCTTTGATTAAAAGATCGGTCGCGTCGCAGAGCATGGAGCAGAGCGCGGTGTCCTTGACATCCGTCGAGGTGAGACCCATGTGGATGTATTTCGAATCTTCGCCGACGAATTCTCCGACGGCAGTTAAAAAGGAAATAATGTCATGGTTGATTTCCGCTTCGATTTCATGAATGCGTTCCACTTTGAAATCCGCTTTTTCACGAATCGTTTTCACGGCTTCTTTCGGAATGACGCCTAACTCCGCTTGCGCTTCACAAGCGTAAATTTCGACATCGAGCATGCGGCGGAATTCGTGTTCTTCCGTCCAAATTTTACCCATTTCGGGTTTCGTATAACGTTCAATCATGCGAATGGCCTCCTTTGGCTTCGGTTTCCCGACGGCGGATCTCACGACCCACGATAACGCCGGCGACAGATGCCTGAATCAGACCGCGGGTGATACCGGCTCCGTCACCGGCGGCGAAAAAGTTGGGAATAGTCGTTTCCAATTGATCGGATAATTGCAGACGCGAGGAATAGAATTTCGCTTCCACGCCGTATAACAGCGTGTGTCGCGAATTTGCTCCGGGCGCGACGGCATCCAGTGCTTCAAACATTTCCATAATATCGACCAGATGACGATACGGCAGTACCAGCGAGAGATCGCCGGGCGTCGCCGACGGCATCGTCGGATGGACCAGACCGCGGCGAATCCGTTCGGGCGTCGAACGACGTCCGTCACGTAAATCGCCGAGGCGCTGCACGATCGGGCCGTCGCCCAAAAGATTGGCGAGACGAGCGATCGATTTACCGTACGCGATCGGTTCTTTAAACGGCTGCGTGAAACGTTTTGAAACGAGCAGCGCGAAGTTCGTGTTGGGACTCTTTTTGTGCGCGTAACTGTGTCCGTTCACCGTCAGCAGGCCGCCGTTGTTTTCCGTGACGACAAAGCCGTTCGGATTCATGCAAAACGTGCGTACCTGATCGTCAAATGAGCGCGAGAAGTAAAGCAACTTCGACTCGTAAACGATATCGGTAATGTGTTGGAAGATTTCCGCGGGCGTTTCGACACGCACGCCGATATCGACGGCGTTGCTCGAAAGTTCGAGACCGTAATGTTTGGCCTGCGTCACGAACCATTCCGAACCTTCGCGCCCCGGCGCGGCGACGAGGTACTTGGTGCCGATATATTCGTCGCCGACCTTGACGCCTTGCACGCGTCCGCCTTCAAACACGAGTTCGGTCACTTCCGTATCGCAACGGATATCGATTTTACCCGCGAGCGCTTCGCGCATGTTCTTCAGAATTTCAACGTTGACATCCGTGCCGAGATGGCGAATGCGCGCCGGGATCAGCGCGAGATCGGCGGCGGCCGCGCGCCGTTTCAGCTGCGCGATCGCTTCCGCGTGCTCATCGCCGTAGACCTTGCGATCCGCCCCGCCGTATTGACTGTATACGGCATCGACATGGTCGATCTCTTTTTGCAAGGCGGCCTTGCTCATGAAGTCATCCAAATTGCCGCCGTACTCCGTCGTCAGCGTCAGCTTGCCGTCGGAAAACGCGCCGGCGCCGCCCCAGCCGCAAACGATATTGCGACGGCGTTCTTCGAGCGGAGTCGCGCGATCCGCGTTTTGCGACGCGCGCGTGGCGATGTCATGTCCTTTTTCCAGGATTAAGACTTTTTGTCCGGTATCGGCCAGTTCCAGCGCCGTGAAAATTCCGGCGGGTCCGGCGCCGATAATGACCACGTCGTAATCGGCCAAGGAAATCTTCCTTTCTTACTCATAAAAACAGCTCAAAAAAGTGCGGGGACTTTTTTGAGCTCTCTGTTATTTCCCTTTCACATAATACCAGTAGGACAATACGTTGTCAATAAATAACGAACGATTTACAGACTAAGTATAAAATTGTTCGCAAACTTTTGAAGACGTTTATTTTTTGCGGAAAAAAGAATGGATTGCGAAAATAAAAAACCGGCCGAAGCCGGTTGAAAATCAAAATATATGCAACAGTAGCGGAACGAGAAAAGGCGCGATGAGAGCGGTGATGACGCCCATGAAGATCATCGCTACCGACGCCATGACGCCGGCCTTTTCATTCTCTTCGTACGCGCGCGCCGTACCCGTGCCGTGCGCCGTAAAGCCGAAGAGCAGACCTTTCAGTAAGGGATTATGAATATTTAAAAACCGAATGATGGTGACTGTCATTAACATGCCGATCACGCCCGTTAAAATGACGAACACCGCCGTGATCGTTTCATTGCCGCCGAGCATTACCGAGACGTTCATCGCCAACGGCGTTGTGATGGAACGCGGCGCGAGACTCAGCACGTAGCTTTCATCCACGCCGAAGAGATGCACGATGCCCATCGTCGTCGTGATCGCGGTAGTGGCCGCGACGATGCCGACAATCGAAAGCTCCGGCAGATATTTTCGGATCAAGTTCTGTTGCCGGTAAAGCGGTACGGCGAATGCCACCGTCGCCGGTCCCAACAGCCACTGCAAAACCGAACCGCCGCCGCGGTATTCTTCATACGGCACGCCCGCAAAAAGCAGCAACGCGACAATCGCGATCGGACATAAGACGAGCGGCATGAACCAAAGCGAACCGGTGCGCAGGTACAATGCCTTGATCAGGTAGTACGCCGCCAGCGTCCCGCAGAGGGAAAGTATAATCGCGATCATAACCGTTTCCATCCTTTCCGTCGCGCGCGCATCACCAGCACCGTGCAGAGCGAAATGATCCACAGCACGATCAAGATGCTGATCGCCACCGCGCCGACCAGTTTCGAACCGATCGCGCCGAATAAATTGGTGTACTGCATGATACCGACGGCCGGCGGAATAAAGAACAACAGCAGATCGCGAATTAAGAGATCCGCGCCGTCTTCCACCCATTCCAGTCGCACGATTTTGTATTGGAGCGCGAAGAACAGCAGCGCCATGCCCAAGAGCGCGCCGGGTACCGGCAAACCGATGGCGCGTACGGTTCGTTCACTCAAATAAAAAATGCCGCTCAAAAGGACGATTTGCCAAGCGGCCCTAAACCACCACATAAAATTCTCCTAAAATGGTAAATATATAGTAAAATAAGAACAATGAGGCGCAAAGGCCTGTTAAGTCCAAAGAAAACAGTAGATTTATTCTACTCTCTTCATCGGTAAAAGTAAAGGGGAAGCTCATGGAGTTATTGCATTTACAATACTTCAGCGAAGTCGCGCACTGGAAATCTTTCACGCGCGCTTCGCAAAGCCTGCACATCAGTCAGCCGTCGATTTCCAAGGCCATCCGCGCGTTGGAAGAGCGTTGGGGCGTGCAACTTTTTCATCGCCAGGGTAAGACGATCGCGCTGACCGATGCGGGCGAAGTCATCTTGCCGAAAGTGGAAGAATTTCTCGACCAATACTATCGGCTGGAGGCGGACATCGTCTCGCCGGAGCTGCGCCGTCAGGGAAAAATCGTCCTCGGCGTCGCGCCGATGGTCGGCACGATTTATCTGCCGGAGCTGCTGCGTGATTTTTCCGCCGCGTATCCTTATCTTGCCATCGAACTCGTCGAACGTCCGACGGCGATCGTGGAAGAACTGCTGGAAAGCGGCGCGGTGCATTGCGGTTTTTGCATCGTTCCGACGATTAACGGCGACCATGAGACGCTGCTTTTGCCGCGCGAAGAAGTGCACGCGTTTTTGCATAAAGATCATCCGCTCGCGGCCAAAGATGCGCTTACCATTGAGGACCTCGCTACGACCAAACTCATTACGTTTACGAACGAAACCACTTTGTATCGCAGCATCATCCGCAATTTCCAGGCGCGCGAAATGCGTCCGCAAATCGCCATTCAGGCCTATGAATGGAGTTTGCTCGCGGCCTTTGCCGATGCGAATGTCGGCGTCACCTTACTGCCTGAACCGCTCGGGCGATTCGTGCCGCAACTGTATCCGAATCTCGTGGATCGACCGCTCGTCGACACCGACCTGGCCTGGCGCGCCGCGCTCGTTTGGCAGGATAAGCGTTACGCCGGCACCGTCGTCGAACTCTTCGTCGAATATTTTCGCATGCATCAGGGACTCGACACTGCCGCTTCCGCCGCGCACAAAAAATAATTCGCGCGGGACAGATCATCGCGAAATCATGGCCGTATCGCGGAGAGAAACAGCTCTCGCGATTTGGGAAAACTAAAAGCCACGGTAAGCATCCGTGGCTTTATTGTATTAATATATAAGGAAATAAACAAAAAGAAAAGCAAGAAAAAAGCACTCCCTATTACAGAGTGCTTTTCATATGCGCACGCCTTCATGGCGCAGTAAAAATAATTTCGTTTGTACGCCTTCGATGTCATGGTAGCCGCCGGGACCGTTTTGTGCGACGACGCGGTGGCAGGGGATGAAGAGCGGCAGGGGATTGCGACCGCAGGCGTTGGCGACGGCGCGCGCGGCGCCGGGACGACCGAGCGCTTGCGCGACGCGACCGTAGGTGACGGTTTCGCCGTAAGGAATTTCCTGCAGCAAACGCCAGACCGCCCGATCAAATTCGGTGCCGGCGAGATCAAAGGGCACGATGAAATGTTGGCGCGTGCCGGCGAGGTATTCGTCGATTTGCAAGAGCGCGGTGTCGAGCCAGTTGGTCGCCTGCTCGATGCCGAAACCGCAACCGGCGATACTAAATTGTTCGGCGGGCGTTTCCCAATGCGCGCGCGCGGCGAGCGCCGCGGCCGGCGTGAAAGCGATCAAACCGTTTTCGGACGCGTTGAGCGTGGCGCGCCCTTTGCCATACGACCAGGTGTACCGCGCGAGCGGCGTCGGTGTGGGCATAAAAACTCCTTATCAAAAAATACGATTTACGTAAATACATCAAAACCGCATTTGCGTATGCGCAGAAGATCAGAATAACGCGCCTTGCGTCCAGCCGGCTTCGCCTAAAAAAGCGTGCGGGCCGAGGCCGAGCTCTCGGAACATGGCGATCGCATCGGTGTGCTCTGTTTCTTGCAAAGCGTGGCGGACGATTTCACCGCAGATCAACGCGTCTTCATCGGCGCGGTGATGATGAAATGTCAGGCCGAGAAAATCGCCGACGCGATTGAGCGCGTACGCCGGCAGATCGGGCCACACGCGCCGCGCGAGCGTGACGGTGTCGCCGTATTGAAAGGAAGGCAGCGTCAGTCCGTAGTAGGAAAGTGACGCGCGTAAAACTTCCGTGTCGAATTTCGCATTGTGCGCGACGCAAAACGTGCCGTCAAAATACGGCGCGAAGTCCTCCCAAATGGCGGGCAATGTCGGCAGGTCCGCGACGTCGGCGGGACGAATTTGATGGATGCGAATATTGTCATCGTCAAATTTCATCTCCGGCGGCGGAAATAAATGCGCGACGGTTTCCTGCGCGCCGTCCTCGGTGAAACGTACGACGGCGAGCGAGCAGGCGCTGGCGGGCGACTGCGTCGCCGTTTCAAAATCAAAAGCGATAAATTCCATAATAGCTCCTTTGTAATGAGGTCATTATACCATGACGCGGGCGCAGGTGACATGCCTTCGGAGCTGTGCTAAAATAGTAAATAGAAAAAAATCGATAATACTGGGAAGACTACGAACAGGAGTGAACTATCATTAATTTTCAACCGTTTGCCATCGAAGATAAACCGATTTTAGATCGATTTTTCAGTGAGCATCATTATGAACAATCGGAATGCGCGTTCGGTACCCTTTTCATTTGGCAAGACGCGTTTCGCTTAGCTTGGGCGGTCGAAGACGACATTCTGTTTATTCGTGCGGGGCGGTACGGACACGAGTTTTTACTGCCGCCATTCGCGGGCGAAAACAATTCCTTTGTGGCGGGATTACGCAAAGCGGAAGACTGGTTTGCGGAGCAAAACTTGCCTTTTCTTTTGAAAGGTGTTTCACCGTGGGTCGTGGAACGGATGCGGGAACTGTGTCCGAGTTGCTATCGTTACGAACGTGACCGCGATAACTTTGAATACATTTATAAGACAAGCGATTTAATCAATTTGCCGGGCAAGTCGTTGCGGCAAAAGAAAAATCATGTGAACGCGTTTCGGCGCGATTACATGGGTTACGAATATGTGGACCTCGGGCCGGAGCATAAGGAAGAATGTTTGGCGGTGGCCGATGAATGGCTGGACGAACACCGGACGACGGAAGATATGGCGGCGGAACGCGTCGGCATCGAACGGGTGTTTGACAACTGGGACGCGCTCGGCGTGAAGGGCGGCGCGATTCGGATTTACGGCAAGATTATCGCGTTTTCGATCGGCGAATATATTCACCCGAAGTTGGCGGTCATTCATTTTGAAAAGGCGAATCCGAATGTGCGCGGCAGTTTCCAAATCATCAATCAGGAATTCGTCAGCTACGCCTGGGCGGATACCGAATTCATCAACCGCGAGGAAGATATGGGGATCGAGGGTTTGCGGCAGGCGAAAGAAAGCTACCATCCGGATCATTTCGCGGAAAAATATGACGTGTATTTGGCCGACGGCGTTTGCGGCAAGCCGTTGGCGCGGGAGCTCAGTGAATGATACGTACGGCGCAAGAGCGTGACCGCGCGGCGGTAGAGGCGCTCTGGGATTACCACTTTGAAAAACGCGACGAACCGTTTTTTCAATTTTATTTTCAAGAATGTTACCGTCCCGAGGAAACGCTTTTATATACCACGGAGACAGGGCTTGCGGCGGCGTTACATTTACGGCGCTACACGCTTTCGATTCGCGGCGCGTCCGTGCCGGTGACGTATATCGTGGGACTGGCGACGCATCCGGCGGCGCGCGGGCGCGGCTATGCCGGTGCGCTTTTACAGGCGGCGCTGGCGGAAGGTAACCGTCTCGGACGCTACGCCAATATTTTGATGCCGTCGGCGGCGGGTTTTTATATTCCGCGCGGCTGGTCGCTGTATTGCCACCAGTGGCGGCGGCGGAGCGCGTTTGAGTCGCGCGCGCAGGCGTACGCGTTGCCGGAGGGCGATATTCATTACGAATGGTTGGCGGGGGAAAGTTCCGTGCAACCGCTTGTCGATTTATATCGGGCGGCGATGACGGGTGTTTCCGGCTACGCTGAGCGGGATGCGGAAACGTTTGCACGACTGGTGCGCGGCCAGCTGGCGGAAGGACACGCGGTAGTCGCGTATGAAGGAGCGCAACCGCTCGGCTATGTATTTTTCTCGCGCCAGGACGAAACGCTGTTGGTCGGAGAATGGATTTCGCCGACCGCGGCGGGCGATCGCGCGTTATATCAATTCATTCGTCAACAGGCGGGCGAGTTCAAAGACTGGGTGCGCTTCGCCCCGCTGGATGACGCTTCCTATCTGACGTGGTCGGACGGCGCGGAACATATTTACACGCAAAATGAAACGTTTCCGTTCATGATGATTCGCATCGCCGATGTGGCGAAATTTTGGTCGCAAATTCCGGCGGCGGCCGACGGCGCGCTGAATGTCGCGGTCACATTGCCCGAAGGCGCGACGGAAACGGTTCACGTGACCGCGACGGACGGTTACAGTCGCGTCGAACCGACCAAAGACGCGGCGGATGTGACGACGGATGTCGGTACGCTCGGCGTCATGCTCATCGGACGTCTGACGGCCGGTGACTTGGCGCGCGCGGGGCGTCTGACGGGTAAGGCGGAAGCGATCGCGTTGCTGGATCGACTGTATCCGGCGCGGCGCGTATATATTAATGAGTGGTATTGAGCGGATGATATACTATCGGTAGTTATGTTTTTATTGCCACCGTATTCCGAACAAATGGCAAGACGGAGGGGAATGTCAATGCGGAAAATTTACTTGGCGGGAGGTTGCTTCTGGGGACTGGAAGAAGTATTTTCACGCTTGCCGGGAGTGATCGCGACGGAAGTCGGCTACGCCAACAGCAAGCAGGCGGCGCCGAGCTATGAAGATGTGTGTACGGATGAAACCGGCGCGGCCGAAACGGTCAAGGTAACGTATGATCCGCAAAAGATTGCGTTGACGGACATTCTCGGCGTTTTCTTCACCGTCATTGATCCGTACAGTAAAAATCGTCAGGGCAATGACATAGGCAGTCAATATCGGACCGGCGTGTACTATACCGATCCCGCCGATGAGCCGATGCTGGAGCAATATTTTAACCGTTTGCAGCAACGCGGCCAAGAGGGCGCGATGACGATTCATGAAGAACCTGCTGTTCTCGGCGGTAAAAAAATACAGACGGAATTATTGCCGCTGGAAAATTTTTATACCGCGGAAGAGGAGCATCAAAACTATTTAAAGAAACATCCGCAGGGCTACTGCCATATTAATCTGGCGGCGCTTGAACGCGCCGGCGTGATTACTGCGGCCGAAACGAAGGAGTGACGTGGAGTTGAGCAATATGACCTATGCGCTGGCGGTTCATTTCGCTACCAAAGGCGACGGACGCAAGGCGTTTTTGAAGACGGCGGAAGACGCGGCGAAAATGTATCAGGCGAGCATCATTCTGCAGCCGAACGGCGATGTGACGCTGGCGGGGATCGCCGCCGATGAAGTCGCGCCGTTATTGATCGCGACGGGCATGTCGCCGTACGCGGAGTGGCCGCAGGATGTCGTCACCTGCGATATCGAGACGCCGCTGCCGTTGCGCGCGGTCGGCATGGAAGACGGCTGGGAAATATTTCTCGGCGAGAATGTCTTTGTCGGTTTCGTGAGCATGCCTGATGATGCGGTGCGGATTTTGGAACGCGCGGGCGCTTTTTACACGAACCAGGAAAAATTTGAAACCTTGCCGCATTTTGTGGAACGCATCGGGCTGGACGCGTTTCGTCGTGAAGTGCTCGGCGTCGAACCGCTGACGGATGCTTCGGCGTTGCCTCCGGAATACACGTCGGGGGGCGATTTTTACAATCTCGCGTATGATCCCGCGCCACCGACCGACTGGGATGAACGCCCGGCGGCGCGGACGTTGCATCATGGCGATTTCGTGCGTCCGGATGACAATTTGATGCAAATTCTGACGGTGTATCCGGAAATGGGTCCGCTGTTTATGGAATACGGCATGCATTGCATCGGTTGCGTCATTTCCTACGACGAAAGTCTGTGGGAAGCGTGTCAGGTGCACGGCCTCGATATTTTTGAAATCATGGGCGAAATGAATGAATATCTTGCCGATAAACTCGGTAAGGAACTGATCACGGGGGAGACGCCGTTGCAGGAATTATTCACCATGTACCCGCAGACGGTAAGCGTACTGCAGGAATACGGCATTTCATTGCCTGATGAAATGTCGACGACTTTGGGCGCGCTCGCGGCGGAGAACTCCGTCAGCGAACCGGATCTTTTGGCGCAAATTCATCGGAAATTGCGCAAGGAGGTCTGATGGAAACCAATCGAGCGGCGCTTATTTACGCACAGGCGGCCGCGAGTGACGGCCGTTTTCTGCGCTTGCACGAGGCGGCGCGACGCGTTTTCGGACAGGAAGCGGATCGGCGGTACGCGGAGGCCGTTTTGCAATACGGCAAACCACAGACGCCGGACTACCGTTTGGAAGATCTGTTACCCGCCGATACGGACGATCTGACGCCGTTGGCGACAGTGGTGCGCACGGCGCTCACGCGCGAGGCGGCATACATCGCGGCGCTCTATGATTTCGAGGTGGCGCCGGCATCGGAACTGACCGCCGGTATTTGGACGCGCGACGGCCAGCGGCAAGGCATGGAAGCGCGACGTTTGGCGCTGTCGGTGGATACGGCGTTGCAAGCGGCGCAGACGTTGACGCAAAGTCTGTGGGGGATCCCGACGTGGCCGCAGGAAGTCAACGTATTGGCGGCCAGTGACGAGCTTTTTGCCTGGGAAATGCCGTTGCCGTTTTTGCAGGATATTTGGCGGGACATCGAACTCGCGCAGGAAGAATGGTTGACGCTTTGGGCGCTGTGGTTGCGCGCGTACGTACACGCGCTCACGCCCGCGTGCCATTTCGTCGCGGACGAGACGACGTCACCGCAACGCTTCATCATCACGAAAGTAAAATAAGACAATAAAAAACACTCCGTACGGAGTGTTTTTTTGTGCTTAAAATTCGTACACCACATTACCTAAAATATGACCGATCGGTACCGGTCCGATGTAGCGGCTGTCGCTGGAGTGGTTGCGGTTGTCGCCCATGACGAACACCGTGCCCTCGGGAACGATAAACTCACCGTCTAAGTTAAATTTCATCGGTTCGTTGATGTACGGTTCGTTCAGCGCGCGGCCGTTTCGGTAAACATGCCCGTCGCGGAAACCGAGACGATCGCCCGGATGAGCGATAACGCGTTTGACCCAAATGTAATTCGCCGCGTACGAGGAATCCACAAGCGACATGTAGTTGTACGCAGGCTCCGCGAAATCATCGCCCCAATCGCGCGGTCGTTGCGTGCGGCTGTCGATGATGACGATTTGCCCGTAGTCGGGCAGCTCACGAAGCACATGACTGATTTTGGAAACTAATAAATACTGACCGTTATGCAGCGTCGGCACCATCGATTCGCCGGCGACGCGGGTCGGCACAAAAATAAAAATGTGAATCAGCATGGCCAACGCCAATGCCACAATGATTGAATACACCCAATCCCATACTTCTTTCCAAAAATGATTCATACAGTCCTCCTCGCAGTTCATTCATTTATTTATTGTAGCAACTGCCTTTGGAACTGGCAAGAATAAAAGCGCGAACACGAAAATTTATCAGGTTACACTAATCATTCATAAAATGCAAATAGTATACAACATATATTCATTTCGTATATACGGTATTTTTGAAGATTTTTTGTGATAGTATAGAAAACGTAATGTTTTTAACAGAAGAAAGAGGAGCATAAATGGAGCTGTTTCGGAAAAAGTCGTTGGGAATGTTTCAACATAATTTAGCGCAGAGTTCGCTGAAAAAAGGTTTGAACGCGATCGACATCACTCTGCTCGGTTTGGGCATTATTATCGGCACGGGCATTTTCGTGCTGACGGGCGTGGTCGCGGCGGATTACGCCGGACCGGGCATCATGCTGTCGTTTATTTTGGCGGGGATCACCTGCGCGTTCGTCGCGCTCGCGTACTCGGAACTGGCAGCGGCCTTGCCGGTGGCGGGATCAGGCTACACGTACACGTACAGCACGCTCGGTGAAATCGTCGCGTGGCTCGTCGGCTGGGGGCTGATTTTGGAATACTCCGTCGGTTCGGCGACCGTCGCCGTCGGTTGGAGCGCGTACCTGTCCGGTTTGTTAAAATCGATCGGCTTCCATTTACCGCAGGCGCTTACGGCGGGACCGATGGAAGGAGGACTGATTAATTTGCCGGCGATGTTCATCGTCGGGATCATCACCTTGCTTTTGATTCGCGGCACGAAGGAATCCGCGCGCGTCAATAAAATTCTCGTTTTCGTCAAAGTCGCGGCGATTTTTATTTTCCTTTTCCTCGCGGCGCCGAGTGTGGAACCCGCCAACTGGGTACCGGTGTTGCCTTTCGGCTGGCACGGCGTTTCGGCGGGCACGGCGGTTATTTTCTTCTCGTACATCGGTTTTGACTGCATCGCTACCGCGGCGGAAGAAACGAATAATCCGAATCGCGACATGCCGATCGGCATCATCGCGTCGCTCTTGATCTGCACCTTGCTTTACATCGCGGTCAGCGCCGTTTTGACCGGCGTGGTTCCTTACAGTGATTTGAATAACGCGGAACCGGTCGCCTACGTATTGCGCTATCTCGGCTATTCGTTCGGCTCGGCGCTGGTCGGCACCGGCGCGCTTTGCGGCCTTTCGACCGTCATTTTGGTGTTCCTTTTTGCGCAAAGCCGTGTCTTTTTCGCCATGAGTCGTGACGGTCTGTTGCCGAAATCATTTTCCAAAGTAAACGCCAAAACCGGCACGCCGGTGGAAGTCACGTTGATCGTCGGCACGCTCGTTGCCGTCATGGCGGGTCTTACTCCGATTCACGTCATCGCGGAAATGACGAGCGCGGGCACGCTCTTCGCGTTCCTTTGCTCCTTAGTCGGCGTCATGCTCTTGCGGAAACGGCATCCGGAATTGCCGCGCCCGTTCCGCTGTCCGGCGCTGTATCCGATGGCCACGTTGGGCATCGTTTTTTGCGGCTACATTTTCAGCAATCTTTCCGTGCATACTTTCATGATGTTCGGCGGTTGGCTTTTCGTGGGACTGTTGATTTATTTATTCTACGGTCATAAGCACAGCGTGCTCTCCATCGGCAGTGACGCTCATCGGCGCTACCGCGCGCAAGTGGAAGATGCCGCCGCGACCGAATCGTAAACTTTTTTCCGTACATAAAAAACGCCCCTCGTGCGAGGGGCGTTTTCATATGGCGCATGATGAAAAAAGAAAATGCGGAGGTAAATAGTTCTTTTAGTATATCGAAACGCTTGAATATTAAAAATAAGCATGGTATAATCAATTCATATCATATAGATAAAATTCGAAATGCAGAGAGGATGGTATTGATGAAAGCAAAGTTGCAAAAGAAATACGATCTTTATATTGGCGGTGAATGGGTCGCGGCCGGTGATCAAGAACTGATTGCCGTGCACAGTCCGATTGACGGTAAAGAATTGGCGCACATCGCGGAAGCCACCGAAGCGGATGTGGAAAAAGCGGTAGTGGCGGCGCAGGAAGCGTTTGAAAGCTGGAAAAAAACCACGCCGCAGGAACGTCAGCAGGTACTGACGGCGATCGCGGATCTGATCGATGCCAATAAAGAACATTTGGCAACGGTGGAAACGCTTGACAACGGTAAACCGATCCGTGAAACGATGGCGGCGGATGTTCCGTTCGCGGCGGATCATTTCCGTTACTTCGGCGGTCTGCTGCGCGGTCGGGAAGGCGCGGCGACCATGATCGATGAAAATACGCTCAGCCTCATCCTTCGCGAACCGATTGGCGTCGTCGGTCAGATCATTCCGTGGAACTTCCCGTTCCTGATGGCGGCGTGGAAATTGGCGCCGGCGCTGGCGGCGGGCTGCACCGTTGTTTTGAAACCGTCGAGCCACACATCGCTTTCCGTCTTGGAATTGGCGCGCTTGATTGATGAAGCGGGCATTTTGCCGAAAGGTGTTCTGAACATCATCACCGGCAGCGGCTCCAAAGCGGGCGAATACATGCTGCAAAATAAAGGTTTCAATAAATTGGCGTTCACCGGTTCGACCGCTGTCGGTCAGGGCGTATATGAAGCGGCCTGCTCGCACATGATTCCGGCCACTTTGGAACTCGGCGGCAAATCGGCCAACATTTTCTTCGAGGATATGGACTGGGACATCGCTATGGACGGCGCGCAACTCGGCATCCTCTTCAACCAGGGTCAGGTCTGCTGCGCGGGCTCGCGTATTTTCGTTCAGGAATCGATCTACGATGAATTCGTGGAACGTCTGGCGAAACTCTTCAAGAAAGTGAAAGTCGGCAATCCGCTCGACGCGGATACCCAGATGGGCGCTTTGATTTATGAAGATCAACTCAAGAAAGTGCTCAAATATGTGGAAATCGGTAAGGAAGAAGGCGCGCGTCTTGTGGCCGGCGGCAAACGTATCACCAAAGACGGCCTCGACAAAGGTTTCTTCGTCGAACCGACGATCTTTGCGGATGTGACCAACGACATGAAGATCGCGCAGGAAGAAATCTTCGGACCGGTCGTTGTGGTACAGAAATTTAAAGATGAAGAAGAAGTCATCCGCTTGGCCAACGACAGCATTTACGGACTCGGCGGCGGCGTCTTCACTACCAATATCAACAAAGCCATCCGCGTGGCGCGCGGCATTGAAACCGGCCGCATGTGGGTCAATACCTACAACCAGATTCCGGCCGGCGCTCCGTTCGGCGGCTACAAACAGTCCGGTATCGGTCGTGAAACCCATGCCATGATCTTGGATCACTACACTCAGGTGAAGAGCATCCTGATCAACATCAACGAAGAACCGAGCGGCATGTACCAAACGAAATAATCGTGCGCATACCCGCACAGCAAAAGGAGCGCTGCGGCGCTCCTTTTTTGCTGTTTGGCAACCTTGTAAACGGTTACGATTACGCATATAAGGATATATAAATAAAGAAGTATACGAACGCGACATTATGTCGCAAAAAAATGGGAAACAATTGGTAAGACCATTTTTCGATGCTACAATAAATCTCGCTTGCGTATCACGAACCCAATGTAGACGCTGTGTCAACGAGCGGATAAAAAATGGTCAGAAACGAAAATAAATTCTTGACAGTCGAAGTTGGAACGTGATACTATAAATGAAGTCGCATGAAGCGACGCGGTTCTTTGAAAACTGAACAATGCAAAGAATTAACGCCAATGTGCGGGTCTGATATACAGACCCGAGTCAATTACAAAAGTCCTTGGCAACAAGGCAACAAATGAGCAATCAAACTATCATGGAGAGTTTGATCCTGGCTCAGGACGAACGCTGGCGGCGTGCCTAACACATGCAAGTCGAACGGAGAGATATGA
>NZ_JAHAHH010000018.1 GCF_018373335.1 Negativicoccus succinicivorans
GAAAAAAGGACATGCCCGTAAGCATGTCCTTTGTGTGTGGCCGTTATGCGAGTTCGGTCACCGTGCGTTCGATCATTTGCGCTTTCACAAATTCCGAATACTTTCCGTTCGCGTCGGCGAATACGCCGTCGGCCGCGATTTTTTGCGCGACCGCCTGCACCGCAGCGAGCGTCAAGCCGTCTTTCGGCTCACGCAGACTGAGCGTTCCGGTCGTACTTCCCGCCGTGAAAATCATTTGCAATGTCTTCATGAAATTCCTCCTTCGTTACCTTATTCGCCGTCCGTGTAAACGATCGTTTCGATTTTAGCGACACGATCGAGCGGCTTGGATTGCAGTCCCGCCAGCGCTTTGCCGGCGGCGTAAATGTGTTCGTCCGTAGCGTCCTGCGCGACATGCGCGAAGGACAGATTGCGGAATTTTTCCGCGCCCTTATCATCCGTGTACTGCACGCGCAGGGCCAGGCGCCGTGCTACCGTTTCTTTCTGTAATGCCATTCATTTCACCTCGTTTTGAAAAAATAAGAAATAATGCGCGGGAGGAATACTCAATAACTTGCCAAAATAACGTCCGTCCACCAGGCGGCCGCGTCGGTTTTCAACCAGGCGCGCTCGACGTCGTTCGTCAGAAAACCGGTTTCCACCAATACCGCGGGCATGACCGTTTCGCGTAACACCGCGAAATCGGCGGTGCGGTACAACGTGTCGTCATGGCGAAAATAACGACCGCGCTCACCGCCGCGGCGAACTATGCATTCCGCCCAAAGTCGCGTCGGTGCGGCGGCCTGCGGGTGGATAAAAACTTCCGCGCCGTGCGCCTCAGGCGTCGCAGCGGCATTGGCGTGAATGGAGAGAAAACGGTTCGCTCCCGCCGCGTTGGCGGCCGCAACTACCGCGGCAAGATCGTCATCCTGCCGCACGGTGACTTGTTCTCCCCGCGCGCGTAAACCCGCCGCGATCGCCGCCGCGATTACCGCTACGACATCGGCTTCCCGCGTGCCGTCAGCGGCGACGGCGCCCGGATCGGGCACGCCGTGCAAGGCATGCCCCGGGTTCAACCACCAAACACTCATGACTCGCTTTCCGTATGCGCTTCGGCATACAGTCGACGTAAAATTTCACTCAACAACCAGATCAACCAGCGATACCATTCCTGTCTTGTCATCGGACCTCCTTTCTCCCGCGCTCACCTACTACATTGCGGCCAACGCGAAAACGCAACGCCCGATGTGAAATTTTTTCGCGCACAAAAAAAGACGCCGCAGCGTCTTTTTTCATAATCATCAGCGATAGAGTCCCATCGCCCGAATGGCTTTTTCGTAAGTTTCACGCGCTTTGGCATGCGCTTTTTCCGCGCCCGCCGTCAAAATCGCGTCGAGTTCGGGACTGCCCGAAAGCTCTTCATAGCGTTCGCGCAACGGTCGCAATTCGCCGACGACGAGGTCCGCGACATCTTTTTTCAATGTGCCGTAACCTTGCCCCGCGTAATGCGTTTCGAGTTCAGCAAAGGTTTTACCCGAAATCGCCGCGTGAATGGAAAGCAAATTGGACACGCCCGGTTTGTTTTCCCGATCGTAACGGATCGAGTTTTCACTGTCCGTCTGCGCCCGTTTGATTTTGTGCGCGATCGCGTCGTCATCGTCCAAAAGATAGATCGTCGCCGTCTGATTGTCGTCCGATTTGCTCATTTTCGACGTCGGTTCCTGCAAGCTCATGACGCGCGCGCCGCCTTTCGGCGTAAACATTTCCGGCACGGTGAACACTTCCCCGTAACGTTGGTTAAAACGTTCCGCCATCGTGCGCGTGAGTTCCATATGCTGGCGCTGGTCTTCGCCGACCGGCACGAGTTTCGCCTGGTACAGCAAAATATCCGCCACCATAAGCGCGGGATACGCCATCAAACCGAACGGAATGGATTCGCCCTGTTTTTTCGCCTTGTCTTTATACTGCGTCATGCGTTCCATCTCGCCGACATAGGCCAAGGTAATCATCATCCAGCCCAAAAGCGCGTGTTCCGGCACTTCCGACTGAACGAACAGCGTCGCCTTATGGGGATCAATCCCCGCCGCCAGGTACAAGGCCGCCAACTGGTTGGTGCGCTCGTGCAGCATTTTGGGATCCTGCGGCGCCGTGATCGCGTGCTGATTGACAACGCAATAGTAGCATTCATGCGTGTCCTGAAACGGAATAAAATTTTTCAACGCGCCGAGGTAGTTCCCGAGCGTGAGATTACCGCTGGGCTGAATGCCCGAAAAAATAGTATCCATAACGTTCCTTTCTGTCGCTTGCCTTATTCGACGGTAACGGATTTCGCGAGGTTGCGCGGTTTATCGACATTCGTGCCGCGCGTAATCGCCGCGTAGTACGCCAACAACTGCAACGGTATCACGGATAAAATCGGCGCGACGAAACGATGCGTGCGCGGAATGCGAATCGCGTGTTTCACGAAATGATCGAGTTCGGCGTCGTCGTCATAACCGATGCCGATCACGATGGCTTCGCGCGCGCTGACTTCCTGGATATTGCTGAACATTTTTTCCCGTACATGATCCTGCGTTACGATCGCGATGATCGGCGTGCCCTGCACCACCAGCGCCAACGTGCCGTGCTTGAGTTCGCCGCCGGCATAGGCCTCCGCGTGAATGTAGGAGATCTCTTTGAGCTTGAGCGCGCCTTCCATGGCGACCGCGTAGTCGATCGAACGGCCGATGAAGAACACGTCTTCCGCGAAACCGTAATGTTTGGCGAAGGTCTTGATCATTTCCGTATTTTCAAAAATTTCGTGGCATTTTTCCGGCGCCTCGATGAGCGCGGAAACAATCGCTTTTTCTTCCTCGCGGGACAGATTTTCGTTGATCCGTCCGAAGTACACCGCGAGCAACAGCAACGCCACCAGCTGCGTCGTGTACGCTTTGGTGGACGCGACCGAAATTTCCGGACCGGCGACCGTATACACCACCGCGTCCGCTTCACGCGCGATCGACGAACCTACCGTATTGGTCACGGCGAGGCTCTTCGCGCCGCGGCGTTTCGCTTCTTTCAGCGCCGCCAGCGTATCGCTCGTTTCGCCCGATTGGCTGATCACGATGCAGAACGTGTTTTCATCCGTCAACGGATCGCGATACCGGTACTCCGACGCGATATCCACTTCGACCGGAATGCGCGCGATCTGTTCGATGTAATATTTCGCTACGAGTCCCGCGTGGTACGCCGTACCGCAGGCCGTGATTAAAATCTTATTGACCTGTTGCAGGTCGTCTTTCGTCCAGCCGAGTTCATCAAAGTACACCGACTGATCTTCTTTATGAACGTGCATCGCCATGGTGTCGCGGATCGCTTTGGGCTGCTCGTTGATTTCTTTCAACATGAAATGTTCGTAGCCGCCTTTTTCCGCCGCTTCCGCCGACCAGTCCACATGGTGCACTTTTTTATCAATCGGACGCCCTTCCCGATCGATCACGCGCACGCTGTCCGCCGTCACGGTGGCGATTTCACCGTCATTTAAGATGTAAATATCGCGCGTTACATTAATGATCGCGGGAATATCCGACGCGATGAAATTTTCACCGTCGCCGAGCCCGACGATCAGCGGATTATCCTTTTTCGTGCAAATCAGTTTGTCCGGTTCGTCGCGGTCCATCACCGCCAGCGAATAGGAACCGTCAACCACGTCCAACATTTTTTGCACAGTCGACAAAAAATCGCCATCATGTAAATCCGCCAGCAAATGCGCGATCACTTCCGTATCCGTTTCGGAAACGAAAACATGCCCTTTGGCGATGAGGTCGCGTTTCAGTTCCATGAAATTTTCAATAATGCCGTTGTGCACGACGACAAAACGGTTTTCCGCGTCGCCGTGCGGATGCGCGTTGACATCCGACGGGCGTCCGTGCGTCGCCCAACGCGTATGGCCGATACCGATCTGCCCGTGAACGGGATGCGATTCGAGGTAGGATTCCAAATTCGCGATGCCGCCTACTTTTTTACGAATCTCAATCTTCCCGTTTTCATAGCAGGCAATCCCCGCCGAATCATAGCCGCGGTATTCCAATTTACGCAAACCGTCAATTAAAAACGACGCCGCGTCCTGAAATCCCACATAGCCGACAATACCGCACATAAATGTGCCTCCTTCTGTATCCTAATCTATTATGTAATCCCCGCCTCGGGGGACAAATATTCATCTATGTATTGTATACTAAAAACCTTACAAGGGCAAATAAAAAGGGCTTCGCGCGCGCGAAGCCGGGTCGGTGAAATGTTTCAAACGGAGCGATAATCGCCGGCCGCTCGTGCTTGGTAATGAAGCACGCAACGAACGACCGCGACCGCCATGGCCACGATGATAAAATCGACAACCGCGGGCGCCGCGTAACTGTATAAAAGACTGTTTCCCGGGATGATTTCCGGCGACTGCAAAAGCCAATAATCCGCCAGCCAACGCAAGCCGAGGTAGATCACGGTGCCGATCGTCGCCAGCAGCGCGCGGGGCGTTCGTTCTCCCACTTGACCGACGAAAAAGACGGCCGGAAAAACAAACGCCGCCAGCAGAATCTCGCCCATGCGCGTCCAGGCGATGAGCGCCAAAAAGCCGAGCAACACCGTCATCGCGTACGGCTCCGCCGCGCGGTAGTAACGAAACAATTCAAAACCGCCGAAATACGCCAGCGGCAACAGATTCGGAATCCAAGCGAGGAAAAAAGCGCAGGCGGCGTAGTCACGCGCGAAGCCGCGCAACTTTTGATACCCCGCCAACACCAGCTGCGTCAACGCTTCCACCGCCAACACCAACGCGAACTGCAGCAGCGCGAGAATTCCTGCCTTGCCGAGCGCCGCCGCTACGCTTTCAACATGGATGATGCTTTCTTCCGCCGCCATCATCGCGCCCGCCACAAAAGCCATTTGGCAAATCCACCACAGCGTGTACACTACCGCGTGCCGAAAACGCGCCGCCGGTCGTCCGACCAGATCGACAACGAGCGGACCGAACCAGCCGCAAAACGCGAACACCAAAAAGAAGTACCCCGTCGCTTGGGGATTCCAAAGGTATACCGCCAGCGAGGGAACACTCGCCAACAGCCAAAACCAAGTTGTGCGGATCAGCCAATTGCGTTTCATCATAACTCCTTTTCGTGTATTATACTATCTCGTTTCTAATAAACGATGACAAGAAAATGATACCTCTCTGAGAACGTTTCTCCCGTACGCTGTCAAGCGCTCGCGTTTCTGTCGAACGGCCGCGAACGCGCGGGCGAAACGGCGGCGCCGCATGCTATAATAAAAGCAAATTCATCGTTATAAAATTGTCTTGTCGTCTTCGACGACTTAGAAGGAGAAAATTATGCCCACATTTACCGGTTTGGGAGTGACACCCGAACTCGCCGACGTATTGACCAAACGCGGCATCACGACACCGACGGAAATTCAAGTGCAAGCGATCCCGACCGTATTCAAAGGTCGCGACATACTCGCCCAAAGCCGTACCGGCACGGGAAAAACGCTCGCCTTTTTGTTGCCCATTTTGCAACGCATTCGACCGGACGAAGCCAAGGAACAGGCGCTGATCATCACCCCGACGCGCGAACTCGCGCGGCAAATCGCCGACGTCGCGCGGCCGCTCGCCGACGCGGTCGGCGTCGACATGGTCTCCATCACCGGCGGCCAAACGCTCGAAAACCAACTCGCCAAACTCAAACGCCGTCCGCAACTCGTCATCGGCACGCCCGGGCGCATTCTCGACCATTACCGCCGTGACGCCCTGACTTTGATTTCGGTCCGGCAAATCGTTTTGGACGAAGCCGATCAGATGCTCGCCATGGGCTTTTTACAAGACGTTCGCACCATCTTAAACGCCGTGGCGCGCTCGCGGCAACTGCTGCTCTTTTCCGCCACCTTGCCAAAAGAAATTCGCAACCTCGCCAAAACCGCCATGCAAAAACCGGCGCAACTCGCCGCCGGCGCGGGACGCCTCGTCTTGGACACGATTGAACAGCGCGTCTACATGGTAAAAGAAGAAGAAAAAACGGACCTTCTGATCCGTCATTTGCGTGAAATGAATCCGTTTTTAGCCGTGATCTTTTGCAACACGAAAGATCGCGCCGCGGAACTGACGCGCGAACTCTTGGCGACGCATTTATCCGTCGAAGAATTGCACGGCAACCTGCCCCAAAGCGCGCGCAACCGCATTCTGCGCGAATTCGCCAAAGGCCGCATCGCCTACCTCGTCGCGTCCGATATCGCCGCGCGCGGCATTGACGTGGAAGGCGTCACCCATGTATTCAACTACGATATCCCCGGCGATACCGACTACTACATTCATCGCATCGGCCGCACCGGTCGCGCCGGCGCCACCGGCATGGCCGTCAGCTATGTCACCTCGCGCGACATCGGCAAACTGCGCCGCATTGAAGCGCGCATCGAGCAGCCGCTGGTGAAATACGATCACGAAGGCAATGTGAAAATCAAGAAACCGCGCGCCGGTCGTCGCAAAGTAGTCCTGCCCGGTCAATACAAACCGACCAAGGACAAAGAGCACAAGCAACAGCATGCCGGCAGCAACCTTCGCCAACGCCGTAAAGCCGCGCCGAAGAACGAACGCAAACGCGGCGCGTCGCGCGGCAAACGTTCCTCCCGATAACGAAAAGACCGTCGCTCGACGGTCTTTTTTGCGTGGTATAATACTATAAATATAATATTTTCTTTCTATTATAAGGAGCAGATATGAAAATTCTTGCCATCCGCATGGATAAAATCGGCGATGCGTTGTTGACCGTGCCGTCGTTTCGTACGCTTCGGCGCATGTATCCCGACGCGGAAATCACGGCGCTTGCCAACACGTATACGCGCCCGATTATCGAACGCATTCACTCGGCCGATGAGATTCTTTGCGCCAATGAGTATGCGCATGACGAGCTTGTGAAATTGTTAAATGAACGCCATTACGACATGTTGATTTCGTTGCAAGATTTTCGTCCGGCGTCGGAGATAATTCTGGAGCTCAATATACCGTACAAGATGGGGATTCAGCGCAACTCACATCATAATCAAGACGTATATCCGCAAGGCTTTGTCCAAAATCGTTTTCACTATAATAATTTAGACAAAATGCAACATGAAGCGGAATACACGTTGGAGATCTTGGAGCATGTTGATGCGGAGCGTTACTATAACGCGCGCACGGACGACTTCACCATTCCGCTGACGGCGGAGGAAAAAGCGACGGCGGCGGAATTTTGGGCGCGTGAAGCCGTTACCTCGCCCGCGCTTTTCGTCAGTCCCGCTACGGGCGGTTCCGGTCTGACCTTACCGATTGAAGCATGGGCGCAGGTATTGCAGGACTTTCAGGACGCCCATCCCGACTGGACGATTTTACTCGGTTGCTATCGCCCGAAGCAGGCGCCGCGTGATATTTCAATAGATATGCATTTGCCCTTTGATGAATACGCTTTTTGCCAAGCGATCAATGACCGTCTGCAAAAACCGGCGACGATTTTCGCCAATCATCGCTCGATTTTCCATGCGGCCGCCGTCATTCAGCGTTGCGACCTTTTCCTCGGACCGTCCACCGGCACCTTCCATTTGGCGTGGACGCAAGGCACGCCCGTCGTCGGCGTCTTCGGCTGCGAACCCAACCACTGCTGGCAACGTTGGGGATCGCTCAAGAAGCCGCATTACCACTTTGTCATGAACGAAGCGAAAGAATATATTCGTTCCGGAAGTGTCATCATGCGCACCTTACGGCGCTGGCATTACAGTCTCCACAAGCGACAGGAACGCAGAAAACACGGCAAGTTTACGCCGAAAATGTTGTATACGACATTCGACGCGACCAAACGCAAAGAACTCGCCGCCCTGCTGAACCAAGCCGCGGAGGAAGTCACCAAGACCCGATAAAAAAATCCCCCTGGGGGGGGATTTTTTATTGCGCATTTATAATTTCTTCGACTACTTCCGCGACTTCGATATCTTCGATATGGTGACGCCGTTTGCGGTTCCAAATAATACGGAGTTCCTTTTCATTGACCGGTACCCATTCGGGATTTTTCAGGCGCATCAGAATAATTTGCGGTCGGTGCAAAAGCGACACGATATGCATGATCGCCGTTTCCACGGAAATGATCAGACGACTGTGCGCAAGCATCGCCGGCAAGTCCCAAAAGCCTTGGTCCGCCGTGAAGCCGTAGGTGCGCGGTAACCGCTCGTCGCGTACCAGCGCCGCAATCGTGTCCTGATCGCTCGGTAAACCGTTGATCAGAAAAACCGTCTGTTGAAATTCCGGTCGCTCGCTGAGTGCGCGGATTAGCGCCGCCACTTTCGGCAACGGCCACGTGCGTTTTTTATTTTTCGCGAACGGGTTGATGAAGTAAAGCGGTGCCGTTTCCGCGACGCCTCGCTCCTCACGCCAACGGCGCGCGCGTTCTAACGCCTCTTCCGGCACGCTCAGTGCCGCCCGCTCCGCCCAATCGTACGTCGGCATCCGCGCCACCGTTTGGAAAAAGTAATTGTAATTTTGAATGATTTTTTTAAATCGTTGCGGATTTTCCGGCACGATAAAATCGACGGCCTTTGCAAACCGTCGCCGATCCGCGCCAAATTTAAACCAGCGTTCGCGCAACGACCATGAGACAATCGCCGCTTGCGGGAATAACGTGCGCGCCGCCTCCGCAACGAGCAAGCGGCCACGACTCGACATGACAAAGACGACATCGTAGCCGACTTTTTTCGCGCGCGCCAACGCCGCCTCCGAATCTCCCGTATAGAGATCCGCGTACACATCATGGAAAATGCCCGTTTGCGCCGCCCAATCGCAGATGATCGGATTGACGAGCGCACCCGGTCCCCTATGAAAACGCGTGTTGATAAAATATTCGTCCGGCATCAAGTCCAACTGCAACTGCGGATATTGCTCAACGAACGCGCGCAAGACCAACTGCCAATAGGTAAAATCACCCAACGCCATCGGCAAAAGAACGAGCGCGTGTCGCGCGTTTTTGATTTTGTTTTGAATGCTTGTCTGATCCATAATGCTGTCCCAAGTCCTCTGATCGATTGAATTTTCTTTATTATACCATGCTGATTAACGCGCCAAAAAAGACCGCCGCTGCGGTCTTTTTTGTTGTATATTCAGATTTGTTCCATGGCGGCTTTGACTTTTTCCGCGCGTTCTTTAGCGGAAATGTTTTTTTCCACCTCGTATTGAATTTCATCCGTCGGCTTGTGCGTCTGCTGCACGGCGTCCGCGAGTCTCGCTTTTTCCTCTTCGAGGTTGGTCGCCCAAGATTCTTTCAGGCGCAAATAGCTGCGCCGACGAATCCGCGCGTCGAGTTCGGTTTTCGCGAAAAGTTCCTGCGCTTTTTCCGGGAAAAGTTTTTCCAGCGCCGAGAAGCGCACTTCGCCCATCAGGAAATCGCGGAAATTTTCGGTCGGTTCGCGCGAATCGATCTGCATCGGGTTCAGTCCTTTTTTGATTCGGCTCGGATCGAAGCGGTAGTTGCACCAGTAGCCGCACGACACCGCGCGCCGCGATTCTTCCTGCGTCATGCCCATGCCGGCTTTCAAGCCGTGCGCGATACAGGGCGAGTACGCGATGATCAATGACGGTCCGGGGTAGGCTTCCGCCTCCGCGATCGCTTTCAAGGCTTGATTGCGGTTCGCGCCCATCGCGATTTGCGCCACGTAAATGTAACCGTAGCTCATCGCCATCATGCCGAGATCTTTTTTCCGCGATGTCTTGCCGCCCGCGGAGAATTTGGCGATGGCCGCCGTCGGCGTCGCTTTCGACGACTGACCGCCGGTGTTGGAGTAGACTTCCGTATCGAGCACGAGCACATTCACGTCATTGCCCGACGCGAGCACGTGATCCAAACCGCCGAAGCCGATATCATAGGCCCAGCCGTCGCCGCCGAAAATCCATTGCGAACGTTTGAGGAAGAAGTCGCGATACGAGCGCAATTTTTGCACATAGGGGTTGGTGTCGTCCCGCGCGTCCAAGAGCGCGATGACGCGGTCCGCCCGTTCGCGCGTGCCTTCACTTTCCATGTAATGAGCGCTCCAGTCTTCGAGCGCTTCGCACAGTTCCGGATCGTTGATCGCCGGACAGAAATCATCCACGATCGTGCGCAGACGTTCACGGATGGTGTCGTTGCCGGCGAACATGCCGAGACCGAATTCCGCGTTGTCCTCAAAGAGCGAGTTCGCCCACGCCGGACCGTTGCCGTCTTGGTTGGTCGTGTACGGCATCGACGGCGCGCTGGCGCCGTAAATGCTGGAACAGCCGGTGGCGTTCGCGATCAGCATGCGGTCCCCGAAGAGTTGCGTGACGAGTTTAATGTACGGTGTTTCGCCGCAACCCGAGCAGGCGCCGGAAAATTCAAAATACGTCGGCTCGAACTGACTGCCTTTGACCGTTTCCTTTTTCATCGGATTCGGTTTTTGCGGCAGGCTCATCGCGTAATCCCACAAGGGTTGTTTGTCGATTTCTTCTTCGATCGGTTTCATGACGAGCGCTTTGCCCTTGGCGGGGCAGACGTCGACGCAGTTACCGCAACCGTAGCAGTCTTCCTGCGAGATGACGATGCGGAACTTCATGCCGTTGGCGCCGACCGCATCGCGCACGATGAAGCCTTCCGGCGCGGCTTCCGCCTCTTCTTCCGTGGTTAAAATCGGACGAATCGTCGCGTGCGGGCAAACGAACGCGCACTGATTGCATTGGATGCAACGTTCCGGAATCCACTCCGGCACCATCGTGGCGGTCGCGCGTTTTTCGTATTGGCTCGTGCCGACCGGGAAGGTGCCGTCGGCGCGATCAATGAAGGTCGACACCGGCAAGTCGTCGCCCGCCTGTCGGTTCATCACGTCGCAAACCTCGCAGATAAAGCGCGGCCGCTGTTGCTTCGCGGCGGCTTGCGCGGGCGTGTCTTCGACGGCGTGCCGCCATGCGTCGGGCACGGGAACTTCCATCGGCGCGGCGACGCCGCGGTCAATCGCTTCAAAGTTCATCGCGACGATATCGTCGCCTTTGTGACCGTAACTTTTCACGACAGAATCTTTCAGATGACGGACCGCGTCCTCCACCGGAATGACTTTCGTCAGCGCGAAGAACGCCGCCTGCATCAGCATATTGATGCGGCCGCCCAAACCGATCTCGCGCGCGATCGTCGCCGCGTCCATAATATAAAATTTCGCGTGTTGCTTGGCGAGTTTGCGTTTCAAGAGCGCCGGCAGTTTCGCCTCGATTTCTTCCGGCGTCCAGGTGCAGTTCAAAAGGAAGGTGCCGCCCTCTTTCAAACCGCGCAGTAAATCGTATTCATAGACATACGCCTGACGATGACAGGCGATAAACGACGCGTTGCGAATGAGGTACGGTTTACGCAAAGTCGTATTGCCGAAACGTAAATGGGAGATCGTCACGCCGCCGGATTTTTTAGAATCGTACGCGAAATACGCTTGCGCGAACATGTCCGTGTTGTCGCCGATGATTTTGATCGCGCTCTTGTTCGCGCCGACCGTACCGTCCGAGCCGAAGCCCCAGAATTTGCAGGCGATATGCTCCGTTTCCTGCGCCTGTTCGACCGCGACGCGCGCGAGCGAAAGTTCCGTCACGTCATCGATGATGCCGAGCGTGAAGCCGTGTTTCGGTTCCTCTTTCGTCAAATTATGGTACGCCGCCAAAATATCTTCCGGCAGCACGTCTTTGGAGCTCAAGCCATAACGACCGCCGACCACGCGGATCGCGCGACCCGCGTGCGCGACCGCCGCCGCCACGTCCAAAAACAGCGGCTCGCCGAACGCGCCCGGCTCTTTGGTGCGATCCAGCACCGCGATTTTTTTGACTGACGCGGGAATCGCCGCCAGCAAATGCTTGATCGAAAACGGACGGTAGAGATGCACCGTGACCACGCCCACTTTTTCACCGCGAGCATTGAGCATGTCCGCCGCCTCTTTGGCGACATCGCAGACCGAGCCCATGCCGATCACGACACGTTCCGCGTCGGGCGCGCCGTAGTAATTGAAAAGTTGGTAATCGCGCCCCGTGATTTCATTGATCTTGCCCATGTATTTCTCGACGATTTCCGGAATCGCCTGGTAGTAGCGGTTGGACGCTTCGCGATTTTGGAAATAAATATCCGGATTTTGCGCCGTGCCGCGCGTCACCGGCCGATCCGGGCTCAACGCCCGCGCCCGAAACGCGGCGAGCGCTTCCTGATTGACCAAGCCCGCCAGCACTTCCTCATCGAGCACTTGAATTTTTTGGATTTCATGACTCGTGCGGAAGCCGTCAAAGAAGTTGATGAACGGCAGACTGCCTTCCAGCGCGGATAAATGCGCGACCGCCGACAGATCCATCACTTCCTGCACGCCTTCTTCGCAAAGCATCGCGCAACCGGTCGCCCGCGCGGCCATCACGTCCTGATGATCGCCGAAGATGCTCAAACTGTGCGCCGCGAGCGATCGCGCCGCCACGTGCAGCACGGCGGGTAATAATTCGCCCGCCATTTTATACAGATTCGGAATCATGAGTAAAAGGCCCTGCGAAGCCGTGTATGTCGTGGTCAGCGCGCCCGCCTGCAAAGAGCCGTGCAGCATGCCCGCCGCGCCGCCTTCCGACTGCATCTCGACCACTTTCACCGGCCGACCGAACATGTTTTTCCGCCCGTTCGCCGCCCAATCATCGACCAGCTCCGCCATCGGCGAGCTCGGCGTGATCGGGTAAATCCCCGCGACTTCCGTAAAGCAATACGAAACGTGCGCCGCCGCCGTGTTGCCGTCCATTGTTTTCCAGTTCATGTCCATGCCACCCTTCTGTTCTCCACTCATCTTGCCAATCGGGACGAAACAGTGTAAGATTAAGTCACGATATGAGTAAAACGCATACATATAATTGATTTTGCGCTTTGGAACATGTCGCTTTCCGCTTCATTTCCATTGTTTACTGAAATTATAGACGATTCTACTCAAACCAACAACCGCAGGAGGCAAGCATGGATTTTCATCATTTAAAATATTTCACGGAAGTCGCGCATCAGAAAAGCTTCAGCAAGGCCGCGCGGCATCTGCATATTTCGCAATCGGCCATCAGCCGCACCATCAAAGCGCTGGAAGAAGAGCTCGGCGTCGTGCTCTTTTTGCGCAACGCCAAAGCGGTCGAGTTGACGGACGCCGGAGCGATTTTTTTGAACCATGCCAAACGCAGCGTCTTTATTTTCGAACATTTGAAAAACGACTTTGAAAACGAATTCAAGCTCGAGCAGGGCTCCATTCATATCGGCTTGCCGCCGATTACCGATGCGCAGGTATTCGCGCATCTTTTGGGCGCGTTCAAACGCATGTACCCGCAAATCGACATCGAGCTCTACGAATACGGCTCCAAAAAAGTGGAAATCGCCGTGCAGGAAGGCTTGACCGATCTCGGCATTATCTGCACCGAACCGAAAAAAGATTACGAGTCCTTCTTCCTTTTGGAAGATCCGGTGTGCGTGCTGTTGCCGAAGGATCACCCGCTCGCGGACGCTGGCGATATTCCGCTCGCCGATCTCGCCGGCGACGGTTTCGTTCTTTATCGCGATGACTTCAACTTGCATGATGAAATCATCGCGAAGTGCAAAGCCGCGGACTTTACGCCGAAAATCGTCTTTGAAACCAGTCAGCGCGAACTCATGATTCAAACCGTCAGCGCCGGCTTGGGCATCGCGCTTTTGCCGAAACGTCTCTGCCCGTATAATAACCCCAATGTTTCCGTACACGTGCTCGCGGGACGACCGATCATTCATCGTCTTTACGTCATCTGGCGCAAAGGCCACTACCTCTCGCACGCCGCGAAATTGTGGCTCGACTTCGCGCAGGATCACATTCAAAAGGTCACCGTTAAATCGTCCCTTAAATAAAATGACTACCTACTCATTACGCCGTCGCCTGCAAGATTGGCGACACAAGGCAAGCCCGTGGTTGCGCCGCCCCGTCACTTGGCTGGTGCTGTTGGCGCTCGCGCTCGGCTACATCGTGAGCATCCAAAACGAACGCATCGAAGTGCTCACCGCGCGCGTCAATGAACTGTCGCAAACAGGGCCCGCGCGCCTTACCAATTTGGAATTCATCGTCAATGATCACACCGCACACTTGCGCACGCTGGATGTCAAAGTGTATCAGTTGCAAGCCGATCAGGCGGATCTCGACTGGCGGACCACGACCAACCGTTGGGATATTGATGAGAAAGTAAAATAAGCTCCCGTAAGGGAGCTTTTTTCTTGGACAAAACGGGGGAATTTTCCGCGCGGACAACAGACAGCAAGCATGACAGCCGCGGGCGTTGCTTTTTTCGCGCATAATAAAAGACCGCCGCGCATCGCGCGGCGGTCACCCCGTTCCCACCCATTGTCGAAATCAGTTCGTCGGTAGTCAACGTAAGTTGTCACTTTACTCATGTCAGCATCATGAAATCCCGTTACTTTGAAATGACAGTGGGATCAGTCTGCTATGTAAGTGGTTGAACTCGCCTTTCGACAATTACCGAAAAAATTATAACTCGACTTGCCAGTTCAGCGCCTGGATCGCCATATCCAACTCTCTGGCGTCTTTCGCGAGCGCGTCCGCCTTGTGTTCCGTCGCGGCGACATCAATCGTGCACACCCGTTTGATTTCCGATTTGGAGTAACGTTCCACCTGACCTTCGCGGCCCGTATCGGCGAACGAACGGAAAAATCCCGCCAAGCGAATCAATTCATCGCGCTTCGCCAACGCCTGCGCGATCGTCATGCCGTTCTCCAGGCGCGTTGTCGCGTTGGTCGCGTTGATCCGCTGCACCAGCTCGGTAACCTCCTGCGAAAGCGTCTCCAACTCCGGCATCAGCGCGTTCGGATCTTCGACCGGTTCGTCACCTTCCTGAATAATGATATTTTTTTGAATCCGCTCCGCGAGCTGACTCAATTTGCGATACATTTCCTTGCGCGTAATCAGCGCTTCGGCAAGTTTCATAATAGCTCCTTCCTTCGTAACGTCTTTTTTTCATTATACCATTCACCGCTACGCCGCGTCACTTGATGTCTCAATTTCGCGCGCGCGCAAGACTTGCTGACGCGCCGCGGGGTCCGGCAACCAACGCACGACCAGCGCCGCCATGACGCCGACCGCCGCGATCACGTACATCGCCGGCATAATCCCGTAACGATCCGCCAACATCCCCAAAAGCGGCACGATAATGCCGCCGATCGTCGTGCCCAAGCCGAGCGTCACGCCCGCCGCGAAACCGATCTGCCGCGGCAAATATTCCTGCCCCAAGAGCACCATCAGACTGTACGGCGCGAAGAGAAACAGACCGACCGGCACCAGCATCGCCAGCGCGAGCGGCGTCGAAGTCATTTGCAAAAAGATAAATAAAATCGGCACGAAGCCTAAAAATCCCCAGCGAATAATTTTCAAATGACCGTAGCGATCGCCCATTTGCCCGCCAACCAATGTCGCCACCGCGCCCGCGGTGAAGAAAATCGTCAGCGTCGCCGAGCTGAGCGCTTCCGATTCGCCTAACACATGTAAAAAGTACAAAGGCAAAAACGTATTCAAACCGAAAAACATCACGGCGCGTGCGAAAATGCCCAGCGTCAACTTGCCGAAGGAAGGCCAGTCGTTGTGCACTTCCTCCCGCTCCGCGCCGCGATGCGCCGGCAACGCCGCGAGCATGCGAAACGTCCCTTGCTCACGCCACAAGCTGAGCGACATCAAAACGCCCAACACCGCCAGCACCAGCGTGCCCGGCAAACCGAAGGTCAAGACCGACGCCGTCGCGATCGCCGGACCGAGCGCGAAACCGACATTACCGCCGACCGAAAAAATACTGATCCCGCGGCCCTTGCGTTTCCCCGCCGCGTAATTCGCCAAGCGCGCCGCTTCCGGGTGAAACGCCGACACGCCCACGCCGCTCAACGCGACTGCGAAAAAGATCCACCAATATGAATTCAACACGCCGATCAGCGCCATCGCGCAGCCGGAAAGCAACACGCCCGCGGGCATCAGCCAATGCCATGAATATTTGTCCGACACCCAACCGAACAACGGCTGCAAAATCGACGACAAAAAATTCGCCGCGAACACCAATCCGGCCGCCGCCGCGTAACTCAAATCATGTGCGACGATCAAAAACGGCAACAACGCCGGCAGCGCGCCCTGACTTAAATCCGTAAACGCGTGGCCGGCGGAAATCAACCAAACATATCTCTCTTTCATCTTCTCACCTTTCAGTTTTACTTTTTTATACGTTTTCCGCGCGCAAATGTCAAGCGCATGTCATTTCACGCACAAAAAAAGACCGTCTGACGACGGCTTTTTTATTTACGGAGCATCGCGGGCGCGGAATCGACTGTTTTCTCTTGCGGTTCATCAATAAAGTTGAACCCTTCGATCACGACGCCCAAAGCCAAGCCGATACCCATTCCGGTGGCGAAGTCTTTCAGGCCGGCACCTACCGCCGCGCCAACGCAAAGTCCC
>NZ_JAHAHH010000019.1 GCF_018373335.1 Negativicoccus succinicivorans
AGAAGAGGAAGTCGCCCGCGATTACATCTGTTTTGAACAACCGGCCTGCGTGATCGCCGTGTGTGACGCGACCGCGTTGGAACGCAATTTGAATCTTGTCTTGCAAATTATGGAGACTACGCCGCAGGTAGTCGTCTGCGTGAACTTGCTGGACGAAGCGGCGAAAAAAGAAATTCATATCGACTTGGCGCAACTGGCTCGTCGTCTGGGCGTTCCCGTTATCGGTACGGCGGCCCGCTCCAAGAAGGGGCTCGATGATTTGATCGCCACGGTCAAACAGCGTCATGTCGCCTGCCGGCAACCGCAAAAACACACTTACCCTGAAGCGATTGAAGCGGCGATCACCAAACTGGAACCCGAGCTCGTTCCGTACGTCGGCCACAAAGTCAGTCCGCGCTGGCTCGCCATACGTCTTTTGGAGCGAGCCGTCGGGATGTCACAGGCAATGGAACGATACCTCGGCATCAATTTGTATAAAATTCCCGCCATCGCGCAGGCGCTCACCGCGGCGCAACGGGATTTGGTGCTGGCGGGATTTCCCCAAGAGAAACTGCGGGACGCGATCAGCGAAAGTTTCATTCGCCGCGCGGAAGCCGTCAGTCAAGAGGTCGTTACCTTTCACAATCCGCATTACGCGCAACGGGATCGCAAACTCGATCGATACTTTACCGGTCCGTATACCGGATTCGCCATTATGTTTCTTTTGCTTTTAGGCGTCTTTTGGCTGACGATTACCGGGTCCAACTATCCTTCCGAAATCCTCGCGCGGATTCTTTTCGCCGGTCAGGATTGGTTGGTCGACCGCGCCGTTGCTCTGGGGATATCCGAGGCGATCTACGGTCCGCTTTTATTCGGCGTGTATCGCGTCATGGCCTGGGTCGTTTCGGTCATGTTGCCGCCGATGGCGATCTTTTTCCCGCTTTTCACCCTGCTCGAAGACCTCGGTTATTTGCCGCGTGTCGCGTATAACTTGGACCGTTGCTTTCAATACTGTAAAGCCTGCGGCAAACAGGCCCTCACGATGTGCATGGGCTTCGGTTGCAACGCGGCGGGCGTGACCGGCTGTCGGATCATTGATTCGCCGCGCGAGCAGCTGATTGCCATCATCACGAACAATTTCGTGCCCTGTAACGGCCGTTTTCCGACGATAATCGCGATGATTTCCATGTTTTGGATCGGGACATCGGGCGGGCTTTTAGATTCGCTGGGAGCCGCCTTTTTGCTCGCCATGGTCATTGTTGTCGGTGTCGTCGCCACGCTGGTGGCTTCCAAGCTGCTTTCCATGACCGCGCTGAAGGGAATTCCCTCCTCGTTCACGCTCGAGCTGCCGCCGTTTCGCCGACCGCAGATCGGCACCGTCATCGTGCGTTCGCTGTTGGATCGAACGCTCTTTGTACTGTGGCGCGCCGTCAGCATCGCCGCGCCCGCCGGACTCGTGATTTGGTGCTTAGCCAATCTGCAATATCAGGGCGTCAGCTTAGTCCGCCACATGGTGAACGCGTTGGAGCCGCTCGGCTACCTCATGGGACTGGACGGCACGATTTTAGCCGCGTTTATTTTAGGTCTGCCGGCGAATGAAATCATTTTCCCCTGTATGATTATGATTTATCTCGCCGAAGGCGCTTTACTCGACATCGATAATCTCTCCACCCTGAAAACGCTTTTGCTTGACCACGGTTGGACCTGGCTCACCGCCCTGTGCGTGATTCTATTTTCACTCATGCATTGGCCCTGCGGCACGACCCTGCTCACCATTCAAAATGAAACGAAAAGCTGGCGTTGGACGATGCTTGCCGCATTGCTTCCTACCGCCATGGGCATCCTCACTTGCATGGCCGTCGCCGCCATCGTTCGAAGCGTAGGCGGCGCATAAAAAAAGACCTCCGAGGAGGTCTTTTTTTATGTCATTCAGCAGCTCACGGGAAGAACGGCCAAACGATCGGAATCACGATCATCGAAGTGATGAAGCCGACAATACAGAGCGGAATACCGACTTTCAGGTAATCGTTGAAGCTGTATTGGCCCGGTCCAAGAACCAGGGTATTCGGCGGTGTCGCTACCGGCGTTGCAAAAGCAGCCGACGCGGCAATCGCGATACTTACGAGCACGGCTTTCGGATCCGCACCCATGGACTGCGCCATGGAAATGCCGAGCGGTGCCAAGAGCGCCGCCGTCGCCGTGTTGTTCATGAACTGCGTCATGATGTTACTCAAGAGATACATAACCGCCGCGATAACGAGCGGGTTCGGGCTGTCGCCGAGCCAGCCGACAACGGTATCGGCAATCAATTTGCCGGCGCCCGATTTATCCAACGCAGTCGCGATCGGCATCATGCCGGCGAAGAGGAAAATCGTTACCCAGTCAATCGAGGCATACGCCTGTTTTTCCGTCATACAGCCGGTCAAAACAGCGACCAACGCGCCGATAACGGCTGCAGTCGTCAGCGAAACGCCGAGCTGTTTGGAGAAGACCATCGTCAGTACAACACCGACCAAAATCAAGAGCGAAATAATCTGTTTCGATTTGCTGTGGTTGACAGTCGACGGATCGACTTCCTGTTCCACTTCGACTTCCGCATCCAGATCATGCGAAGGCAGCAAGCGTTTGCCGACCGTCAGCGTGAACGCGACGGTGACGAGCGAAAGCGGAATACCCATCCAGGCGAATTCGAAGAAGCCAAATGACGGCAAACCCGCATTGGCCAATGCGCCGGTAACGATAATATTCGGCGGCGTACCGACCATGGTGAGCGTACCGCCGACGTTGGCGGCGATCGCCATCGGCATCAGGAAGCGCGAGCCTTTCAATTTCGCCGCCGCGCAGATGCCGGTCACTACCGGAATCAAAGATGCGGCCGTACCGGTGTTGGACAATACCGCACTCATGACAATCGTAACGAGCATAACGCCGCCCATCAGACGCGTTTCACCCGTGCCCGCCATGCGGACAACCTTCTCACCGATAAGTTGCGCCATGCCGGTATGGAACAACGCCGCACCGATGACGAACATGCCGGCGAACAAAACAACCGTCGAGTTCGAAAGACCCGAGAAAATTTGTTTTTCAGAAATAACGCCCAACAAACCCAGCGCAATCGATCCGCCCATGGAAGTAATCGCAAGCGGAATCAGTTCGGTAATGAACAGCAATGCGACAACGCCCAGGACGCAAAGAGTAATAATAGCAGGACTCAAATCAATACCTTCTTCCTATAACAACTGTAGAACATTTGAAAAATAGGTAAGTGGTTCGGGCAAGAAAGTAAGTGGGAAAAAAGTTTATTGCATGGCTTGCAACATAGCAAGCATCGTGCCGGCCGCGACCGCCGTGCCGATAACACCGGCTACGTTCGGTCCCATCGCGTGCATCAGAAGGAAGTTCGACGGATTGGCTTTCGCGCCGACCACCTGCGATACGCGCGCCGCCATCGGTACAGCTGATACGCCCGCCGAGCCGATGAGCGGGTTGGTCTTGCCGCCGTCCAGCTTCGTCATTATTTGACCGAAGAGTACGCCGGCCGCCGTACCGCCGATAAAGGCCACCAAGCCGAGACCGATAATTTCCAGCGTTTGCACGTTCAGGAAACTTTCCGCCGACATCGTGATACCGGTACCGAGCGCGAGGAAGATCGTAACCGTATTCATCAACGCGTTCTGCGCCGTATCCGACAGACGATGGGTAACTCCGGATTCGTTGATCAGGTTACCGAACATCAGCATGCCGAGCAGTGCCGTGATCGAGGGCAAAATCAACGAAATCAGAATCGTCGCGGCGATGGGGAATACCACCTTTTCAAAATGCGTCACGTGACGCAGCTGACCCATGACGATTTGACGTTGCTTTTTCGTGGTGAACATTTTCATAATCGGCGGCTGGATCAAAGGAACCAGCGACATGTACGAATACGCCGCTACCGCGATCGCGCCCAAGAGTTCCGGTGCGAGTTTGGAAGCGAGGTAAATCGATGTCGGGCCGTCCGCTCCGCCGATAATACCGATAGCCGCCGCCTGCGGTGCCGTAAAGCCCAGGAACATAGCGCCCCCGAGTGCGACAAACACGCCGATCTGTGCGGCCGCTCCTAAAAGAAGCGTTTTAGGATTCGCGAGCAGCGGACCGAAGTCCGTCATCGCGCCAACTCCCATGAAAATAAGTGGCGGAAAAATTTCATACTGAATGCCCGCGCTGATAAGTGCAAAAACTCCTTCTTCGAAGCCGTTTTTCGGTAAGTTCGCCAAAATACAGCCGAAAGCGATCGGCCCTAAGAGCAAAGGTTCATACTCTTTGACAAACGCCATGTACAGCAATAAAATGCCGACAAAAATCATCAGGCCATGACCCAGGGAAAAAGCAATCATACCGCTGTCATGCCATACTGATGTGATCGCTACTATGAAGTCTGTTGCAAAACTTCCCAATTGACCTCTCTCCTTTCTTCTAAAGGGCGGAAAGCTCCGCCCGCTGCCAATGTCCGATCGCTATTTGCTCCGATAGACAAATCCTTTGCCATGGCTGAAAACGTGTGCCGCATGACGAGGTAGCGACTCGTCGCACAATTGACACTTCGTCATCGAAGTAAGGAGATACTTGGTCAATTTCGTTTCTCTCAGATTCACGGTCAGGATGCGTTGCAAGCTTTTTCGCAGAAAGCCCGCTCGCAAGCGATCATAAGTGCGCTCTTCCTACGCACGTCGGATAAGTAAGAGAGACCGATCTAAAAGGTGGACAGAAGGTCATACCCTACTTATGTTCTCAATATTACATGCCTTTTAAGCTTTCGTCAACATTAATGCAATTCATAAATTCGTGTAAATCATTCTTGAAGACCTCCGCAAACTCCTTATTTACAAGCGTTTATATGTCATTATAGAGATTGATATTCTAAATGTTTTATGGTGTTATTACTCAGACATATTATCAATATAGCAAACAGTAATTATATTTATGTATATTATTATATTATATATACATGTTTATATAAGATGTTTTGCATCCGTCGCTATTATCATTTTTAACGTGACGTCTTTGTCCCGCTCCATAAAAGTCATGGAAATACCTTTTGTAACGCATCCTTCCCAACGATACGTGAAAAACAGTCCCCCAGATTCGTCCGCGCGCTCCCCGTAAGCCGAGCTTGCCCGTGTATCTTGCCGCTCGCCTTTTCCTCTTCTTCGCGCCCTCGAATCACTCGATCCGTAACCGTCATGCACGAGCCCGCCATGTCGCCACCAACCGCATCGCGATGACGGTAGGGACAATGAGCACTCGAATATTGGCGATCCGTTCCCGTATCGGACAGCGAAAAAGTACCGCGACCACATGCATCTGTGTTCACTCGCACCGGTCGTCAAGCCCATCGGACACTTCATTCCAGCTATACCGGCGCTCTTTTATATCCGTAAAACTTTTCGTTTATCTGTCGAGCTCAAAAAGTTCCTCGCATGGAAACGGAACATACGCATTCGTCTTTTATGGAACGCCTTCCCCTGCGCGTTTCCTTTCATGCGCCTCATGGCGTGATCTTTCATTCACATCCGCCTTCATTTTCTATCTGCCGGCGTTTGCTTTATATTTACCGCTTATTCCTACCTCGCTCTTACACTTATCCCACTCGCAATACGGCGGCGATTTTTTCTGGCGGATCGCGCATGGTTTCCACAAGAGTCTTCCCCGCCTCGATATGACCTTTCTCCGCATGGAAATAATATCGCTCCAAGACAACAATTACCCGTCATTTTCTTCGCATTTATTTCGCAAAAAAACGCCTCAAATCACGACAAAATATAAAATCAGGTCATCTTTTATAAGCAAGCAAACACATTTCTTTAGATATTCAAAAAACGCTTATTTTATAAAAATTATAAGCATACCAGTGTGTTTGGCCGTGCGTAGATATAAAACGCGTAATTTGACCGTTTTTTGCGCATTTGAGTTTACTTGCACTTGACAATCTTGGTTTCTTTTTATCCAAACGCATGTTTCTTTATTTTTTCTCCTTTTCCTCGTCTCTTTCATTTTATCTGTCGGATACTCTTTTCCGACTATAAAAAAGACCGGAAACTTCCGGTCTTTTTGCTAGTTCAATAACGGTGTGGTGAAAATAAACACGGACGCCAGTCCGATAACAATACACATCGCCAAAAACACGCCGATGCCTTCCAAGGTACGCGGATAACCGAAGTGAAATTTTTCCCCCAGCGGACCGCGACGCAAAAAGAAAGAAAAACGGGTGCGTTTTTTGAACCAGCGCGCCTTGCGCTCTTCCCCGATCCATTCTGCCGTAATGCCTACGACGATCATCGCCGCCAGCATGCATAAAAACAGACGATAGAGGAATTGCGGCGGGCTCATTTGTTCCAAAATTTCCATACAAACCTCAATCAAAAGGTAAAGAAAAGGCCTCGCAAGCGAGGCCTTTTCATACATACGCTAGATTCCTGTCATTCAGCAGCTCACGGGAAGAACGGCCAAACCATCGGAATCACAATCATCATAACGACGAAGCCTACGAGACAAAGCGGAATACCGATCTTGAGGTAGTCGTTGAAGCTGTATTGACCGGGGCCAAGTACCAGCGTGTTCGGAGGCGTTGCAACCGGCGTCGCAAATGCGGCGGAGGCTGCGATCGCAATGCTCACGAGAACGGCTTTCGGGTCCGCATGTAAGGATTGCGCCATCGAAATGCCGAGCGGTGCCAACAGAGCGGCTGTCGCCGTGTTGTTCATGAACTGCGTC
Source organism: Negativicoccus succinicivorans (assembly GCF_018373335.1). GTDB lineage: Bacteria > Bacillota > Negativicutes > Veillonellales > Negativicoccaceae > Negativicoccus > Negativicoccus succinicivorans_A. Next base: position 6,733 of record NZ_JAHAHH010000019.1, read on the forward strand.
ATGATGTTGCTCAAAAGATACATCGCCGCGCAGACAACCAACGGATTCGGGCTGTCGCCCAACCAACCGACAACGGTGTCCGCAATCAATTTGCCGGCGCCCGATTTATCCAATGCGGTCGCGATCGGCATCATGCCTGCGAATAAGAAAATCGTTACCCAGTCAATCGAAGCATACGCTTGTTTTTCTGTCATACAACCTGTCAAGACAGCTGCCAACGCGCCGATAACGGCCGCGGTCGTCAGCGATACGTGCAGGGTTTTCGAGAAGATCATGACCAAAACAACGCAGATCAGGATCAAGAGCGAAATCATCTGTTTCGTTCTGTTGCCCGATACTTCCGAGACTTCCTGTTCCACTTCCACAGAAGTGTCGATATCATGGTTCGGCAGTAAGCGTTTGCCGATCGTCAAAGTGAACAGGACAGTCGCGATACAAAGCGGAATACCGGCAAATGCGAATTCGAAGAAACCGAAAGTCGGCAAATGCGCGTTGGACAACGCGCCGGTAACGATGATGTTCGGCGGCGTGCCGACCATCGTCAGCGTACCGCCGGCGTTGGCGGCGATAGCCATCGGCATCATGAAACGCGAACCTTTCAGATGAGCGGCCGCGCAAATACCGGTAACAACCGGGATCAGGGAAGCGGCGGTACCGGTGTTGGACAGTACCGAGCTCATGATGATCGTAATCGCCATAACGCCAAACATCAAACCGGTTTCACTTTTACCGGCCATACGTACAACTCTTTCACCGATAAGTTGCGCCATGCCGGTGTGGAACAAAGCCGCGCCGATGACGAACATACCGGCGAACAAAACAACCGTTGAGTTCGAAAGACCGGAGAAAATCATTTTTTCCGGGATAACACCCAACAAACCCAGCGCAATAGCGCCGCCCATCGAAGTAATCGCCAAAGGAATGATTTCAGTAATAAAGCAAATGGCGACCACTGCAAGTACCGATAATGTGATGATTGCAGGGCTCATAAGAGTACACCTTCTTTTCGTAATAACTAGCAAATAGTCATTGGGCAAAGGTACAAAAGAAGGGCTCGAGGTAAGAGGATATATTGCGGATGCTAATTAGTGAGCGCCTGTCGCACTCAACATGGCAAGCATAGTACCGGCCGCTACCGCCGTACCGATTACGCCGGCAACGTTCGGACCCATGGCGTGCATGAGCAAGAAGTTAGCCGGGTTTGCTTTCGAACCGACAACCTGCGATACGCGAGCTGCCATCGGAACGGCGGAAACGCCTGCCGAACCGATCAACGGGTTCGTCTTGCCGTCGACCATCAGCATGATCTTACCGAAGATAACACCGCCCGCTGTACCCGCGATGAAAGCAACGAGGCCTAAACCGATGATTTCCAAGGTTTGAACGTTCAGGAAGCTTTCCGCCGACATGGTACAACCGGTACCCAATGCCAGGAAGATCGTGACGGTGTTCATCAACGCGTTCTGCGCCGTATCGGACAGACGGTGCGTAACACCGGATTCATTGATCAAGTTACCGAACATCAGCATACCTAAAAGTGCGGTAATGGACGGAAGTAATAAGCTGATGAAAATCGTAGCCCCGATCGGGAATACAACTTTTTCAAAGTGCGATACGTGACGCAGCTGTTCCATGACAATTTGACGATCTTTTTTCGTCGTGAATAATTTCATGATCGGAGGCTGAATCAACGGAACCAGGGACATGTACGAATACGCCGCTACCGCGATCGCACCCAAGAGTTCCGGAGCCAATTTCGAAGCCAGGTAAATCGAAGTCGGGCCGTCAGCGCCACCGATAATACCGATCGCCGCTGCCTGCGGAGCAGTAAAGCCCAAGAACATCGCGCCACCCAAGGCAACGAATACACCGATCTGTGCCGCCGCGCCGAGCAAGAGGGTTTTCGGGTTCGCAAGCAGCGGACCGAAGTCCGTCATCGCGCCGACACCCATAAAGATCAACGGCGGGAAAATTTCAAACTGAATGCCCGCATGAATGAGGGCAAAAACGCCTTCTTCAAAGCCGTTTTTCGGCAAGTTGGCAAGGATACAACCGAATGCGATCGGTCCGAGCAACAACGGCTCAAATTCCTTGGCAAATGCCAGGTAGAGCAACAGTATGCCGACAACGATCATGATCGCGTTACCGATGGAAAAGACGATCAAGCCGCTGTCATGCCATACTGAAGTCACCGCTACTATGAAATCAGTCATTCTGTATCTCCTCTTCTATGTTTTCTGGTAAGTTGAGGTTTTAGCCCAACGCGATCAAATCGTCGCCCGCTTGTACGGTAGCATTGGCTGCGACCAAGATGCTTTTAACCGTAGCGTCGCTCGGAGCATAGATTTCGTTGGCCATTTTCATCGCTTCCAGGACACAGAGGAGGTCGCCGGCTTTAACAGCCTGACCTTCTTTTACGTCGACGGAAAGGATTTTGCCCGGCATCGGAGCTTTCACTGTTTCCGCGCCGGCCGGAGCCGCTTTCGCCGCCGGAGCCGGAGCCGGAGCTGCCGCCGGAGCCGGAGCTGCCGCCGGAGCCGGAGCCGCTTTCGGAGCCGGAGCTGCTTTCGGAGCTGCGCCTGCGCCGAGTTCGTTGACTTCTACATCATATTCTTGACCGTTAACGGTTACAGAAAATTTTCTCATTGTACATCCTCCTACTAAAAAGTAATTCTCCAAAACAAGGTACTGCTTAGTAATTATCTACTCCAGACAGACGCGCTGCTGCCGTCCAGCCGGTATTTTTCGCCGGACGAATCGACGCAATTTGCGTGCTCGAGTAGCCCATTGCTACTACTGCTGCGGTGATCGCCGCAACTACTTCATCATTACCGGACGCAGTCGATGTCGCTGCCGGAGCTGCTGCCGCGGCCGGTGCCGCATTGGCTACCGGTTTAGGAGACGACTTTTTTTTTCCGGTCGGATCCACAAGTCGAATGATCGTCATGAGTACCCAAAGCATAATCAACACAAAGAATACAATAAACATATTGATCAGCATAAATACCCAAGGATTCAATTCATTTTCCATTCACACCCATCCTTTCTTTTTAGATTTTCCTATATCTCGTTATGCCGCTAAGGGATTATAACGGAATATTGGCGTGTTTCTTCGCAGGACGGGCTTCGCGTTTGCTGGCGAGCATGGCCAACGCGTTGATAACGTACGGACGCGTTTGTTTCGGTTCGATAACTGCGTCAACAAAGCCACGTTCTGCTGCTTTGTACGGAGTCGCGAACTCTTCCACATATTCTGCCGTCTTCTGTTCTTTGTCCGGATCTTTCCGGAAGATGATGTTGGCAGCGCCTGCCGGTCCCATAACCGCAATTTCCGAAGTCGGCCAAGCGAATACCTGGTCCGCGCCCAAGTCCTGGGAGCACATCGCGAGGTACGATCCGCCGTAAGCTTTACGGGTAATTACCGTTACTTTCGGCACGGTCGCTTCCGAGTACGCAAACAGCATTTTCGCGCCGTGGCGAATGATGCCGCCGTATTCCTGCTGTACGCCCGGCAAGAAGCCCGGTACGTCAACCAAGTTTACGAGCGGAATGTTGAACGCGTCGCAGAAACGGATGAAACGGCTGGATTTGTCGGATGCATTGATGTCCAAGCAGCCGGCCATAAATTTCGGCTGGTTGGCAATGATACCGACGGTTTGTCCGTCGAAACGGGCAAAGCAGGTGATGATGTTTTTCGCGTAGTGAGCGAGTACATCATAGTATTCACCGTTGTCGACAATACCTTTGATGACATCGTACATGTCATAGGCCGCGTTGGAGTTGTCCGGCAACAAGGTGTTGAGGCTTTCTTCCATACGCATCGGGTCATCGCCCGTGTCAACAATCGGAGCTTCTTCCATGTTGTTGCTCGGCAGGAAGCCCAAGAGATAGCGGATCTGGTTCAAGCAGTCTTCGTCGTCTTTCGCGATGAAGTGCGATACGCCCGAAATGCTGTTGTGGGTCATAGCGCCGCCCAGTTTTTCCGCCGTTACGTCTTCACCGGTGACCGATTTAACAACGGCCGGACCCGTGATGAACATTTGGCTGGTGCCGTCGACCATGTAGATGAAGTCCGTCAATGCAGGCGAGTAAACCGCGCCGCCGGCCGACGGTCCCATGATGGCCGAGATCTGCGGAACGACACCGGATGCAATCGTATTTTCGAAGAAAATACGGCCGTAACCGGACAATGCGTCAACCGCTTCTTGAATACGAGCGCCGCCCGAATCGTTCAGGCCGACACACGGTGCGCCCATTTTGAGCGAAAGCTGCAACACGCGAACGATTTTGCTGGCGTGCATTTCGCCGAGCGAGCCGCCTTCTACCGTGAAGTCTTGCGCAAATGCGTAAACGAGTTTGCCGTCAACGGTACCATAACCGGTAACAACGCCTTCGCCCGGAAGATCTTTTTTATCCTGGCCGAAGTTTACGCAACGATGTTTTACCAAAGCGCCGATTTCAACGAAGGAACCTTCGTCAAAAAGGATTTCCAAACGTTCACGCGCAGTCATTTTGCCTTTCGCGTGCTGTTTGTCGATACGGCTTTGGCCACCGCCCATGCGGACGTGTTCCAAATTTTTATGAAGCAATTCAACTTTTTGTTGGTTTACCGACATTCTTACACCTCCGAATAATGGTAGGGAAGGCCGCCTCATCGAGGCGGCATACTCCTATTATTGACGCTCCGTAAGTTCGATCAAAAGACCGTTCGTAGCTTTCGGATGCAAGAACGCGATGCGGCAGCCGCCGGCACCGTAACGAGGTTTTTCATCCAACAGACGAACACCGCGAGCTTTCAAGTCTTCGAGAGCCGCGTCGATGCTGTCAACACGCAAAGCAACGTGCTGGAAGCCGTTACGATGTTTTTCAATGTAACGGGCAATCGGGCCATCCGGGCTGGTGGATTCCAAGAATTCGAGTTCCGCGTCACCCAGTTTGAAGAAGCTTACGTTGACTTTCTGTTCTTCCACCGTTTCGTCTTCTGCGGTCGGATGAACGTTCAACGTTTCCTGGAAAACTTGTTTCGTTTTCTGCAGATCGTCCACAGCAATACCGATATGGTCGATATTCATAACTTTCCAATTTGCCATGCTTTTTCCTCCTTTTGCAACAAAAAATAAAATTATTTAATAGCTTTTCCTACGATGGACTCAACGACTGTGTAAGGATCTACTTTCCTTGCATAGACTTGTTCCACGTAGTTATCAAATTCACCCGAGGACGTAACTTTTTCCATTACGTGACGGGAAATTTGCTCTTTGACCATCGCGATAATTTCGTTGACCGTCCGTTCGTGTCTGCGCTCCTGCAGAAGACCGGACTCTTCCAAGAATTCACGATGTTCTTCCATCGCCTCAATGACGTCGGCTACGCCTTCGTCACGGCTGGCAATGGTGCGTTTGATCGGCGGACGCCAATCCACCTCTTCCGAGTTCAAGTCGAGCATCATTTCGATTTCAACGTTCAAACGGTCCGCGCCGTCACGATCACATTTGTTGATCGTAAATACGTCGCCGATTTCCAGAATGCCCGCCTTAATCGCCTGAATATCATCGCCCAAACCTGGTACCAATACAACCAATGTGGTGTCCGCATTCTTGACGATATCGACTTCGGATTGGCCGACGCCAACCGTTTCAATCAAGACGACATCCAAGCCGAATGCATCCATCAACTTGACCGTATCCGCGGTTTTCTTAGAGAGTCCCCCCAAGCTTCCGCGCGTACCCATACTCCGAATAAATACGCCTTCATCCAATGTCAAATCATTCATGCGAATTCGGTCACCCAAGATCGCGCCGCCGCTAAACGGGCTCGTCGGGTCGACTGCGACAATGCCGACAGTCTTACCTTGTTTACGGAAATGTTTTACCAGCTTGTCGGTCAAGGTCGATTTGCCTGCACCCGGTGCGCCGGTAATACCGATAATCCGCGCATTACCTGTATGACTATAGATTTCTCGAAGTATATCGACATATCCGTCCGCTTCGTTCTCGACTGCAGAGATAGACCTCGCCAAGGCCAGCCTGGATCCATTCCAGAATTCCTTCATTAAATCCATGGTTTTGCCCCCCTTGGTCAATTACGGACCTGCGCTCCCGCCGCAGCGGGAGCCGGTACCGTCTATCAGTTCTTATTGAACGTTTTCTTTGATGAATTCGATGATCTTCGTGGTCGGAGTGCCCGGTGTGAAGACAGCTTTTACGCCGGCTTCTTTCAGTGCCGGGATATCGCCTTCCGGAATAACGCCGCCGCCGATAACGAGCACATTATCCATACCCTTTTGTTTCAAGAGTTCGATAACGCGCGGGAACAGCGTGCCGTGCGCGCCGGAGAGCAAGCTCAACGCAACTACATCAACGTCTTCGGAGAGAGCCGCTTCCGCGATCTGTTCCGGAGTCTGACGAAGACCTGTATAAATAACTTCAAAACCCGCGTCGCGCAATGCACGAGCGACTACTTTAGCACCGCGGTCATGACCATCCAGACCCGGTTTTGCAACAATTACACGAATTAATTTTTCTGCCATGATTGGTTACCTCCCGTATCCTTTCAGCAATAGCGTATCTTAAACCGTAGCGTGCGCCTGGTATTCACCGAATACGCCGCGCAGTACGTTACAGATTTCACCCAAAGATGCATATGTGCGTACGCAGTCGAGGATCAACGGCATCAAGTTGACGTTTTCATCTTCGGCGCCTTTGCGCAATGCTTCCAATGCAGTCTTGACCGCTTCCTGGTCGCGTTCGGCTTTGACTTTAGCCAATTTCTTGGACTGCAGTTCGCCAACCGAAGCGTCGACTTTCAGCAAGCCTTCGACCGGTTTTTCTTCGACTTGGAATTTGTTGACGCCAACGATAATGCGGTCGCCGGATTCAACTTCCATCTGCCAACGATATGCCGATTCCTGGATTTCTTTCTGGATGTAACCTTTTTCAATAGCGACTACCGCGCCGCCCATTTCGTCGATCTTACGGATGTAGTCTTCCGCTTCCTTTTCGATCGCATTGGTCATCGCTTCTACATAGTACGAGCCGCCCAGCGGATCGACTACGTCAGCCAAACCGGATTCGTACGCAACGATCTGCTGCGTGCGCAACGCGATTTGTACGGATTCCGTCGTCGGCAATGCCAACGCTTCGTCGCGGGAGTTGGTGTGCAAGGACTGCGTGCCGCCGAGAACAGCCGCCGCGGTCTGCAACGCTACACGAACGATGTTGTTGTCGACCTGTTGCGCCGTCAACATCGAACCTGCGGTCTGCGTGTGTACACGCAATTTCATGGATTTGTCTTTCTTCGCGCCGAAACGTTCTTTCAGGATGCGCGCCCAAAGACGACGGGATGCACGGAATTTAGCAACTTCTTCAAGCACGTTGTTGTGCGCGTTCCAGAAGAAGGAGAGACGACCTGCAAATTCGTCGATTTCCATGCCGGCTTTCAGTGCCGCTTCGATGTATGCGATACCGTCAGCGATCGTGAAAGCGATTTCCTGTGCCGCAGTCGAACCAGCTTCACGGATGTGGTAGCCGGAGATCGAAATCGTGTTCCATTTCGGAACGTTCTGCGAGCAGTATTCAAAAATGTTGGTGATCAAACGCATCGACGGTTTCGGCGGGAAGATGTAAGTGCCGCGAGCCGCGTATTCTTTCAGGATGTCGTTTTGGATCGTGCCGCGCAGCTGGTCAGGGGATACGCCCTGTTTTTCCGCAACGGCAATGTACATCGACAAGAGAACGGACGCCGGAGCGTTGATCGTCATCGAGGTCGAAACTTTACCCAAGTCGATCTGGTCGAACAGGATTTCCATGTCGGCGAGCGTATCGATCGCAACGCCTACTTTACCGACTTCGCCGGCACTCATCGGATCGTCCGAGTCGTAACCGATCTGAGTCGGCAAGTCGAATGCGCAGGAAAGACCCGTCGCACCGTTTTCAATCAGGTAACGGTAACGTTGGTTGGATTCTTCGGCCGTAGCGAAACCGGCATACATACGCATCGTCCAGAGACGACCGCGGTACATCGTCGGCTGTACGCCGCGGGTATACGGATAGCTGCCCGGCAGATCCAGGTCGCGTTCATAGTCAAACCCTTCGATATCGAGCGGGGTGTAGACTTTGTTGTGCTTCATGTTCGGACGTTCCGGGTGTTTGGCATACATCTTAGCGACTGTTTCTTCGTATGCCTCCAATTTGGCCTTCAAGGATTCATTAGCCATGTGTTCATCATCCTCCTAAAAAATATAAATATATATCGGTCTCTTGCGAGACTGACTAACCACAACGCAGCCGCAGCTTAAGCTGTCTTTTCAACGATGCGGGTAAGTCCATAAAGGGATCGGGTCTTACTGTTTTTTCATGCTCTTGTTATCGGCTAAGCGCTGATGGAAATCAAATGCTTCTTTGAGAATATGCGGGGTTTGCGAGTAGCCGCAAGCTTTTTCCGCATGTTCCAGATAGTCCATCAGTTCCGGACGGTAATCCGGATGCGCGATGTTTTCGATAATCGCGCGAGCGCGTTCTTTCGGCGAGAGGCCGCGAACGTCGGCAACGCCCATTTCGGAAATGTAGACGTGTACGTCGTGTTCCGTATGGTCGATGTGCGAGCAGAACGGTACGACACAGGAGATGTCGCCGTTTTTCGCGATCGAGTTCGTGAAGAAAATGCTCAAGCCGCCGTTACGAGCGAAGTCGCCCGAACCGCCGATGCCGTTCATCATCTTCGTGCCCGATACGTGCGTCGAGTTGATGTTGCCGTAGATGTCCATTTCGAGCGCGGTGTTCATCGCGATAACGCCTAAGCGACGGATGACTTCCGGGTTGTTCGAAATTTCTTGCGGACGCAGAACGATCTTATCGCGATATCCTTTGATACCTTTGTAGAAACGTTTCAGTCCGTCCGGCGACGGCGAGAGACTCGTGCCCGAAGCCATCGTCAATTTACCGGCGTCGATCAGGTCGAACATGCCGTCCTGGATAACTTCCGTGTATACGGTCAGGTTTTCATACGGGGAATCGACCAAACCACTGATTACGGCGTTTGCTACGTTACCTACACCGGATTGCAACGGGAGCAGGTTTTCCGGCAAGCGGCCGTGTTTTACTTCGTTTTGCAAGAAGTCGATAAGGTTGCCGCTCATCTTCTTCGCGTCGTCGCCAATCGGGGCGAACGGGCGCGTTTTGTCGGTGATGTCGCACGGTACGATCGCAGCGATTTTGCTGTGGTCCACTTCGATGTACGGGGTACCGATGCGGTCACCGGCTGCTTCGATCGGAATCGGTTTACGGTGCGGCGGGTTGGCCGGCTGATAAATATCATGCATACCTTCCAATTCGAGCGGTTGCGAAGTGTTCACTTCGATGATGACTTTTTTGGCTTCCGTGACATATACCGGCGAGTTGCCCAAAGCGGTCGTCGGAATCAGGTGACCTTCTTCAGTAATCGCGCATACTTCGATGATGCACCAGTCCAAATCACCAAAAAAGCCCGTGCGTACTTGCTGCGCTACGTGGCTCAAGTGCATATCGATGTAATGTACTTTACCGGCGTTGATAGCTTTGCGCAGTACAGCGTTTGTCTGGTACGGGAAGCGGC
>NZ_JAHAHH010000127.1 GCF_018373335.1 Negativicoccus succinicivorans
TATTGCCGGCTCCAGATAACACTAAATTCCCCGTCCTTACGGGGAGTTTTTATTTAGCGCGACACCACGCAATGCACACGTAGGATCAAGTCGTATTGCCGGCTCCATAGAAAACCAAACTCTCCGAGACTTTTTGTGGAGAGTTTTTGTTTTAGAACGGCGCAACGCAATGCACACGTCGGTTCAAGTCCTATTGCCGGCTCCAGATAACACTAAATTCCCCGTCCTTACGGGGAGTTTTTATTTAGCGCGACACAACGCAATGCACACGTCGGTTCAAGTCCTATTGCCGGTTCCAGATGAAATATAGCTCCCCGTTTTTTGCGGGGAGTTTTATTTTACTTTAGAGCGACACCACGCAATGCACACGTCGGTTCAAATCCTATTGCCGGCTCCATAGAAATATAACTTTTCGTTTTTATAAAGAATCTTATTTTTTCTGCAGACGAAAATCTGTGCATATGTGATATTAAATGACTATATATAAATACACATAGTTTACAATTAAAAGAGCAACTCTTTTTAATAGAATGAATAAAAATATTCGTTAATGAGCGTAATGATAGCTTTCCCACCCAAAAAATATCCAGATGAAGAAAATAAAATTAAAATTATAAACATACATTTACTTTGCTTGAGAAAAGTGTATAATGATAAAAGAATTCAAATATTTTTTAAATTAGGTAACGGAGGGAAACAATGAGTAAATTGGCACGTCGACAGGCTGCGCTTTTGGCAGCGTGTTGTTTGGGATGCATGACTGCCATGGCGGCAGATGCACCGGTATATGATATCGGAGATATCATTGTCACGGCTACGCGTACGCAAAATGTGACGAGAGAAGTACCGGCGGCGACGCATGTTATCGATGGCGAGAAGATCCGGCAAAGCGGCGCGTCGAATCTTCGTGAAGCGCTTTCGTATTATACCAATATCATGCAGACAAAGATTGATCGCGGCGGTCATGATGTAATGATTCGCGGCATGGATACGAATAAATCGCTGATTTTAGTCGACGGTCGTAAACCGGCGAACGAATCCTCGAGCGCCGGCTTGGGTACCGCGCGCGCCATGGATCGAATCAATTTGCAACAGGTGGAACGAATTGAAATACTCCGCGGACCGTCGAGCGCGTTGTATGGTTCGGATGCGATGGGCGGCGTTATCAATATCATTACGAAAAAATCGACCTCGCCGAGCGGCGCCATCGGCGGTGAATACGCATCCACGGGCCATACGCAGTGGATTCATTACGATACCGGACGGCAAGGGAAACTGGCCGCTACCGTAGGGGCGCGTTTCCGCCATACCGATCGGGACACGATCGAAGGCGAACAGTGGTCGGAATATTTCGGTAATGATCAGACGTATAATCTCGCTCTTGACTACTATTTTGCCGATGCGAATAAGTTGACCTTTACGGCGGATTATTATC
>NZ_JAHAHH010000020.1 GCF_018373335.1 Negativicoccus succinicivorans
GAAATGGCGGAGGAAACGGGACTTACCGTTACCGTCGAGCGCATCTATGAAGTCGAGTCCAACTTTCATCAGCCGGCTGCGCTCAGTGTCGGCTGCTGGTTTATTTGCAAAGTAACGGGCGGAGATTTACAAGCCGCGGATGACGCGGCGGATGCGCGTTATTTTCACTACCAAGATTTGCCGGAACTGGCATTCCCGACCGATCGAACGGTATTGAACAAATTGTTTCATCAAGGTTTATTGATCTAAGAATTACATGCAGGAGGAACAAGTATGTCTGAATATTTGGCCGCGTTAATCATCGGCATTGTGGAAGGTTTAACCGAATATATTCCGGTATCCAGCACCGGACATATGATTATTGTCGGAGATATGATCGGGTTTTCAGGTACTAAAGAAAGCGTTTTTGAAGTATTTATTCAATTGGGCGCTATTTTGTCTGTGCTTTTGATTTATAAGGATAAATTTAAAATGATGTTGCGGCGCGAAAACTGGTTCAAAAAACGCGGCACTTCCTGCTACAATCTGGTTTGCGCGATGCTTCCGGCGATGGCGGTCGGCTACCTGACGCATCACTTTATTAAGACGTATTTATTCGGCTGGCAAACAGTCGTTATCGGTTTGATCTTGGGCGGCATCCTGATGTTGTTTGCGGAACGCGTCAATATTCGAACGCGTACTGCCGATGTCGACGCCATTACGACAAAACAGGCGGTTCTGATCGGCGTGTTCCAAATCCTTGCTCTATGGCCCGGATTCTCGCGCAGCGGCTCGACGATTTCCGGCGGTCTTTTACTCGGCGTTTCCCGTAAAGCGGCCGCGGATTTTTCGTTCATCATGGCCGCGCCGTTGATGTTTGTAGCATGCACATATGATTTATTGAAAATTTGGCGGTATTTACACTGGAGCGATTTCGGTGTTTTTGCGTTGGGTTTTGTCACGGCCGCCGTCGTTGCTTATGCATCGGTGCTGTGGTTCCTGAAATTTTTGAATAATTCGAGTTTAGCTTCGTTCGCGTACTATCGCTTCGTGCTCGCGGTGGTAACCTGCTTGTATTTTTGGTTTTAATAAAGAAATAGTCCGGCATAGAAAATCACCGCCAAGAGATATTCCCGGCGGTGATTTTAATTATGCGACAAACGATTAAAATAAAACTGATAAATACTAGCAAATTCTTAAGGATATATGCTATAATTATTACAATTTAAGCAAGTTGAGCTCTAACTTGTTTAACGGGAGAAGCGCGGGATAGAGGAAACCAGGCAACTCGCATTCCAAGATTCTCCTGCACAAAAAGAGCAATGGGATTCATATTTTTGTAAAAGGAGAGTGTCAATGATGAACAAAAAATTGGCAACAGTATTGGCAGCTGCTTGCGTCCTCGGCGCAACGACAGCATTTGCGGCCCCGAATCCGTTCTCGGATGTAACTCCGAACGACTGGGCTTACCAGGCAGTATCCCAACTCGCCGCTGAAGGCGTAGTCGAAGGCTACCCGGACGGAACATTCAAAGGCCAGCAGAACATCACCCGTTATGAAATGGCGCAGATGGTCGCTCGCGCGATGGTGAAACAGGATCAGTTGAACGCGGAACAACAAGCGCAATTGAACCGTTTGGCTGACGAATTCGCGAACGAACTGAACAGCCTCGGCGTACGCGTTTCCAACTTGGAAAACCGCGTCGGCAACGTAAAATTGACCGGTGACGCTCGCGTTCGTTACATGGACGAAAGCGACGATGATTACTTCGATATGCGTGTTCGCCTGCAGGCTAACGCGAAAGTATCGGAAGACACCATGGTAACCGCACTCATCAGCTCGGGCGACTTCGGTTTCGACAGCGACACAGAAGATCCGGACTTGACTCTTGATAACTTGTATATCGAACACGGCTTCAACGACAACTTCGGCGCGAAAGCAGGCCGTTACGACCTGACTCTCGGCGCGACCGGCGTATTCTATGATGATACTTTCGACGGTGTGGAAGTTGACTTCGGTAAAAACGTCAATTTGGCAGTCGGCTACGGCTATATGAAAGCGTTCACCGATGAGGTGAAAGAATATGCCTTTGATGACAAAGCTCCGAAAGCTTGGTTCGTACAGGCGGGGACCGACTTGACGGATGGTCTTGGCGTTGCCGCTTTCTACCTGAACGTGCCGGATGCTGAACTTGAAGATGGCGTAGACCAAGGTGGTAATTCCGTATTTATAAAAGACGACTTGGAATTCTGGGGCGCCGGCTTGAACTACCGGTTCAACGATGCGCTGCAGCTCCGTGGCGACTATGTACGCAACACGAAGGTCGACAACGATCCGGAACTCTGGACCGCGGGAGTACTCTTCGGCGCTGCCGATACGAGCAAAGTCGGTTCCTTCGAAATCGGTGCTGACTATGTAAGCGTTGAACCGGGAGCTTACTTAGGCGGCACGACCATGACGCTCGGCGATCCGATGGAGCTCTCTTTCGCCGGTAAAACAACCTACTGGCAGGCGCAAGCTAGCTTCGTACCGGCAGAGAATGTTCTGCTGAGCGCTTACTACGCATTTAACATTGATGTTGATGCTGACGATGACTTTGCTAAAGAGATTTCGGGTGCGGGTCTCGACGACAACATGTGGGGCGTTGAACTCAACTACTTCTTCTAATGAAGCAATAAAAAAAGAGGCGTTTAACGCCTCTTTTTTTTATTACGTAAATGGAGAAAAAAACATTACGCGTCGCAGTGAATGTTTCGGTTTGCTGACGTTTTAAGCATTTACCTGAAACGCATGGGGATCCTTTTGCAGTCGCAGGTAGACATGACGACCGATCGGAATCAGCAACAGGAAAGAGATCAGCGCGCAGGTCATGATGCCGAAACGTACGCCGAGCCATTCAATCAGCCAGCCGGTTAACAGGTTGCCGGGCGGCGTCGCGCCTAAGAAAACCAGCGAATACAGTGATAAAATCCGGCCGCGATAGGCAAGTTCCGTGTTCATTTGCACCAATGTATTGGCGCTGATTAAAAAGGTCAACACGAAGAAACCGAACACGGCGAACATGCCAAGCGCCAAATAGAACGAATCAAATAAGGCCAAAATAAACAGCAATGAAGTGGCCGTTAAGGCGCTGCCGAACAGAAGCCGCGGACTGGGACGGCCGTCGGCGAGCGAAGCGGAAAGCAGGGCCGCGGTGAAAGAACCGACGCCGATCGCTGACGTGATCAGTCCGAATCCGGTCACCCCGCGGTGCAAAATTAAATCCGCATATACCGGCGCGATGACATTATAATTCATAATAAAAGTGGAAATGATGAAAAGGACAATTAACGTGCTGTAAACAGGCATATTGTGCGCCGCATACGAAATGCCGTCATGCATATCCGACAATGGCGTTTGGACTCGTTCCTTGGCTTTGGGCGCACCGACAATCGGCAAATTCCAGTACGTCCACAGCACCGGTATCATCAAAACAGCGTTGGCGAAAAAAAGCCATCCCGCGCCGTACTTAGCCATTACTACCGCGGCGATGGCCGGGCCGATCATGCGGGCGACGTTGAAGTTGGCGGAGTTCATGCTGATGGCGCTGCGCAGATTTTTCGGTTGTACCAATTCCGCGACATACGATTGCCGCGCCGGAGTGTCGATGGTTTGAATGCAACCGTATAAGAAAGCTAAAAATAATACATTGTAATAGTTGACCCAACCGGTGAAAACGAGCAATGCGAGCAGGAGCGCCTGCGCGCAATAAGCCGCCTGTGTAAAACGAACGAGCGAGCGTTTAGCGATGCGATCTACCAAAACACCGGCCGGTAATGAAAAGAGCATGATTGGACCGAATTGCGCGACGCCTAAAAGGCCGAGCAACAGCGGTGAACCGGTCAATGAGTAGACCAGCCATTGTTGGGCGGTAAGTTGCATCCATAAACCGATCAAAGCGATCCATTGGCTGAGCCAAAATCGACGAAAGTGTACTTCCGACATCGCGGGGAAGGTACGATAAATCAAAGCGCGCATGAAAGAATCTCCTTGTTCAACACGATTTCTCCCATTATGATAGCATATCGGCGTTTGCTTGGATAAGCGGCGCGAAATCGGCAAGCAGTTGTAAGCGTGATTTACATATGCTATGATTGTAATCAATGTGAGAATACTGGCAAAAATAGGAGTGTGATAAAATGGCTACGATTAATTTTGAAATTGAAAAGGTACTTGGCGATCTTTCGACTAACCGTGACGGTTGGAAAAAGCAACTGACTTTTACAAGCTGGAACGGTCGCGCTGCAAAATTTGATTTGCGCAGCTGGGAGCCGGAATATAACGCCATGACCAAAGGTTTGACATTGACAAAAGAAGAACTGTTAAAACTGAAAGACATTTTGAATGAAATAGACTTTGACGAGTTTTAATGAGTAACATGCACATGACGTTCTACTTCGGTAGGACGTCTTTCTATTCCAGGAGACGCTATGGAAAATACGCAGCATAGAAAAGAAATCGGCCTTCTGCTGCTGGTCTATACCGTAATCAAAGTATTGCTTTCCGGCGGCAAAATGGGCCTCGGTTACTGGTTCGGATCGGTCGCGGTCATTGGTGACGGCCTGCATGACCTTACGGATATCGGCAGTTCTTTTATGATTGCGCTGTCGCTGTACATGATGGGCAAACCTGTTAACCGCGAGCATCCGTTCGGACAGGCCCGCATCGAATACGTGGCGACAAGTGTTATCGGCGTTATCATTTTACTGGCCGGATTTGGCGTCGGTGCGGAAGCATTGCATCGGATTATGTATCCGCGGTATCTTGTCATAGAGCCGGTTCTGATAGCAGTGTTGGTGTTGTCACTTATTGTACAATTGGGATTAGTGCTTTTTTTTCGACGCTTAAAAACGCGCGGCGGCTCTGACATTTTAGCCGCGCTTACCGCGGATGCCGCCAGCGATTTCTTAATGACGGCAGGCGTTTTATTGGCCGTCGGAGCGCAGTACATTGGCGGTTGGCAAATTGATGAATATACCGGCGTATTGGTATCGCTTGCGCTTTTATATACAGGCATGAAAGTTCTTTATATGGGCGTAGACAAGCTTTTAGGCAAGGGGATCAGCCTGGCTGAAGAACAGGAGATATTGGCCGCCGTGACGAATATGCCGGGGGTGGAAGGTGCCCACGATTTAATTGTGCATGATTATGGGCCCGGGCTCCGCTTTTTAAGCATTCATATCGAAGTCGACAGCCGGATGAATTTACTGGAAGCGCATCATGTGGCGGATTCCATTGAGCGGCGTTTACGCGATAAGTATAAGGCGCAGTCACTCGTGCACGTGGATCCGCGCAACATTTCCAATCCGGAGACACTGGCGGTTGAAAATAATGTGCGCCGATTGGTCGCGCAGGTGAATCCGCGTTGGGATGTCCATGACTTTTTTGCGACACAACAGGGCGATATCTGGTCGGTTCATTTTGATATTTCAGTAGAAGACGGCACGCGCGACGATGACGAGACCATTTATCGACAGGTAAGGCAGATGATTCACGCTCGTTATCCCGAATATAAGTTGTCAATTGTGGTGGATCGCCATTATGTTACCGGCAGAATCATGCGCGATGAGGACATTACGCCTGAAAACTTGACTAATCGCAGATGATAAATCATAATTGAAATGTTAAGGATTATAAAGGAAAATAGGAGGAATAATATGAACGAGGTGTTCAAAACAGAATGGGCGGGACGCCCGCTGGTTATCGAAACCGGCAAGTTTGCCAAACAGGCAAGCGGTGCCGTCATGGTGCGCTACGGGGATACCGCTGTGCTGGTCACTGCGACCGGCTCCAAAAAACCGCGCGAGGGTACGGACTTTTTCCCGCTGACGGTAGATTATGAAGAGAAATTGTATTCCGTAGGGAAGATTCCCGGCGGATTTGTAAAACGTGAAGGTCGACCCGGTGAATCCGCGATTTTGAACGCGCGTTTGATTGACCGCCCGATTCGTCCGCTGTTTGATAAGGGCGTACGTAACGATGTGCACGTAGTCGCGACAGTGCTTTCCGTCGATCAGGACAATGCACCGGAAATGGCGGCGATGCTCGGCGCCTCGGCGGCGCTTTCCATCTCGAACATTCCGTTCGACGGTCCGATTGCCGGCGTTAAGGTAGGTCGGGTTAATGGTGATTTTGTCATCAATCCTACGGTGCAGCAGCGCGAAGAATCGGATTTGATGATTACGGTCGCCGGTACTGATGATGCGATTTTGATGGTCGAAGGCGGCGCGCAGGAAATTCCTGAAGAAACGGTTTTGGACGCGATTATGTTCGGTCATGAAGAAATTCGCCGACTGGTTGCTTTCCAGCAGGAAATGGTCGCGAAAGTGGGCAAAGAAAAGCTCGTTTACGACGTACATAAAGTCGATGAATCGATTGCCCAAGCGGTGGAAGATTACGCAGCGGAAAACCTTAAAAACGCGATTTTCGACAAAGATAAGCAGACGCGTGAAGCGCATATGGACGAAGTCAAAGAAGAAGCGCGCGCGCATTTCGAAGATACTTATCCGGAACAGATGGCGGATGTCGGTATGGCACTTGATGCGTTGACGAAACGTATCGTACGACGTATGATTTCCGTCGATAAAATCCGTCCGGACGGACGCGCCTTGAATGAGATCCGACCGATTACCTGTGAAGTCGGTTTGCTCGCACGCACGCACGGCTCGGCACTGTTTACGCGTGGCCAAACCCAGGCGCTCACGGTGACGACGCTCGCGCCGCTTTCGGAAAAACAGACGATTGATGACGTTTCCGAACGCACGGAAAAACGCTATATTCATCAATATAATTTCCCGTCTTACAGTGTCGGTGAAACACGTCCGACGCGTGGCCCGGGACGCCGTGAAATCGGTCACGGCGCACTCGCGGAGCGTGCTTTGGTACCGGTGATTCCGTCGGAAGCGGAATTTCCGTACGCCTTACGTGTCGTTTCGGAAATTTTGGAATCCAACGGTTCCTCTTCCATGGCAAGCGTTTGCGGCAGTACGATGTCTCTGATGAATGCGGGTGTACCGATCAAAGCACCGGTCGCAGGCATCGCTATGGGTCTTGTCAAAGACGGCGAAGATTACGCGATTTTAACGGATATTCAGGGGATGGAAGATGCCCTCGGCGATATGGACTTTAAAGTAGCCGGTACCGAACAGGGTGTCACCGCAATCCAGATGGATATTAAAGTCGACGGCTTGTCTCGCGAGATTTTGGCTTCCGCGCTGCAGCAGGCACATGAAGGACGCCATTTCATCCTCGGCAAAATTGCCGAATGTATTACCGAACCGGCCAAAGATCTTTCGCCGTATGCACCGCGCATCATCACGATGCAGATCAAAGTGGATCAGATCCGCACCGTCATCGGACCGGGCGGCAAAACGATCAACGGCATCATTGATGCTACCGGGGTGAAGATCGACATCGAAGAAGACGGTACCGTTTATATCGCTTCGGTAGACGGTGAAGGCGGTAAAAAAGCGGTCGAAATGATCGAACGACTCGTCAAAGAAGTAAAACCGGGTGAAGTGTACTTGGGTAAGGTTACTCGCTTGATGAAATTTGGCGCGTTTGTAGAAGTATTGCCGGGCAAAGAAGGTTTGGTTCATATTTCGCAGCTGGCGAAAGAACGTGTCGAAAAAGTTGAAGACGTCGTCAACGTCGGCGATGAAATCATGGTTAAAGTAACCGAAATTGATAAGCAGGGCCGTATCAACTTGTCGCGTAAAGCGCTGTTGAACGAAAATGAAAACGGTCCGAAGGCAAAGGAGTGAACCGGAGTGCAACCGATTCGCGGCTTTGAGGTAGTGACCGAATATGCCGATCGTGAGATTACGCTACCCGAACGCAAAACAACGGAAAGCGCGGGCTATGATATTGAAAGCGCCGCCGATGTGGAGCTGTTACCCGGGAAGGTGACATTAGTGCCAACCGGATTGAAGGCGTTTATGGGAATGGGAGAGTACCTGGCTATTTTTATTCGCTCGGGTATTTCGATTCGTAATCAACTCTTGCTGATTAACGGCGCGGGCATCATCGACAGTGACTATTACAACAATGAAGAAAATGAAGGTCATATTATGATTGCCATTTACAATGCGGGAGAAGAGTCCTACATGGTGAAAAAAGGCGACCGCGTGGCGCAGGGGATCTTTTCGCAATACCTGCTGGTAGCGGATGATCAGGCAACCGGTGTGCGCACCGGAGGAATCGGCAGCACCGGTCAGTAGTGTGATTTTCGTAAATAAAAGCGGACTGCCGAAGCAGTCCGCTTTTATTTACACAAGGAGGACCAATGGATGCACTGGCAATGATTCGTAAGGCGCGGTTGGGAGAGCAGGCCACCGCGGATGAACTGACGGAATGGGTACAAGCTTGCACGGCGGGTGAGGTTCCCGATTATCAGATAGCCGCCTGGTTAATGGCGGTGTATTTTCAAGGGCTTACCAAAAAGGAAACGACCGATCTGACATTGGCGATGGAGCATTCAGGCAAAACATTTGCCGGCCACAATTTAGGATATTCATTGGTGGATAAGCACAGCACGGGCGGTGTGGCGGATACCACTACGCTGATTGTGGCACCGTTGGCGGCGGCATGCGGTGCGCATTTAGTCAAAATGTCCGGCCGGGGTCTGGGGTTTACCGGCGGTACGCTGGATAAATTGGAGTCGATTCCCGGGTTTCAAGTGCAGCTCACGGAAGAGGAGTTTATCCATCAGGTAGATGAGATCGGTTTGGCGGTTATCGGCCAAAGTAAAGAACTCGCGCCGGCGGATGGACTTTTTTACGCGCTGCGCGACGTCACGGAAACGGTTGAAAGCATGCCTCTTATCGCGTCATCGGTTATGAGCAAAAAGCTTGCGGCGGGCGCGGACGGTATCGTACTCGATGTCAAATGCGGTGCGGCCGCATTCATGCATGATCGCAAACAGGCCAAAGCATTAGCTCAGCTGATGGTAGATATCGGGGAGGCCGCCGGTCGCAAGATGACGGCATTTGTTACGGATATGAATGTGCCTCTTGGGAGTGCTATCGGTAATTCGCTCGAAGTCGATGAAGCTGTCGAAGTTCTTTCCGGCGGCGGCAACCAGCGCTTGGTTACATTGTCACTCCATCTGACGGCAGCGCTTTTGCTGACGGCGGGTGTTGTTGGAACGCTTGTGGAAGGATTGACGAAAGCACGGCAAGCAATAGCCGACGGTTCGGGTTTGCAAAAATTTACGGAATGGATCGCGGCGCAAGGCGGCGAAACAGCTTGGATCGGTCAGGAACCATTGACGAAAAAGGTCAATACGCTCACTGTACATGCGCCGCAAGCAGGTTATCTTGCCGCCATCGACGCGTTAACTTTGGCGGGAGTGGCATTGTCGCTGGGGGCCGGTCGTCGGGCGAAAGGCGATCGCATTGATTCACAGGTGGGGATCCGCCTTTGCGCGGAGCCGGGAGCCTATGTCGAAAAGAATGAACCATTAGCATGTTTATACGGCGCTAAAAATGCTGACCTTGATCAGTATGCAAAGCGAGTGGAACGGGCATTTACATTGCAACAGGAGAAAATCGAGTTACCGCTGATTTATGAAGTTTTGAGCCATGATATGTCGGTTGGGCAGGGCGAATAAAGCAGTAAGTAATAAAAATAAAAAAAGCTACCGAAGTAGCTTTTTTATCTTTATTACTTGGCTTCTGCGTCGTTTTGTGCTTGCAGCTTGTTGCGCAACGCCGATTTTTTACGAGCGGCATTGTTTTTATGAATCACACCTTTGGAGGCTGCCTTGTCGATCAATTTGGACGCATTGTTAAACGCGGCTTGAGCGGCTTCGGCATCGCCAGCGGCGATCGCATCAACGGTACGTTTGGTTGCCGTACGGATACGAGATTTAGTCGCAGTATTCTGGGCACGACGTTCAGCGTCGGTCTTCATGCTTTTAATGCTGGATTTGATTTGCGGCAATGGTGTCACCTCCTTTATGTATATTCGATTTCCATGCCTTCATACCTTAAAATTTTATCATATTGACAACGGTTGCGCAAGCAATAGACGCATTCGATAGGATGGGAATGAAATGAAAATTTATTTTGGTAACGATATTGTGAAAATTTCGCGTATTCAAAAAGCCTGTGAGCGACATCCGCAGCTTTTGGAACGTGTTTTTACGGTCGGTGAAATGGCTCATGCGCAAGGCCGTGTGCAAATGCAATGGGCGTCATTGGCGGGGATTTATGCCGCGAAAGAAGCCGCGGTCAAGGCCCTCACCACCGGGTTTCGTAAAGGTAAATTTACGGATGTGGAAATTTCGTGGAATGAACTGGGGCAACCGATGCTGCAATGGCACGGTGTGTACGCGGAGCAAGCGCAAAGCCTTGGTATTATAAGTGCCTCGGTTTCCATCAGTCATGAAAAAGAAATGGCTATCGCCGGAGTTACTTTACTGGGAGAAGCGAATGCAAATCGTTAATGCGGCGGAAATGCGGGCGTTAGAAAAAGCATGGAGCGAGTCCGAGCAGCGACCGTTGATTGATTTGATGGAACAGGCGGGCAAAGCCGTTTGGGACACGATCGAAAAAATATATGCGCCGCATACCGGTGCGCACTGGGTGATTTTTACAGGTAGCGGTAATAACGGTGGCGACGGTTATGTGGCAGCCCGTTATGCGGTAACGGCGGGCATGCATGTAACCGTCATTCATATCGGCGACCCGCAAAAAATGACTGCGGACACGCGTACCAACTATGAACGTTTTTGTGCCGCGGGCGGACAAGTTACGTTCGCTGCCGGCGGACAATTACCGATGATGTCTGAAGTGCATGGAATCGTAGATGCACTGATCGGGATCGGATTGAATGCACCGTTGCGCTCCAATCTGCTGGAAACCGTTGCAGTAATCAATGCAACGGCAAAGAAGCAGGCCTGCCCTGTGGTGGCAATCGATGTGCCGACAGGAGTAAATGCTGACACTGGCAATATCATGGGCGGTGCCATCAAAGCGTCTTTGACAATAACGATCGGAGCCGCTAAGCAAGGGCTGTGCATGTATCCTGCACGAATCTATGCAGGTAACCTTCAAGTGGCTGACTTAGCCATGACAAAAACGGATTTTGTCGGATCGACCGTACTTATTACGGAGAAAAATATTACCTGGCCGCGGCGTACACCGTTGAGTCATAAAGGAACGCAAGGGCATGTTGCAATCTTCGCGGGCTGTGTCGGTATGGAAGGAGCCGCTTTGCTTTGCGCGAAGGCGGCGTTACGAGCCGGTGTCGGTAAAGTCACATTGTTCATGCCGAAAAACGCAGCACGAAATGTTATCGGCCATATTCCCGAGGTAATGGTAAAACCGGTCGGCAATACCGACTTTTTCACCCTTAAGGACACGGAAATCGACGTATCCGGTTATGATGCTATCGCTATCGGTTGCGGTATCGGTCGTGCCAAGGAAACAACCGACTGGGGAGTTGCTATGACAGAGAAAATCCCCTGCCCGTTTGTTTGTGATGCGGACGGGTTGTATGCTCTGGCGCAGCATCCCGGATACAGATTGCCTGCGCGATGTGTGATTACTCCGCACCTCGGCGAAGCGGCGCGGTTATTGCACGTGACGAACCGAGAAATAGCGAATGATCGGCCCGGTTATGTGAAGGCACTGCACGCCGCTACGGGAGCGGTCGCTGTTTTGAAAGGAGCCTCGACATTATTGTTTGAAGGCACAAGGTTAGCGATAAATACAACAGGCAATGCCGGATTGGCGACGGCCGGCACGGGTGATGCATTGACAGGAATTATTGCGGCTCTTTTAGCGCAGGGCTTAGCGCCGGCAGATGCGGTTGCGACTGGCATATGGTGGCACGGCGCTGCCGCGGATCGTTTGGCGGAGCAATGCGGTTACGGCTTTTTAGCTACTGAAGTGGCAGATACTTTACCCTATATCTATAAAGAACAGGTCATGGAATGAGAAAAAGTATATTTACATTGATTGTCACTGCATTCATTGTGTTATTGACGGGTTGCCAGCATGTGATTCCATCCGGCGGCGCGCCGTCCGATCCGCAAACACAGTGGAAATTTCCCAATCCTTTTTCATCGCTTACGGAATCAAAGGAATTGGTAATTCGCTGTCTGGATATCGGACAGGGAGATGCCACTCTGATTGAATGGCAGGGCAAGTGGACGTTGATCGATACGGGAGATGTCGAACATCGTTCGGCACTTACTCAATATTTGGATCGGTACGGTGTCAAAGAAGTGGAAAACCTGATCATTACGCACCCTGACGGTGACCATTTAGGCGGCGCCTATGCAGTATTGAAACACGTACCGGTGCGGTATGTATTTGATGACGGTCTGACTAAAACGAATGCGATTTACCGCACGTATTTGAAGACGCTTGATAAAAAAGGTTTGCGTCCTTATGTTCTTACGCAGGGAATGCAGATTGATTTGGGCGCAGGCGTGTACTTTGATGTACTCGGGCCGACGGAAAATGTAATGTATAAAAAAGGGATGCCGGATTATAATAACCACTCGATAGTCATGAAATTGGTAGCAAATCAATTTACGATGCTCTTTACGGGCGATGCAGAAAAGCTACAGGAACATGAACTTTTGCAGGCACATGGCAAGAAACTTGCAGCTACTGTTTTAAAAGTCGGTCACCACGGCAGTAAGACCGGCACAAAGGAATCCTTTTTAGCCGCGGTACGCCCGCAAGTAGCTACAATTTCCAGCGGTCGCGGAAATCCGTACGGAGTACCGCATGCACCGGTGTTGGAACGGTTGCAAAAACGGGGAATCCGCATTTACCGTACGGATCGCAATGGAACTATTACTATTCGTACCGACGGCAACACGTATACAGTGGAAGGAGAACACAATGAAGCCGATCCGACTCGTCATTGATCGTCAAACGGCAAAATGGACCGAAATGGTAGCCGAGGACGAAACGACAATCCGTTTACCGAGTGCCTGGTTGCCTGAGGGCGCGGATGTAAATCAGGTGGTTACACTTCTTTTGCAGACGGATCGGAAAGCCGCGACCGATATTGCAATGGAAGTCAAACAGTTGCGTCGCACGTTGGATACCGCGGGAGAAAAATTGCCGCCGCACGTTCGAAAAACGAAATAAGCATGAAATATGAAATACATTCTTAAAACGGTTTAATCTTATTCGCTGTTTTAAATGCTATAATAAGAGCATTGAACCGGTTGGAGGAGGTGGACCGTGCGAAAACTGATTTTATTTTGCTTTTTCTGTATACTGCTTTTTTCTCAAACAGCCCCTTCATTTGCGGCGCATGTAGAAGAACTGCGATGGGTCACCCGTAATGATGCGCGTGTTCCGTTTGTCCGTGTAGTCATGGATGTGGATCGTCTGCCGAGTATAGATGCCGAGCTGAGTAAGAACGGTAAAAATCTGAAAGTAACACTGGCGAAGACGAATGGCAAAAAAGTGATCGGTACCTATGCATTGAATCCGAAGATGGTGTCGAAGCTTAACGTAAGTCAGGAAAATAAAGATACCGTTTTGTCTTTCCAATTCCCGCAAGGGTTGTCTAAAAACAGTGTAAAAGTATTTCCTTTGAAACGTGACAAAACGCATAATAAGCCATATCGAGTGGTGATTGACGTACCGCAGTATGTTCCTGTGCCTACGTTTAAAACGACCGCCGGATTAAAAGGGAAAACGATCGTTATTGATCCCGGTCACGGCGGTACGGATGTAGGCGCTATCGGTGAGGGAAATGTATATGAAAAGAATATTACTTTACCGATTGCAATTTATTTGAAACCGATGTTGGAAGAAAAGGGCGCCAAAGTATACTTGACGCGCGAGACCGATCGCGATGTGGCGCGACCGCATGCCAACGCTGACGAGGAATTGCAGGCGCGCGTGGATGTGGCGGAAGCTCATGCGGCGGATGCATTTATCAGTATTCATATCGATTCGTTTGTGCGTCCGGATATTGACGGTATGACCGCATACTATTGTGGAGGATCTCCCTATGGTCGGTTGTTGGCGCAATCGTTGCATGAAGCGAATATTGATGCCGTCGATTTTGGCGACCGCGGGGTGCGTACAGCGAACTTTTATGTGCTTTGCAACAGCAGCATGCCGTCGACATTATTGGAACTCGGATTTATTTCAAACCCTCGAGAACGTACCGAATTACAAAAGCCGAATGTTCAAAAAGCATTGGCACAGAGTATTGTAGACGGATTGGAAACATACTTTAAACGGGCTGAGGAGTATTCTACATGACAAATAAAATCTTGCATTTTTTGCAAAAGAGATGGTCAATCTGCACACTTCTACTGTGCATGATTTTGATGGTCGCCGGTTGCACCCCTTCGGCATCTCCGACAAAGTCTGCGGAGACAACTCAGCCGCAGCAGGTAGCAACAACCGAAAAAACACTGGTCACCTATATTCCCAGTAAAGATGCAGAGCATCTCGTGCCGGTAAATGTGAGTGTGCCGGCGGATCAATATACTCCGAACCGGGCGGTAGAAGAAATGTTGGTCGCGGATCGCAAGCAGAAATATCCGATTTGGCCGAAAGATGCTAAAGTCAAAAAAGTCGAGGTCGATCAGAAAAAGAAACTTGCGACCGTGGATTTCAATCAGGCTGTAAGAAATAACCAGGGCGGTTCATTAGGCGAAATTTTGATCGTGTATGAAACCGTTAATACTTTGACAAATTTCCCGGAAATTGAACGCGTACAGTTCACCATCGAAGGCGAGCCGATTGAATCCATCACGGGCCATTTGGATTTGACAAAACCATTGGAACGGGATGAACAATTGATCGAAAACAAGTAATTAAAAAGCCGCGAATATATTCGCGGCTTTTTAATTTGTTCATGGCAAAGCGGCAGAGCGAGTATGCTACAATAGCATAAGATGAGGAGGCGATGCTATGACAGCGATCCGTGATGAGTTTGCTCTGATTCGGGATATCGCAGCATTATGCCCTACCCGAGGAGCAGCGGTTCGTGTACCGTTGAATGATGACGCTGCCGTTGTCGCTATTCCTCCGAACACGGAATTGGTAGTGACGACGGACACACTTACTGAAGATGTTCATTTTTCGGCGCAGACGATTACGTTTCAAGAGCTCGGCTGGAAGCTTGCAGCGGTCAATTTGAGTGATCTTGCGGCTATGGGGGCACAGCCCTTGGGAATTGTTGTGGCGTTAGCATTGCCGCAGGGGACACAAAAAGAAAATATGATTTCGTTATATCGCGGCTTAGGAGAGTGTTTGCGCGCGTACGATGCACTGCTACTGGGTGGTGACACCGTCCATTCGCGCCGCGGCCTGACACTTACCGCGACAGCGCTCGGTTATGTGCCGTGCGGTCAGTCCGTGACGCGAAGCGGTGCGCAGCCGGGTGATCGAATTGTTTTGACGGGACCTACCGGATACGCGGCGCTGGGCTATCATCTGCTTGCGCGCGGACTCTCTATCGAGGCGTCGTTGCGCGCGTTCCAAAATACGCCGCGGCCGCAATTGACAAAGGGAAAATTATTGCGGGAACTTGGCGCGACCGCGATGAACGATATCAGTGACGGACTCGCGTTCGCTTTGGGTGATATGGCAAAACAATCAAAAGTACGTTTCGAAGTCGAACAAAGTGCGCTTACCTGGCAAAGCGATTTAGCGCAACAGTCGGATCCGCATGCGCTCCGTGCGAAAGACCTGATTTGGTACGGCGGTGAAGACTTTGAACTCGTCGCCACGCTGCCGGCGAGATCAACCGTACCGCAAGGAATGTATGAGATCGGTCGCGTTACAAAAGGAAGCGGCTTATTTGTATGCGATGGCGATACGTGTCACGCATTGCAAGTCACCGGCTATAATCATTTTGGAGGCATATGAAACAGCAAGCGGTATTTATCACTAAGGGACAGGAAGAAACCCGTC
>NZ_JAHAHH010000021.1 GCF_018373335.1 Negativicoccus succinicivorans
TAAAATCGCCACGCCGAGTTTATGTACGAAACTATCCAACGCGTTTCCGTACGATTCGACGAGTCGATCAAATTTCTCGTTAAACGCATGGAAAAAACGATCATGGAAAGTTTCTTTATTCAAATTGTCATTTTCCGTCAGCAACATCGCGCACAGCGCCGGCGTCAAGGTCAGCGCGACAAAGGCGGAAATCCCTACGGAAACAGCAATCGTCAACGCGAACTGCTTGTACAGTACGCCCATAATGCCGCCCATAAAAGCAACCGGTACGAATACCGCGATCAGAACAACCGCGACGCCGATAACAGGCCCCTGAACTTTTTCCATCGCAAGAATCGTTGCTTCCCGCGGCGATTTATGATTGTAGCGCATTTCATACTCGACCGCTTCCACAACGACGATCGCGTCGTCGACAACGAGACCGATCGCAAGCACCATCGCGAAAAGCGTCAACGTATTGATCGTAAAACCTAACACGGTAAAGGCGGCAAATGTGCCCAACAACGATACCGGCACGGCGATCATCGGAATCAATGTCGAATGCCAGTTCTGCAAGAACAAGTAGACGATGATCAATACTAAAATCAACGCTTCCACAAAGGTATGCAATACCGCTTCCAAAGAGGCCGAAACGAAATCGGTATTGTCGATGACGATATTATAGGTCATGTCATCGGGGAACGTTTCCTGCGCTTTAGCCAGTTCCGCCTTAATCGCATTGATCGTTTCCAGCGCGTTCGCGTCACTCGTCAGCGAAAAAGCGATGCCGGCGGTAGGTTTCCCGTCCGCGCGGGCGATAAAGTTATAGTCCGCGGCATCGAGTTCGACGCGCGCCACATCTTTCAAATGCACCACGCTGCCGTCGGGATTCGACCGGAGTACAATTTCTTCAAATTGCTGCGGGTCCGTCAACCGCCCGTCCACCGTAATCTGGTATTGAAACTGTTGGGTTTCGGGCGAGGGATTTAGACCGATAGAACCGGCCGACGCTTCCTGGTTTTGCATCCGCACGGCCGCGGCGATATCACTCGCATTAATTTTATATTGCGCCATGCGCGCCGGATTTAGCCATACGCGCATCGCATAATCGGAGCCGAACTCCTGAACATTGCCGACCCCGGGGATCGATTTCAACGTATCCATGTAGTTCAAACTGAAATAGTTCTTCAGGAACGTCGGATCATAGGTGCCGTTCGGACTGGTCAAATTGATGACCAAGGCCATATCGCTCGTTGATTTTTTGACGTTTAAGCCCAATTGCCGCACGATATCCGGCAGCATGGCTTCCGCCTGCGCCGCTCGGTTTTGCACCTGAACGGAAGCGAAGTCGGCGTCCGTACCCGTTTCAAATTGAACGGATAATGAATACATACCGATAGACGAACTTGACGACACCATACTGTCAAAATCATCCACGCCGATAATTTGCTTTTCAATCGCTTCCGCTACCGATTCACTCAATACCTGGGAGCTCGCGCCGGGATACATCGCGCTGACCTGTACTTTCGGCGGCGCAATGACCGGGTACCGGTCCACCGGCAAACCGAACATCGCCAAACCGCCGACGATCGAGATAACCAGAGCGATAACGATGGCAAAAATTGGTCGGTCAATAAAGAATCTTGCCACAATTTCCTCCTTACTGCTTGCCGGCAGCAGGAGCTGCCTGTTTCGTCCGCGGATGTTCTACTTCATCACGCGAGAGCATTTTCACTTGGACTGTCTGACCGTTACGTACTTTGGCTTGTCCCTCGACCACTACCGTGTCACCGGCGACAATACCGGAGGTAATGACGACATACGGACCGTACGTCGCACCCACTTCCACCGGGCGTTGCGACACTTTATGTTCCGCATCCACCACGGTCACGATTTTCTTGTCCAATAACGGTTGTACCGCTTGCTCCGGAATCAAAATACTGTTGCGTGCGATTTCCGTGTCGGAAATCACCTGTACAAACATACCCTGGCGCAGTATTTGTTGCGGATTCGTGAAGCTTGCTTTGACGATGAATTGGCCACCGCCGCCTGACATATCTTGATCGATTACAACCACCTGACCGGTCTCACCGTACTGCGAACCGTCAGCGAGCTGCAATTTCAACTCCTGTCCCCACGCGCCGGACGAATTTTGCCGCTGCGTCATTTTTAAATATTCCGCTTCCGTCAGATCAAAGGTAACGAAAATCGGATCCGTGGATGAAATCGTCACCAACGGTGTTTGACCCGCCGCAACAAAATTCCCCACCGGCAAATCATCGACACCGAGCGTGCCGCTGAACGGCGCGCGCACCACCGTATCGGCGACATTATCGCCGGCAATGGAGGCCTGCGCTTCGTTGGCTTCCACCACAGCGCGGTATTGTTCTACCAGTGCCTGTTGCCGCGTAAATTGCTGATCGGAAATCGCGCCTTGTGCAATCAACGTGCGGTACCGCTCCAGATCCTGCACGGCGCTTTCATAGTTCGCGCGAGCTTGCGCCGTATTGGCCTGCGCCGCCGCCAATGACGATTGGTATTGACGAGCGTCAATGCGGTAGAGCGCCTGCCCTGCCGTCACCTGCTGACCGCCCTGCACATATTTTTCGACAATATAGCCCGTCACGCGCGCCTGTACCGGCACCTTTTGCTGGGCTTCCACATGGCCGCTGTATTGCTGCAAAAGCGGCGTATCCGACTGGAATGCGGTGAACGCATTCACAAGCGTCGGCGGCTGTTGTCGCGCTGCCGCGCCGGCCGCTTTTTTCTGGTATGCGCCATACCCCCAAAAAAGCAACGCCAGGATCACTACCGCGCCGAGCGCCATCCAAATATGCTTACGTTTCATCATGTTCCTCATTTCTTCGGCAAAATGCCGGTAAGTACGACTGCGATACTGTCTTCCAGAGACTTCATATATTGTTTCGCATCATTATTTTCTACATACTTGCTCGTCGCGAATACCATGAGCGATTGTAAGATAAAAATCAACACCTGAACATCCGGTGTCGTGATATTCCCTGCCTCGTTTTGCCGCGTAAGATATGCTTCCAAACGCTTCCATTCATTTTCCGAACGCGCAAGCAATTTTTCTTTGACATTTGGATAATGTCGTAACAGTAAGCCCAGCAGTTCACTGGTTACAATCGGATAATCTTTGGACGACGGAATAAAATAATCATGCAAAAACCTTTCCACCGGGATCTCCGCATCCTCCATTAATTTGTGGTGATACTCTTCCCACCGATCCATGCGCACCAAAAAAATCGTCTCAATTAACTCTCCCTTTGAAGCGAATTGTTCATATAATGTGCGCTTGCTCATGTTGAGCGCCGCGGCCAGCTCATCCATCGTAAACTTGGTGCCGCGTCGGGTAATGACTTTTTCTGCGACTTTTAAAATTTTGTCTTTCATTACTTCCTCTGTTTGAAAACTAAATCATTTTTTTAGTACCAGTTTATTGTAACAAGCTTTATGAGTCAATGTCAATCAAATAGGCGGCTAATCATTAGCCGCCTATTTGCGAATTTTTCATTCATTTATGTAAATTTTTCAAGCTTACTTTAACTACCGCTTTACGAATTGAGGCGGGATCTTGCGGCGCCAGCAAAGGTCGATGCAAATCCTCCGGTGTGAAAATGCTGAAGCGTCCCGCTTGATGATGAATCGTTGCGCCCGATGCAATCGACTCCGCCGCATAGAAGTACACATCGTCATCCGGGCGGTCTTCCTCTACCTTTCCCAAAAGCAGCGGCGCCCACTCCACATTTTCCGCGCCGCTAACTACATACTGGATATCCAAATAGCGGCGATGCGCTTCCCAGCGACATTCTTCCACAGACTTCGTCATGCCCGTTTCGATATTCATGTAATCGCCGTCATACAGCTCCATCCGTCCATCTGTCATTTCGTCCCAATTCGCATTGCGAAGCATCTCCAAATATTTATAAACGCGTTCATGTAGATGATCCTGATACTTCCGCAATAAACTCAGTTCGCCGCTAAACATGTACATTCCCCCTTTATGCTCTTGCTTTCATTATAGCTTGGCCCGTCGTTTGCGCAAATAAAAAAGCCAAATGACTTCGTCACTCGGCTTTTCGTGTCAATATGTGAAAATTATGGTGCCGGAGAAGGGACTTGAACCCCCACGGTTTTACCCGCCTGATTTTGAGTCAGGTGCGTCTGCCATTCCGCCACTCCGGCACGTCTTTCAATGTGACAATACTACCATACTTTGCCCGCGCTCGTCAATATTTTTTATGCATTTTGTAAAAATCAGTTTGTTTGACAATCATTTCGTTGGCTGTCAAAATAGATTTATCAACTGGTAAGGAGGTCTCCGTGAACACTTCAACTTGGCAAAAAAATCGCTGGTGGTACGTACTTCTTGCCGCCCTTATTCTGGTGGCCGGCGTTCTTTTATTTTATTACGGTTACTATATCCGCACTCCTAAATATGCGGTCATGGACGCGGCTGATGCGGCGCGCGAGCACAATTTAACTCGCTTTGAACGGCGCGTCGATATCGATACGCTGGTGCAAGACGGCTTTGATGATGTCTTTCGCGACAGCGCCAACGCCGGCACAAGCATGCCGGCGGCACTGATGTACGCCATGCGGCCCATTTTTATTCAGGCGCTGAGCCACGCCTTGCGCTCGCAAGTCGAACAGAAAAACTCCGCGCCGATCATTTCCATTCCGCTGCTTACCAACGAAAAGGACGCCCCGCCGTCCAATTACGAAGTCACTGACATCCAAACGCTGACATCGAAAGACACGAACGCGGAAGTCCTTGTCCGTCTCCGCGAAATCAATCGTGATCGGTACATTCCGTTGCATTTGTTGATGGTGAAAGATTCCACCGGCTTTTGGCGCATTAAACGTTTGCAAAATGCCGCCGAAGTCTATGATGCGTATCGTCAAATCAGCGGTGCCACATTATTGCCCGCCGCGCCGGCACCCGCAAAATAAAAAAGAGCCTCAGGGCTCTTTTTTTATGTCTCAATTTTCAAAGGTTACCAGCGAATCAATAATATCGGCGACAAGTTGAGCGCTGTGTTGCGTTTTTTGTTGATCGCCTGTATACCAAGTCGCTTCCCCGGCGAAAAATTCGCGTGTGACCGGCACCAGCTGCTCCCGTAAAATCCATTTCGCGCAGCCGATCTTTTCCAAGTGCGCCGCGTTCGCTTCCTCTTGCCCCGGAATGGCATCCACCAATAACATCGGCAAATGCATTGTCATCGCTTCCGTCGTGGTCAACGCTCCCGGCTTCGTCACCAATAATGACGCGCGAGCCATCAGCCGCGGGATTTCATTCGTGTATCCGTACAATTCCAACGGCACGCGCAACTCGTCTCGCATTTCCTGAATTTCATCAAACAGCGTGAAATTTTGTCCCGTCACAACGATAACCCGCTGCACCGCTTCCACTTGCGTCAGGCGCCATAAAATATCCTTCACCGACCCCAGACCGGTGCCGCCCCCCATGATCAGCACGGTCCCCGGTTCGCGCAGAGAAGCTTTTTTCATCTCGTAAAACCGCTGCATAATCGGGATGCCCGTTACAAACACGCGTTCTTTTTCAATGCCCGCCGCGATCAGTTCGTCACGCACTTGCACCGACGGTACACAATACGCCGTAATATTTTTATACACCCATAATTGGTGTAAATCAAAATCCGTAATCACCGTCACAATCGGGATATGGAGCTCGCCTTTTTCCACCAGCTTAGCGGCCGCTGCCGCGGGAAACGGATGCGTCAACACCAATGCATCCGGTGAGAGCACTTCCAACAAATGCCGCATGCGACTGCGAAACGTGCGCGCCAGCAGACTGCGAACCTGTTTACCGCCGTGCCGACGTTGCGATTGATGGTATAAAAGATCATAGATCAGCGGAAATAAATCGATCATCTTGATATATGTCTCGCGCATCCAATAATCAAGCGATATCATATCACGCGACAAAAAATCCAACGATTGCACGCGATATCCCGTAGGATGCCGTTTCAACGCTTCCGCCACCGCGCGCGCCGCCTGAACATGCCCTTGCCCGATCGACGCGGAAAGAAGACAAACTTTCGGTTTATACTTCATGTTTCTCCTTTATAAACTGTTTTTCCGATTAGTATAAGTATAGCATGTCGCCGTGAAAGAGATACGAAATGAAATATTAGCATACAGTAAAAATGATCCCAAATCGACTAAACCATATGCTGTAAAATTACCCCAAACGTGGGCCGCGCATGTAACGCTACCACCTTCGCCTTGCGGCACAACGAAAATATGACGCTGCGCGCAAACTATCTCGCCGCTCTCCGGGCATGCCCTTTGCACCGTCGTGTTGAAGCCAAATAAAAAAAGACGCCACAGGCGTCTTTTTTGACAAATAAATATTTGAACAAAAACCGCCTCGCCGGTGCGCATTGGCGATTTCATTTTTTGTGAGTTTGTCCGACGTTATCATCATTGCTTGAGATGGATTGGATATGACACTACTCTCAAACTGATTAACTCCGCGTTTATCTGCGTGATCGGTTTGAGATGGATTGGATATGACACTACTCTCAAACGGACGCTGGCGAAAAGGGATTGCCGCCGAGTTTGAGATGGATTGGATATGACACTACTCTCAAACTTGGCACTTTGCAAGTGATCTAAATCATGCGTTTGAGATGGATTGGATATGACACTACTCTCAAACCTCCTTTGAAAATGCCAACAATGTCTTTTTGTTTGAGATGGATTGGATATGACACTACTCTCAAACTTTCAATGTCGGTACTGTCCGATTCAACAAGTTTGATATGGATTGGATATGACACTACTCTCAAACTGGTGGCTATTCGGTGAAAGCGGCTCCGGTGTTTGAGATGGATTGGATATGACACTACTCTCAAACTCAGTCATAATATTCTTCCTCCGCATCTTCGTTTGAGATGGATTGGATATGACACTACTCTCAAACGCTCCTTTTCTTGGTCGGTGTTCTTGTTCCGTTTGAGATGGATTGGATATGACACTACTCTCAAACTGCCTTTTTAGCATTGTAGGCGATAAAGAAGTTTGAGATGGATTGGATATGACACTACTCTCAAACTAATGTTGTGTTTAATTTATACCATTAGCTGATTTCACACAAATCCTGATCCACTATATATAGTTTCTCGTATTTTGTGACGATAGGCGGCACACTCCTTTCCAAAAATAAAACAGATATTTCCTGTTCGCTAATTTCTTTTAAAAACACCTCCGATTCTGTATCGGTAAATATGTTTCTTACATTATACATGACCACGCATTGCGCGCCTGTCAACCGGCGTAATGCGCGGATGTATTCATAGAGTCGCTCCGGCACGGAGTCTTTAGTTAACTCCAGTTGCAATTGTCCCAATTTGAAGATCTCTGTCATGCCGATAGAGTCCGCCATCGTGAACGGATATGCGGATTGCATATTTACATGCTGTAAAAATTGAAATATCTTTGATTCCACTTCTTTGTAATATTCAAAGTCTAGCGTCTGTACTTCTTTTTCAAGTAATTTATACAAGGCGGTGCGCATTTTATGATCATTTTCGCACAGCTGAAACGGATTGTGAATGATCGAAAGGCATTTTCCAATCGACTTTTCTTCATAATTTTCGGTTAAAAGGAATCTTCCCGCGTCACGAGACGTTGCATCATATGTTTTTCCTCCACGGCAAATTGTTCCCATTCTTTTTCTCTGACAAATGCGTCTACAACCGGTCGCCACGGCTCCATAAGATCGGATGACAAATTGAAATGATTATGCTGACTGTCGTGAAAAATCCCCAATTCGGTAAGGTAACCGGCAATTTTGATTTCACGGGAAAAAATGGAAATGATAATTTGGTAGCCGTAGTTCAATGCGGCATTTTGCGCCGTCTCGGCCGCGCGCGTAAATCCTCTTCCCAAGAGCGCGGGAAAATATTCTTTGGCCGCGAGACCTTCCCGATGCGTGGCGTCACCGATTTCGACTTGCGTCTCATACCGTGCCAGCTTCGCCACTGCATCGGTCGCATCCGGACAAAAATATGCCAATGTTTTCCGTTGATTCATAATCTTTTGTCGGACAATTTGTTGCCATAAATTTTTCTTTGTGGTCTCCTGCCAATCCATTTGCATCTGTATTTTTCGGGAGCAGTCATGACATCCGTAATAAGGTAGGATTTCCCCCTGCGGATCATGATGTTCATCGCAAATGATAATCCTGATTTCTTGCGCTAAAAGCGCGCTGATGAGAGAGCCGGTGATCGACACCTGCAATGTTTCGATCACCAGTGCTCCCAATTCCGTCAAGCTTATTTTTTCCACATGGTCGATGCTGCGAACAACCATGTAGTTCAAACGCAATTCGAGTTTGGCCGGCTTTGTGATGACAACTGTGCGCCAGCTCATGGCTGATTCAAAACAGTGCGGTTGGTAAAGAGACCGGTGGGCGACTCATTAATTAAAATGACCGAATGATCTGTAATATCTTTCCTAATCGTAATAATTCCTGTTCTTTTTGCCCCCCCAATCAAACGAAGATCTACTCCGGTTGTATTGCCGCTAAACGAAATCACTTTAAGTAAGAGGTCGGTCTTTTCTTTTGTGGTGAATCTCAAAAACCGTTCTAATAAAATTTGGCTCAAATATTCTTCTTGATCTTTCGAATCCAATTTGTTTAATCTCGTTTTCTCATCTTCTGATAATTCAATTTTTCTGCCTTTTAGTATTCCATTTAAAGTTCCTAAGCGATTGCGGAACTTGCCCGTAACGATTTGCTCAACCACAGATTTCCACAGTGTAATCCACTCTTCATCAGTTATTTTTACTCGGCTCTTCACGTTTTGAGCAATATCATCGGAAATCTTTGTAACTCTTTTTAGTATGTTTAGCTCCCGGTTAACAAGAAACAGAGATTGCGAGTCTGCCAATATAATGCTAGTATTCGACCGCGATTTCAAAAGGAGAGGGTATCCATCAAATAAAATCTTGCTACCGAATTTTATGTTTTTAAATAATACTTTCGGTTTTTGTAATTTCAAAACATTTTCACAATATTTTACGTAATCTTTTTCGCTTTTTAATGTATTTTTGTAAACTAACAAGGCCTGTTCGATGATGACTCGTCTCTTACCTTTAACCTCGTGCTGGACAACCATAAATGACATGCCGGACGGCTTGATATAATACCCGTATTTGGAAATATCGTGTAAGCGTTCATCGGAACCTTTCAATGGCAGGACCATTGTTTCCTTTGTAGTGCTCTTTTTTTTAATGGTTGCATCATAAAACTTTCCGTGTCGCTCTACCGGCATGCGCACGACATTTACCGTATCCCGTTCGAGGATCTCTTTAACGCGCGCTAAATCTTCTTTGGTGTTCCAAATAATGCGATCACCGACTTTAATGTCTTTGTCAAACAGGCGATAAAGATTGTATTTGATGTCCCCTTTTCCCTTTTGGTTTTGAATAAAACGGAACGGATTTTTAGTGAATTTTTCGTAGTAGACATTCCCCACGACAATATTCAAATACGCGTCATGAGCATGGTGACAATCATTCAAGACGCGCACTTTCGGCAAATCATAGTCATGCCGGAAGTCACTTACAGTCCGTGCTTTCACATAAACGATCGTGACATTCGGATAGATTTTTTCCAAAATATCCGCTGTGGCTTTGACCATTTGGCTGGTTTCCACCAATTGCCGACTGATAAATCCGGCCAATTCGTCGGCGGTGAGTTTGGTAGTACGAATGAGACGTGAAAATTTCTTTTCACTGATCAGCTTTTTATCTTTGAGCGCCTTCCAGTATCCGTATTGCTTTTTGAGTTCTTTTTCCGTGAAAACACGATGCAGATTCTTATTACCTTTCCTTAGGTTAATCTCTTTTTTACACAAGACTGTATTGTCAAGACTGTCGTCTTTCGTAAGAGAACGCGGGTAAATATGATCGATATCATAGATGTTACTGTTGGTATCACGCAATAAGGAAGAAAGATCAATACGTTCTCCCGTATACATGCAACGTCCCATCTGGGTGAAGTAAAGATACAATTTTTTCCGGCGCAGATCTTCATCCTTTTTGCTTTCCAGTTGCGTTATGAGTGTGGATACGTGTTCTTTATCATATTCCGCGATATCATTTCCGATCGCTTTATATGCATTTAACAGTTGCGTACGCCGAGACAGTTTGCGTTCCTTTTTCGCGTCCGGTTGGCGCGTCATTTCGACAAAAATGCGTTTCGGATCCGCTTTGCGAATTTTGCGGATCTCTTCGACTAAAGTAATCGCCTGCCAAACGGAGCGTTTTACCGCCGGCGACAGGTAAGTATCTTTCATGACTTCGTCATACGTGATTTTCTCGATCCGACCGGTGCCTTGGTTTTGCTTCTTTACTTCTGCCGCAAACGTAAAACGGGAACTTAATAGTTGCATAACGTTTTCATTCGTTTTCCACAAAGCGTCCATAATACCCGAGTATACCTCGCCGGATTCGATATCAACGCCCGGCACATCGGTAAGAAACTCTTGCGACAAACGGGACCAACCATTGAAGTTAAGTCGCGTGATTTTCTTTAATTGCTCTTCGCTGATCTGATCGCCATATTCGTTTTCGATCTTATGTTTCCACATGGCAATATCATCGCCCATCAGGCATTTCCAGCGAATAATATCTTCGACCATGGAGCGTTGCGGCTCAAATTCGATTTTGTCGCCGAAAATCGCATGAAATTTATGGTATGTCTGGAGGTTATTGTTGAATTTATGCGCGGCTTCATCGACACCGCTTAAAATGATTTCGTCGGCATCTTCCCCTTGCGCTTTGAGAAAAGTTTTGAGTTGTTTGAATGTGACGTTGACTTGTTTCTTGAACAGTTTTTCGTAAATTTTCTGTTTCAGAGCGACCGAAATCGGTTCGCCGTTGACTTTTAAGTTATTTAATTCGTTAAGGACTTTGTACCTGCTGTACAGAAGCGATTGTTTGGGAATGACGTCCTTGCCAATCAAGTAGGTGCATTTATTGGTCATGTTGCGGATAAATTTTTCCGCCGAAGCTTCCTTGTCTACTTTTTCGTCAAAGTTCCAAGGCGTAATTCTCCCCGACGCTTTGCGCACCATCCAGGCGTGGCCGCCTTGATCGACATGATGATACGTGTTGAGCGGTCCGACATAGTACTCAATTCGGAACATCATAATCTTGACGATTTTTTGCGCTGCAGTATAGCCGCTACTATCTTTCTCCTGTAAGAACGGAAAATTCTTCGCGGCGTTGGCGAGGATTTTTTCCAATTCGATTTTGTGGATTTGATGCGGCAACACGCTGTTCGCTTTCGTACGTAATTTGGGCAAAGCTTCGCCTTTATGCAAGCGCTCGGTAATATATTGATAACTCTCTCTATCGCTTTCGTTCGGAGCAATGCTCAAGAGAATATCTGCAAAATATTTATTTATGTCTTCTTGCGTTACCGACGGATTGTCAATGACCGGTTGTTTATTGTCATAGTTGGTGCTGCCGACATAGTTCGCGTAGTTACCTTTGACGTTCTCATGACGGAAAGCATCCGCATACTGCGAATGGGCATATTTCTTGATGAGGCTTTTCAGAATGCGTAAATCTTTTGCATGCGCGTTATATAACGCAACCTGCGACTCCGAAATATACGCATAGTCGCCCAAAATTTTCGTCAAAACAGTCCAATCATAGACCGCTTTCAACGCGTTAAGCACATGGATATTTTCTTTGATTACGCTCGCAATCTCGTCTTTATCCTCGTCGTAGTCCGCCTTTTCAAAGTCGACTGCCTTTTTCGTGCCCTCATCATATTCTTCCACGCCAAATATATCTTTCAACTTGGTTTTCCCGCCAATAATCGCGTTGAAGGCGTATTCCAAACGTTTATCTTCATGCGGGCAAAGTTCTTTCAGCTGTTTTTTCTTATCCCGCTTGTTCAATTTTTCGTTCAACAAGATCGCGGCAAATTGATCTTGTACATCCACCGGCAATTCAAAGTCCGAATTGATCGATTTCAAATGTTCGGAAAGTTGCGTATAGACCATTTGAAAACTGCGAATACTTTCCATATCTGTGCTGGCGAACAGGAAATGTCCGCGATTTTTAACGATATGATGAATGGCTAAGTACAATAACCGCGGATCGGTAATGTGATTCGGCTTAAGCAGCGCCGCGCGCAGATGGTAAATCGTGGGATACCGGTCGAAGTATTCCACGTCGGTAAAATCCGCATCATTAAAAAGGGCGAAGCGGCCATCCGTCTTCTTGTCTTCCGGGTAAAATTTACTTTCGTTCAGACGCACAAAAAATTCAAAATCCTTTTGAGCGATGATCGGCGCGAAAACATCCTGCAAAAATTCGATGCGTTGTCGCACGCGATCATACCGACGCCGCGACGTTCTAAAGGTGCGCGTCTCAGCAGCTGTTTTCGCTTCCTCAAAAAGGCGTGAAGTCCACATGTCTTTTTTATTGAACCGTAGCAAACGCCCCTTGGTGTCGGTAGCTGCACAACCGACGGAATTGGTTCCCATGTCCAAACCGATATAGTAATCGTTGTTTTTCTTCATCGCGAAAGTCCTCCTCATAGCCGCAAGCGGATTAAAAGAATAAACATTTGCTACTGCCTTTTTATATCATTACTGTAACATTGCTCGTGCCAGCCCGCTATGTTATCAATAGCGCTCCGCTTTGATCTTTTACTCCATTAAATTAAATATAGCATACGAAATCATTAGATTCCATATGCAAAAAGCGTCGTAATGCATTATGTACTAAAATAATCGCATTAATTTTTATTGATGATTTTTGAATAAAATAAACTTGACACGCCGATTTTTAAGCGCTAGTATATAGGCAGGATATGGCATTACGAGTTCAAATAAAGATTTATCCACATCGCCCTTCGGGGCTCTACCTATGTAGACTAAAAGCACTCTTCGGAGTGTTTTTTTAGTGCTTGCATTTTATTTTCCATATTTGACTTGCTTTATTATGATTGCCAATTTATTTCACTAAACAAAAAAGACGACGCCTTCGCATCGTCTTTTTTGTTTAGTTTTACTTTTCGACACGGCAACACTGCCAACATCTTATGACCAGCATTTTTCGCACAAGAAGTTTTTCTCCTATGACCGATCTTTCGATCATTATTGCTCCGCAAAAAGCGTTTCCGAAACACGATAAGCACGTGCGCGTCCGCTCTCCGTCAAGTGCACCGTGCCACGATGAATACGCACAAAATGACCCGCTTCGAGACGACGACAAATGAGATCGGCAAATTCCGGTTTCCAGCGCAAATGCTCATAAAGTGTACCGACTCCCGCCTCTTGCGCCTGCGTAGCGGTGCCTTCATGCGTCAACAGATGGAATAAAACCGTTTCTTCTCCATACTGTAAGCGCAGTCGTTTTAAACGACGATACCGGGCAATAATACCCGATTTTGGTGTCGCGATCACCGTCAATAAAAATACTCCTCCGATTGTTCCCGCAATCGCGCCCGCAATCGAAACATCCAGCCAAAAAGCAATCTCCGTACCGAGCCACGCGGATAGGGCGCCTATGCTCGCCGCCAAAACAAGCATTTTCCGCAAGTCCTTGGTAAGCAAGTAGGCCGTCGCGGCCGGTCCGATCATCAATCCGATAACGAGGATGGCGCCGACCGCTTGGAATGAAGCGACAACGGTCACGGATACAAGCGTCATCAGCAAATAGTGCATCCATATCGGCGAAAATCCGTACATGGCCGCCAATAACGCATCAAAGGTAACCAGCTTCCATTCCTTGAATGCCGCCACAATGACTACGGTATTAAGCAGGCAAATTCCTGCCAACACCCACATGGACACAGCGCCCCAATCGGCACCATTCACACGCACGCGGTCAAAGGGCGCAAAGGCGAGTTCCCCGAGCAGGACGGAGTCCGTATCCAGATGAACATTACTGCCGTACAGGTTGACCAAGATCAAACCGATAGAGAATAACAACGGAAACACAATCCCGATGGATGCATCTTCACTGACCAGCCGGGTTCGTTGCAGGCTTTCGGTACACCACACGGTAAAGCATCCCATGAGCGTTGCTCCGATGAGCAACCAGGGAGAGTTTAAATTCTCCGTTGCAAAAAATGCAATGACGATTCCCAAGAATACGGTATGCGTGATAGCGTCGGCGACCATGGACATTTTGCGCAGCACCAGAAACACCCCCGGCAAGGCGCAAGCGAACGCTGCCAACATCGCAATAAGGATAATCTCAGTTTGGGCGGACATCGATATCGCCCTCCTTCCAACGACGCCGCGCCTCCCGATGCACCCGGTAACGTGCAATGATACCCCTTCCGGGCGCGAACAGCAAGCTGAGAAGTACCGCGATTGAGGCGGCAACGACGATCGCCGGCCCCGTCGGCAAACCTTTAACGATCGCGCTGGCATACGTACCGATACCGCAAGACAGCGCCCCGATCCCCCCTGCCAGTACTGCCATGGTGCCGAGATTATCCGTCCATTGCCGTGCCGCCACCGCCGGAGCGATGAGCAGCGAGCTCATCAAAATCGCGCCGACAGACTGCAAGCCGATGATAATTGAGGCCACCAGCATCAACCCGTACACCAATTGCGTCATTCTGACAGGCAGCTGTAAACTGCGCGCAAAATCGGCATCAAACGCCACCAGTTTTAATTCTTTCCAAAAAATAACTGCCAGCAGTAAAATCATCGCCGCCACCGCCGCGGTAATTTCCACGTCGCGCGCCAGCATAGTGGCCGCCTGTCCGAAAATAAACTTCGACAACCCCGCCTGATTAGGGTTGTCCGTATGCTGCACATACGTCATCAGCATCATGCCGACGCCGAAAAACGCGGCAAGAAATGTCGCCAATGCGGCATCAAACTTGACCTTAGTATACCGTACTGTCAAAGCGATCGCCGCCATGCATAGCAAGGACGCGACCGCCGCACCGGTCAGCAGCACTTCCAAATCTTTCACCGCCAAAAACATGAAGGCCGCTACTACGCCCGGAAACGACGCATGCGACAATCCGTCTCCGATGAGACTTTCCTTGCGCAATACGGCAAACGTTCCCGTAACGCCGCTCGCCAATCCCAACAGCATGGTCCCCGCCGCCACGATCTGGAAGGTATAATCACTCAGCGGCGACAGCATGGGACCCCTCCCGCCGCAACGGATTGCGAGCATTATAAGCCGCTTCGATGTGCTCGCTCGTAAACACTTCTTCCACGGGCCCCATCGCAATACGACGCAAGTTAATCATCGTAACCCAGTCAAAATATTCCGCCACCGTCGCCAAATCGTGATGCACAACAATGACCGTTTTGCCGCGTGATTTCATCTCTTGCAACAAAGCGACAATCGCCTTTTCCGTTTTGGCGTCGACCCCCTTAAACGGCTCGTCCATAA
Source organism: Negativicoccus succinicivorans (assembly GCF_018373335.1). GTDB lineage: Bacteria > Bacillota > Negativicutes > Veillonellales > Negativicoccaceae > Negativicoccus > Negativicoccus succinicivorans_A. The sequence continues at coordinate 15,421 of NZ_JAHAHH010000021.1, forward strand.
AATAAATATCCGCTTCCTGAATCAATGCGCGCGCTAAAAACACACGCTGCTGCTGGCCGCCCGATAGACGACTGATTTGGCGGTCAACGTAAGCTTCCATGCCCGTTTTCCGCAACACATCCATCGCCATCTCCCGCTCCGCCGCCCCCGGTCGTTTAAACCAGCCGAGATGACCGTAACGTCCCATTAGTACGACATCCAGTACCGTCGTCGGGAAATCCCAGTCTACACTGCCGCTCTGCGGCACATAGGCAATCCGCTTGAAATCATCGCGCGACACGGCCAACCGACCGTCTAAATAAAATTTGACCGAACCGGAAATTTTAGTCAACAATCCCAATATCGCCTTGATCAACGTCGATTTTC
>NZ_JAHAHH010000022.1 GCF_018373335.1 Negativicoccus succinicivorans
AAGTTGTGGAATTGCCGTTGGACGGCGTTTTTGTCGAAATCGGCGGCGAACCGAACACCGGCTTCGTGCCGCAGGAATTGGCATTAAGCGACAATCGCGAAGTGAAAGTGGGACGTGACACATCGACCAACTTACCGGGTCTTTTTGCCGCCGGCGACAACACGGATTATCCGCAGCGTCAAATCGTGATCGCGGCCGCTGACGGAGCGAAAGCCGCGTTGGCAGCGCACGATTACCTGCTGCATAAGGCGTAAGATGCGGGTTACCAAGGCCATTCGCGAAGAGCAGTTGGCGATTTTGGAAGCGACGTATAAAGATCGTAAGACGGCGCTTCATTACAACTCGCCCTTTGAGCTGTTGGTCGCTGTCGTTTTATCCGCGCAGTGCACCGACGAGCGTGTGAATAAAATCACCGCGCGGATTTTTCCGCGGCTCAACACGCCGGCGAAGATGGGGCAACTCACGCAGGCCGAACTGGAAGAAGAAATTCGCGATTGCGGTCTCTTTCGCAGCAAGGCGCAACATTTATTAGCCACCTGCACGCGATTGTTGGAAGAGTATCACGGGGAAGTTCCGCGGACTAAAAAAGAGCTGATGACGCTGCCGGGCGTCGGTCAAAAAACGGCGAATGTGCTGGTGAGCGTTCTCTATGACGAGCCGGCCATTGCCGTTGACACGCATGTTTTTCGCGTCGCCAATCGGTTGGGATTGGGGCGGGGCAAAGACGTCACCGCCGTCGAACGCAAACTGGAGCGCAATATACCTCGCGAAAAATGGTCGCAAGCGCACCATTGGCTCATTTGGCACGGACGGCTTGTCTGTAAAGCGCGTCGTCCGTTATGTGAACGTTGTCCGCTGCGCCATGTTTGCCCGATCGGTGTTCGACAAGAACCCGCCGATTCGGTATAATAACGGATAAGGGGGGATGATGCATGAATTGGTCGTATGTAGAGCCGGGCTTTATCACGGAAAAAGTGTTGGCGGGGCGACCTGTTCTCCTGACAGTGGAACCGTTTACCGAAGCGGATACGGATGCTGCGCAGGCGTACGCGGACGAGATTTGGAATTGGCTGTTAGCCAATAGTTCGCATATCGATGACATTGCTCCCGCTATCGTGAGCCTTAAAAATACGCATTGGCTGGAGGTCAACGAAGCGCCGGTGACCGTAGAACAAATGCTGCCGCAGCTCCAAAACATCGCGGCTGTGTATGCGCAAAAAAACGAAGGCATTTTGATTTACTATGATGTCGGCGACATGTTTGCCGGCAACTCGGTCGTCATCATGCTGTCGCCGGAATTCCAATTCCGCGGCATTCAGATTATGTAATTTACATAGCGTAAAAGGCCTTCGGGCCTTTTTTTTGCTTTGACAGCTTACCGGCGCTTCCGTACAATGATAATCACAAACGGAAGCCGAGAAAGCGAGGGTATTATGCAACGACACGAATGGGTAGAGCGATTTCGCGCGTCAGGTATCGCGGAATCACAGATATATACGGAAGTATTGCGCGCGCGGGAAATTGATCAGGTATTATTTCAACGCGCCGATCATCGTGAATACGGCGTGACGGGAGAAACGATCATCGCGGCGTTGCGTTCGTTTACAGTCGAGAAATTCGGACCCTATCCGGCGGATCCCGAACGGTATCCGGAAGTCTATGTCACGGCGGTGTCGACGCCGCCGCTGCTTTTCAGTCCCTATCGGGAAAAAAGTTACGGGCCGGCGTTGACGACCTTATGGGAGCAGGCGGATCAGGCCGCGCATGTTCTTTTAGTACATGCGGACACGTATCTCGGCGACGCGACGAAGGCGAAAGAGATTTTTCAGCGCGCGCCGAAAATTGTCGCCACCGCCGCCGATGACAAAGCCGCCGAGGAATTGCAGTTGTTGTATCCCTACTACGAATGGACGACGTTCGAAACGCTTCCGAAAGATGATTTTGACTATATCTTTTTGGGCACCGCTGCGGCGACGACGGCGGAATTGCAACAGTTGACGCAAACGTATCCCGAAGCGCACATCGACGCGTGGGTTTTATTTGAAGGCGCGCAGGATCAAACGCAACTGCCGACGGGCGCGTGGTACCTTTACGGAGCCAATGATGAAAAACTGTATTGGATCGGTCATCCGGATTCTACGCAGGAAAAACGTTACGGCATGGCGCGTTTCAGTGACGGGCAATGGGAAAAAGAAATTCGTTCACCGGAAACGTGGCGAGCCTGGCAAGCGGATCAAGAGGAAACCGCATTGCGGGATTATGCTGACCTTTTGCCGACGCGACCGATACCTGACGGGGGCGTCGCTTTGGCGGCGGCGCTCAACAACGGACCGTGGCCGCTGACGGCGCGGGAAGAATCGATGCCGGGTGAAGCCGCGGGACCGCTCGCTTCGGGGGATATTGTCATCGCCGTTACGAAAGACCGGTACCGCGTCGGGATCATTACTGAGAAAAACGCCGGCAAATATTTGACGGGCCGCGCTTTTGTCATGCGCCCGCGTCGCATGGAACACGCCGCGTGGTTGTGGATGACGCTTCAAACCGATCGGGTAAGGGAACAACTCACGTCCCTTTTGGCCGGAGATTTCCGCTATTTAACGCCGGCGCTCTTGGGACAACTGCCGTTGGGGAACGCGACCGCGGACGCGATTCATACGGCGCAAGCATGGTTGGCGCGGCAAAATGAATGGGAAGAGGTGCAGACGCGATGGGAAGAATGCATGCATACGTTTTAGCAGTTATTTTATTACTCGGGATCGGACCGCAGGCATGGGCCCATGACGCGGTGATGCTTTCGCCTTTTCCCGCGGATGAAGTTTCCATCGTGGCGCCGAATTCGAGTAGCGCGGAAATGATGAGCAAGGCGGGGGTCAACAGCAATGAGGTGTTGCTGGCGGCCTACGCGTCATTGGCGGCGTACCAATCGGAGTGGAGCGGTTTGCCCGTCTCCACATTGCAAAAGACCGGTTGGCAAGTCACCCCCGGCGACACCGGTCATGAACGTTTCATTATCGCATCGCAGGAAATGGAAGGTCATCCTTACTACATCGTGGCCATTTCCGGAACGGAGCGAAAAATCGATCTCAAGGCCAATCTGCGCAATGACATGGTTACGATTCCGCAATATCCTGAAATTTCCGTGCATCAGGGATATTGGGAAGCCGCGCAACGTTTGTCGGAGTTGCCGCAAATCAGAGAAGCCGTGGCGAGTACGAACTACGGCGGCCGCGTTATTTTTACCGGGCACAGTCTCGGCGGCGGAGTGGCCACTTTGATCGGTTTGCAGGAAGTAAGCGAGGCCGCGGGAGATCTCGCGCAAATGCGGGTTATTACGTTTGCCGCGCCGGATTTTGTCAATTCTTTCGGCAGCCGCTCGATCGGTAAATATTCCGCGGTCAATTTTCGCATGGAAGCGGATTTAATTCCGCGCCTGTTTCGTTTGGTGAATTATCGCTATCGCAGCAACCCCAATTCGATCACTTGGAGTTTACATACGCCGTCGCAAGGCATACAGCACGCCATGGTCGGATTTTTGGACGAGGCTTTTTACCAGGCGGCGTGGACCTTTTCCGCGAACCTGCCAACATCGGGGCCGGTCGATATCTATGTAGCCGCGCCCGCGTTGACAACGGACATGGGACTTTCACCGCGCCTCATCCAAGCGTATCGCAACACCGCCATTTATGCGGCGGTCTTACCGGAAACGCAGCGCATCGCGCGCGATTATCGCGAAATGGAACTGTCCGACGCATTGGCGACGGCCCGCGCGCGGGGCGCTAAATATTTACTGTGGTTACCGATTTCCATCTATCCCGAGCGGGAAAGCACCAATCGCAACTACGGCATGGCGCTCACCGAGCAGTGGTGGGACGTCGATAAAGAAGAACTGCTCACGTGGGAAAGCGCGGCGTTTCGTTCGGGCGGATACACCATCTTCGCCAAATTGGCGGATTATCTTGTCGGCAAAGAGCAAATACCCGGCGAGAGCGATTTTCTGCTACAAAACTAAAGGCTTTATGCGGCGCGGCATTGGCGGCTTTTATTCAAAGCGTTCGCGAAAGCGGGCATGACGGGCGCGCAAATGATCAGGCCGAGAGAAAACGCAAGGGGATACGCAAAAGAGGGAAGATCGAAACGTCTTCTCTCTTTTATGATGAGTGATAGCTCGTTTGTCATGAAAAACATAGAGCTACAACGGTGACTGTTATTCGCTTGCCGTCACGCGCGGCCCGCTGAAGAAGTCAAAAAATATATGTTATAATATAATTTATTAATTATGATTGATGCGTAAGCGTGTCGCGGGGAGAGATTATGAGCACTGAAATACCGGCGCATCCTGCGATTTGGTCCCGGTTGCAAACGGAGCGGCAAACGGGCCGACTGCCGCACGCGTTGCTGTTTGTCGGCGCGGCGGGACTGGGCAAAGCGGCGACCGCGTGGCAATTGGCGACGCGGATATTGGGACGCGAACTGCGCGTGACGCCGGCGGATGAATTACCGAAAGACACTTTTTATCTCGCGGATGAAGCCGATTTCTTTCGCGTTTCCCCGCAGGGAAGCGAAATTAAAATCAGCCAGATTCGCGCGGTGGAAAAAGCGCTCAGCCGCACTCATACGGGCGCGCGCGTAGTGATTTTACAAGCCGTGGACCGTTTGAACGTCACAGCGGCGAATGCGCTTTTGAAAACTTTAGAAGAGCCGCCGGAAAACACGTATTTTATTTTGCTTGCCCAAAGTGATGCCGGACTTTTACCGACCATTCGTTCGCGCGTTGTTCGCTACGCTTTTACCGCGTACGATGAGAAAACATTCGCGGCGTGGCTCGCGACGAAGCAGCATTCCGCAGAAGAGGCGCAAATGCTTTTCGCCGTCTCGGAAGGGAATCCGGGGCTGGCTCTAGCGCTGTTGCAGGGCGATTTGAAAGCAAGCGCCGATGCGGCGCTCACGTTTTTTGAAACACTCGGCGCAAGCGCTACGCCGTACCTCGATTTGAGCGCGTTATGGCAAGCGCACGAGCGCGCGGAATTGAACCTATACATTCATTGGTTGGAATGGGTCGCGCATGATTTGGCGATCCTCATTACAACGAATGATGCAACGCTTTTACGTTTACCATTCGCCGAAAATCGGTTGCGAAAAATAGCCGCCGATTGGGATGCGACAACGATTTTAGAGGTCACGCCGATCTTGCGCGAGGCGCTGCGCGCCAACGAATTATATATGGCGACCAAGTTGATCGGCGATATGGTGATCTTGGAACTGAATGCATTGACAGAAAGGAGCCGCCATGCCAACCGTAGTAGGAGTACGCTTTAAGCAGGCCGGCAAGATTTATTATTTTGATCCGCGGAAACTGACCGTTGTTCCCGATGACGAAATTATTGTCGAAACGGCCTGGGGAAAAGAATACGGACGCATTGTCATCGGTCCGCGCGACGTGCGGGAGGACGAGATCGCCGCGCCGTTGAAACCGGTACTGCGTTTAGCGACCCCGCAGGATTTGAAACAGGTACAACAAAATAAAGAACGGCAGGCGCGGGCGTTTGTCATCTGCAAAGAAAAAATTAAACGTCACGGCTTGCCGATGAAGCTGATCAATGTCGAATACGCGTTCGATATGAATAAAATCGTTTTCTTCTTTACCGCTGACGGCCGCGTCGATTTCCGTGAATTGGTACGCGACTTGGCGTCCGTTTTCCATACGCGCATCGAGCTGCGGCAAGTCGGCGTGCGCGATGAGGCGAAAGAGTTGAACGGCATCGGGCCTTGCGGTCGGGAGTATTGTTGCGCGGCATGGCTCGGCGAATTTTCTTCGGTGTCCATTCGCATGGCGAAAAACCAAGGGCTCTCGCTCAATCCGACGAAAGTGTCCGGCGCGTGCGGCCGCCTGATGTGCTGTTTGCGGTACGAAAACGACATGTATAAAAAAGGCGGCGAACTGTGCAAGACCTGCAGTTGCCCGCATAAGAAACAAAAACAGTCGGCGGCGCCGCGCGTCGGTAAGAATGTCGACACGCCGGAAGGCCGCGGAAAGGTGCAGCGTGTCAACGCGAACAAACGCACGGTCAGCGTGCAGATGGAGAATCAGCGTCGGACCGAGTGGAGTTGGGACGAGGTGCGAGAGGTTCGTGGCTAGTACCGACTTCATACTGCGTTCGGGCGAACGGCTGGACGATTTAATTCGTGACGGCATGAAGATTATTCAACGTCCGGATGAATTTTGTTTTTCGCTGGACTCGGTTCTTTTGGCGCAATTCGCGAGCCTCAAAAAGGCGGATCGCGTTTGGGATCTGGGCACGGGCACGGGCGTGCTCGCGCTCTTGCTTACGAGCCGCGGCGCGCGGGATATTATCGCGGTGGAGTTAAATCCGGTGCTGGTGGATATCGCTCGCCGCAATGTCGCGGGGAACGGCCGCGATGCGCAAATCAAAGTGCGCGAAGCGGATTATCGCCGTCATCGGGAATTATTTCCCGCCAACAGCGCCGATCTCGTCATTTGCAATCCGCCGTATCGCGCGCTCGGTGGCGGCGATCGCTCGCAGTTGACGGGCGTGGCCGCGGCGCGACATGAAACGACGGCTACGAAACAGGATGTCATCGCGGCCGCCGCGTACTTACTGCGTTACGGCGGACGGTTCGCGCTCGTGCAGCGCGCCGATCGCACGGCGGAATGGTGCGCGGCCTTGGAAGCGGCGAAACTTGCCGTCAAGCGCTTGCAATTTGTGCATAGTCGGCAGGGATCGCCGGCGAAGTTGGTGCTGCTGGAGGCGCGCATGAACGGCCGCGCCGACTGTACCGTTTTGCCGCCGCTTTTTGTGCATGATGATCACGGCGATTATACGTCGGATATTTTACGCTTATACGGAAAGGAAGTTGCCGATTGAAAGGTACATTATATTTAGTGCCGACACCGATCGGCAACTTGCAGGATATGACGTATCGCGCCGTCGCGATCTTGCGGGACGTGGCGCTGATCGCGTGCGAAGACACCCGTCATACTCGGCTTTTATGTCGTCATTATGAAATTACGACACCGCTTTTTTCCTACCATGAGCACAATAAAGATGCCGCCGGTCCGAAACTGATCGAGCGCCTGTTGGCGGGCGAGGATATCGCGCAGGTGAGTGACGCCGGCATGCCGGCGATCGCCGATCCGGGTAGCGATTTGGTGGAGCGGGCGGTGGCGGCGGGTATTACGATCGTGCCGTTGCCCGGCGCGAATGCCGCGTTGACGGCCTTGATCGCCTCCGGCTTAGATACGAAAACATTTCGCTTCATCGGTTTTTTGCCGCGCACGAAAGCGAAGCGCGAGGCGTTGTTGGCGACGCTTACGGACGAACCCGCCACCTTGCTCTTTTATGAAGCGCCGCATCGGTTGGGAGAAACGCTCGCCGTTTTGCAAGCGACGCTGGGCGATCGTTCGGCGGTCATCGCGCGCGAACTTACGAAAAAATTTGAAACCTTTTATCGCGGGTCGCTGGCGCAACTCAGAGAGCACGCGGATATGAAAGCACCGCGCGGCGAATTCGTCATCATGATCGCCGGCGCGGAGCCTGCGGAAAAAGAAACGCTGGCGAAAGAATCATGGCCCCGAGCCGTTGCCGAATTGGTGGCGCAAGGTATAAAATACAGTGCGGCGTGTAAAGCCGTCGCGGAGCAGGCGGGCGTTTCCCGCCGTGAAGTTTATTCCCATTGTTTATCTTTACAGAAAGAGGCTCATTAATGGAACAAGCCCATAAGAAACCGACTTTTTATATCACGACGCCGATTTACTATCCGAGCGCGCAATTGCATATCGGCCACACCTACTGCACGACGCTCGCCGATGTCTTGGCGCGGTACCACCGCTTGAAAGGCGAAGACGTGTTTTTCCTGACGGGTTCGGATGAACACGGTCAAAAAATTCAACGCAAAGCCGAAGAAGCGGGCGTCACGCCGCAAGCCTACGTCGATCATATCGTGGCCGGTTTCCAGAAGCTGTGGAAAAAATTGAATATTACCAATGATGATTTTGTCCGCACGACGGAAAAACGCCATGCGGAAGTGGTGCAGGCGCTGTTCCAAAAAGCCTACGACAAAGGCGATATTTATAAATCGCAGTACGAAGGCTGGTATTGCACGCCCGACGAAACGTTTTGGCCGGAAAATAAATTAGGTCCGGATCATACCTGTCCCGATTGCGGCCGTCCTGTCGAACTCGTCAAGGAGGAAAGCTATTTCTTCCGGATGAGTAATTACGCGGATCGCTGGTTGCAATTCATCGAAGAAAATCCGGATTTCATTCAGCCGGCGTCACGCCGCCATGAAATGATTGAATTCGTGAAAAGTGGTCTGGAAGATTTGAGCGTGTCGCGTTCGAGTTTCGATTGGGGCATTCCCGTACCCTTTGATGATAAACATGTCGTTTACGTATGGTTTGACGCGCTCGCCAACTATTTGACGGGCATCGGCTACCTTGACGCGCCGGAAAAATTCGAGCATTATTGGCCGGCGGATCTGCACCTGGTCGGCAAAGAAATCGTGCGTTTCCACGCCATTATCTGGCCGATCATGCTGATGAGCCTCGGCCTGCCCTTGCCGAAAAAAGTGTACGGCCACGGCTGGCTGATCGTCGACGGCGTGAAGATGAGCAAAAGCATCGGCAACGTTGTCGATCCGATGCCGCTGTTGGACGAATTCGGAGCGGACGCGATTCGCTACTTCCTCACCACCGATATTTCGCTCGGTCAGGACGGTAATTTCAGTCGCGAACGTTTGATCAAAAAAACGAATTCGGATTTGGCGAATGACCTCGGTAATCTCTTGCATCGTACGCTGACGATGGTCGAAAAATATCGTGACGGCGTCGTCACGGCGACGGACGCGCCACTCGGCGCCGTAGTCGCGGACGCCAACGCGGCGTTGACGAAGCTGGCGCAAGAAACGGTCGCAAGCTATACGCGGGACATGGATAAGCTCGCGATGAATGACGCCTTCAAGGCGGTTTGGGTATATGTCCGCGCGTTGAATAAATATATCGACACGACAGAACCGTGGAAATTAAGCAAAGGAACGGCGCCGGCTGACTTGGACAGCGTTCTTTACCACCTTGTCGACGGTCTGCGCACGGTCGCCATTTTGGTAGCGCCGCTGATTCCGCAGGCGGCGGAAAACATGTGGGCGCAACTGGGTTTGACGGATTTCGCCGCCGCGCGTCTTGACGGAGCGGCGCCGGAAACGTATCCGAGCGGCACGACCGTGCATAAAACGCAACCCTTATTCCCGCGCCATGAATTGGACACTGTTACGGAGGAGAAAAAATTGACGGAAGAAACGAAACCGACGAAACCGACGCAAGCGGCTGCGGCGAAAGCGCAGCAAGCAACCGTCGCCAAAGACGACAAGCAAACGGCCGCGGACGAAAAACCGCAGATTACGATTGACGATTTCGCGAAATTGGATTTGCGCGTCGCGGAAGTGCTCGCTTGTGAAAAGGTAGAAAAAGCGGATAAATTATTGCATTTGACGGTGACCTTGGGCGATGAAGAACGCAGCATCGTGAGCGGTATCGCGCAGCATTATCAACCGGAAGAACTGGTCGGTAAACATGTGATTGTGGTGACCAATCTGAAACCGGTCAAATTGCGCGGCGTATTGTCGCAGGGCATGATTTTGGCCGGTTCGCAAGACGGCGCGTTGCATGTTCCGTTCCTGCCGGATCTGCCGGCCGGGAGTCGGGTGAAATAAAATGCTGTTCGATACGCATGCCCATCTTTACGATGAAAAATTTCAGTACGATCGCGAGGAAATGATCGCCGACGTATTGAAAACGGTCGAGCATGTGGTCATTCCCGCCGAAGACAGGAAAACCGGCGCGCAAGCGTTGGCGCTGGCGGAACAATACCCCGCGTTTTATTGCGCGGTGGGCGTGCATCCGCACTTGGCCGCGGCGATGACGGAAGAAGATTTCGCGCAAATCAAAACATGGGCGCAAACGGAGAAAAAAGTAGTCGCCATCGGTGAGATCGGACTCGATTACTACTACGACAACAGTCCGCGGGACATTCAGCAGGAGGTTTTTCGCCGCTTTGTGAAATTGGGGATCGAGCTGGACTTGCCGATCATCATTCACGATCGCGACGCGCACGGCGACACCCTGCGGATTTTACAGGAAGAGGCGCATCCTCGTCTGCGCGGTATTTTGCACTGCTACAGCGGCAGTTATGAAATGGCCGCCGAATTATTGAAATTGGGCTTTTACATTTCCTTTTCCGGTACCGTAGTGTTCCCGAAAAGCACGAAATTAAAAGATGTGGCGCGGCGTCTGCCGCTTGATCGTCTGTTGATCGAAACGGACAGTCCCTATCTCACGCCGCCGCCCTTCCGCGGTCGGCGCAACGATCCGACGCGCGTGTACTACGTCGCGGAAGAACTCGCCCGTTTGCATGATATGCCGGTCGAAGAAATGATCGAAACTACTTCTCGCAACGCGAAAACGATTTACCGCATCAACGATTAAAGAACCCGTTCGCGGGTTCTTTTTTATTTGCTGAAACTGTCGTGAATGAATTTTTGCGGAAAACACGCGATTAAATGCTGGACTTTTTTCATTATTTCTTGTAAAATACTGTTCAACTATCTTTTGACAGATAGCGCATTGTAGCATAGGCAAGATGGCAGCATGGGTAAGATGGCAGTATTCGTAGCAGAGTAGCAGGGAAGGATGAGAATGATGGAAAAAAACCGTCTCAAAAAAGCAGCATGGGTAGGATTGGCAGGAATACTATTGTGCGGCGTGCTCGCAGGATGTGGAGCCACTGCCGAACATAAACAAAGCGGTACACCGTATTCGGTCGGATTGGTGCAGATTGTGCAGCATCCGGCGCTCGATGAAGCGGCTCGCGGCATTGCTGACGGCATGACGCAGGCAGGGCTGAAAATGGGCACTGATTATACGCTGGAGAGCCAAAACGCTCAAGGCGATCAGTCTAACTTGGATACGATTGTGCGGCATTTTTTATTTAGCAAAAAACAATTAATTTACGCGGTGGCCACGCCGGCGGCGCAAGCGGTAGCGAACGCCACGCATGAAATACCGGTGGTAGCGACGGCGGTGACGGATTTCGCGGCGGCGGGACTTGTCAAAGACGAGTCGCGACCGCAAACGAATGTGACCGGCACCGGCGACCGCACCGACTTGAAGGCGCAATTGGATTTGATGCGGAAATTGACGCCGCAGGTCAAAACATTGGGCGTCATCTATAATGCGGGCGAGGTCAACTCCGAACTGCAAGTGCAGGCATTGGAGCCGGCGGCGCAAGCACTGGGCATGACCGTGAAAAAATTTACGGTGGCGTCGGTGAACGACATCCCGCAAACCGCGCAGCAGATGACGGGTGAAGTCGACGCGGTATACGTGCCGACGGATAATGTGGTGGCGTCTGCGTTACCGGCGTTGATCGCGGTGACGAACGAAAAGAACATACCCGTCTACGGCGCCGAGATCGCGCACGTGAAAAACGGCGCGTTGGCGTCGGTTTCCGTAGATTACTACAAGCTCGGTTTGCGGGCGGGCATGATGGGCGCGCAAATTCTCAAGGGCGAAGCGAAACCGGAAACCATGCCGATTGAAACGCAAACGGAACTCGTTCCCGTGCTGAACCGCGCGCAGGCGGAATTGTTGGGCATTACCGTGCCGTCGGATATCGGTTTTACGGAAGTATAGGAACGCGAAAAGGAGAACGAATTTGAGTTTACTCATAGCCACTTTAGCGCAGGGATTGATTTGGTCGCTCCTGGCGCTCGGCGTATTTTTGACATTTCGAGTATTGGACATCGCCGATCTTTCCGTGGAGGGAACCTTTCCTCTCGGCGCGGCGGTCGCGGCGATGTGGATCGCGGGCGGCGGCTCTCCCTGGACGGCGCTGCTCTTATCACTCGCGGCGGGAGCGGCGGCCGGTACGGTCACCGCGCTCTTGCATACGAAACTGAAAATCCCCGCGCTCTTGGCCGGTATTTTAACGATGATCGCGCTTTACTCCGTGAATTTGCATGTTATGGGGAAAGCGAATATTTCTTTATTGCGCGCGCGTACTGTTTTTACTGACTTGGCCGGCGGCTTCGTGCCGCCAATGTGGACGCCCTTTCTGACCGGACTCGCGTTGGCGGGCGGTTTCGGTTTGCTGCTGTACTGGTTTTTCGGCACCGAACTCGGCACGGCGATTCGCGCGACGGGCAATAATCCGCGCATGATTCGCGCGCTCGGCGTCAATACGGACGGCATGATCGTGTTGGGCATGTTGTTGAGCAACGCGTTGGTCGCGCTCTGCGGCGCTTTCGTCGCGCAGAGTCAGGGGTTCGCCGACGTCGGCATGGGCATCGGTACGATCGTGATCGGTCTGGCGGCCGTCATTATCGGTGAAGTGCTCTTTGGCCGGTCCAGTTTTAAAAACAGTCTTTGCTCTGTTGTTTTGGGTTCGATTATGTATCGCATCGTGATCGCGGTTGTCTTGTACATGGGCATGCCGCCGAACGATTTGAAACTGTTTACCGCTGTTTTGGTGGCGTTGGCCTTGGCCTTGCCGTTGGTGCAAAAACAATGGTCGGCCGGGAAGCGAGGTGCCTGATGCTTCATGTGACGAACCTCAAAAAAACATTTTTCCCCGGCTCGGTCAATGCGAAAGTCGCGTTAGACGGCTGCGATTTGCATTTACAACCCGGCGACTTCTGCACGATGATTGGCGGCAACGGCGCGGGCAAATCCACCCTTTTGAACGCGATCGCCGGCGTGTTTCCCGTCGATGACGGACAAATCATCATTGACGGTCGCGATGTGACCGCTTGTTCGGAACATCGTCGCGCGCGTTACATCGGTCGCGTGTTTCAAGACCCGCTGCAAGGCACGGCGGGCGGCATGATGGTGGAAGAAAATTTAATACTCGCGGCGAAACGAGGTTTGCCGCTCTCTCTGCGTTGGGCGTTCAGCAACGACAAGCGGGAGCATTATCGCGAACTTTTGGCGACGCTGGGCTTAGGCTTGGAAGATCGTCTGTTCACGCGCATGGAACTTTTATCGGGCGGACAACGCCAGGCTATTACCTTATTGATGGCGACCTTGCAACGACCGAAACTCTTGCTTTTGGATGAACCGACCGCCGCGTTGGATCCGAAAACGGCGGCGAAAGTATTGGCGCTCACCGATCGTATCGTGCGCGAGCATCAACTCACCACGTTGATGATCACCCACAATATGCGCGACGCCTTGCGCTTGGGCAATCGTCTGATCATGATGCATCAGGGACGCATTATTTGGGACGTACAAGGCGAGGAGAAAGCGCGACTTACCGTCACCGACGTGTTGGAACAATTTGAAGAAACCGCGGCGTCGTTCAGTGACAGCATGGTCTTGGCATAAAAAGAGCGTCGATCGACGCTCTTTTTTGTCGCGTCATTATTTTTCGGCGATGGTCGCGCGATATCGCATGCGTAGTGAAAAACGCGGCCCGTATGCTATAATAAACGGGTATACACAGATAAGGAGGTGTCCTGTGGCAGGAATTAAAAACAAAGCCTGCATTCCCTCCACCAGTTGGAATCGTTTGCGCAAGCTCTACGGTAACGAAAGAATAGACTATTATAATTTACTCGAAGAAAGTTACCTCAGCGCTCGCGAAAACGGCACTCTCACTGAACGGAAGGATGAGGAAGTCGCGTACCTGCTGAATCGCCCCAGCGTCACCGGCAAGGCGGTCGCGGTTCGTTACATTCCCAACGCCGACTCCTACCGCGAGAAAAATCCGCAGTGGATTTGGTATTTAAGCGAAGTCAATGAAACGGAAGCGGCGGCGACAGGCGATGGTAAAAAGGAACGGCGTAAACCCGCACGCGCGAAAAACGGCAAACTCGCCAAAACATTGACGCCCACGACGCAACGGGTCATTCAAGTGCCGTCGAACAAACCGGAGGAAGTCAAGCGCTCATCGAAATCGTCGGCCAAGCAAAATAACGCCGCACAAGCGACGGAAAGCAACGGAGCGGCGAAGAAAATAGCGAAAAACAATTCGGTGAAAACGGCGCATCGCATCGTCGACGCGTTGCCGCCGGAAATCGCGGGCGGCGCGCCCGGCAGTGAAGAGGTCGGCCCGAACGTCGCGTTGCGGCAATTCGCCTGGCTCGGCGCGGAAATTGAGTTTTATAACGACTTATATAAGATGATGAAGAGCGAGCCATGGTATTTTTCGAACGACACTCACAATGCCAGCTTGGCGAGCTATATAAACTATACGTTTTACCGTCTGCAGACCGAGAACAAAATCGTCTACTCCCTGGATAACCGCTACGCCGCTTTCAACACCGGCCTCGTCGACAATCGGGATAACGAGATTTACGCCTTATTCGCGCGTGAATCCGGTTACCGTCAGGAATGGGTCTATCGCGCGTTCTGCATTCGCGGCACGGGCGACGGCAAAATTCTCAGCGAAAAATTCGTCGAATTTCCGGAGAAAGCGGACTACGCGCTCGACCCGCGCTTGCAGCAGATCGGCCGCGATACGGAGCTGGATGTCGACTTCCAGCATATCGTGATCGCCAACGCGGGACGTTTGCCCGAAGAAACCTTGATTGACGAAAGCGACCGCGATACCAAATCGCCGTTGAAAAATATCCTCGTGCAACGTCGTCGCTTGCAAGAGCAGGGCGACCGCGAAGGTGTTGCGCAGCAAAACTATAAACTCGGCACATTGGTAGCCGAGCATGAAGAATGGCAAAATCGCCTGCTCGACCGCTTGGAAGAGCATGTGAAAGTCGCGCGCGACCGCGTGGATCAAAACCCCGCTATCGCCATTCCCGTCTATTATCCCGGCAAAAACACGATGAGCGTCATCCTTCCCTTGTATCGTTTCCGTGATGACGACATCGCTTACGGCGCGTTGGTCGTCGGCATTACGCCGGCGGGAAATTATCAGGCGCACACGCTGTTGACGCCTAAAATGGCGTACGTTGACGCGCGTATCGTGCGACCGATCGACAGCCTTTGGCTGATGAAAGCCTATCTCGCCGCCAATGAAGAAAACTAAAACGCATTTTAATTTAGCCTCTCATCTTGTCACGAGACGAGAGGTTTTTTCTTTCCGCCGCGCGGCGGATCGGGCTAAATATTAAAAAATGAGCGCAAAAATAGAAATTGACATTGGTACTAGAATAAAATTAAAAGTTTTCAAAATGGCTAAAAACCCTTGTAAACCGCTTGATTTCGCGTTTTCCAAATGGTACGATGTAAACACAGTAAGCGAGACGACAGACGCTGCTGGCAGAGTCGAGGGTAGAGGAAACCAGGTCACTCGCACCGCGACACTCTGAAAACTTTCTGTCGAAATTTTGAACTCAAAGGAGAGTGTCAATTATGATGAATAAAAAATTGGCAACAGTATTGGCAGCGACTTGCGTCCTCGGCGCAACGACAGCATTCGCAGCACCGAATCCGTTCTCGGATGTAACTCCGAACGACTGGGCTTACCAGGCAGTATCTCAACTCGCCGCGGAAGGCGTTGTTGAAGGATATCCGGATGGAACATTCAAAGGTCAGCAGAACATGACCCGTTATGAAATGGCGCAGATGGTCGCTCGCGCGATGGTGAAACAGGATCAGTTGAACGCGGAACAACAGGCGCAATTGAACCGTTTGGCTGACGAATTCGCGAACGAACTGAACAGCCTCGGCGTACGCGTTTCCAAC
>NZ_JAHAHH010000023.1 GCF_018373335.1 Negativicoccus succinicivorans
AACATTGTCGAAGCCATTTTGAAAACCGGCGCGCACGGCAACAACCGCACCGGTATGCCGGCCTATAAATTGCCGCACCAAATCATGCAATTTGATCTGGCGCAGGAATTTCCGATTCTCACGACAAAGTTTGTCGCATTCAAAACCGCCGTCAAAGAACTGCTCTGGATTTGGCAGAAGCAGTCAAACGATGTGCGCGTTTTGCAGGATTGGAACTGCCACATTTGGGACGAATGGATGCAACCCGACGGCACGATCGGTAAAGCCTACGGCTACCAGTTAAAAAAATACGGTCAGGTCGACACGCTATTGCAAACGCTCCGCGACGATCCGGAGAGCCGCCGCATGGTCGTGTCGCTTTGGAATGTGGAAGATCTGCCGGAGATGGCGTTATACCCCTGCGCGTTTCTCACCATGTGGGACGTCGCCGACGGTCGCCTGAATTGCATGCTCGTGCAACGGTCGGGCGACATGGGCCTCGGCGTGCCGTTCAACCTCACGCAGTACGCTGTGCTCGTGCACTTAATCGCGCGGCACGCGGGCTTGCAGCCGGGCTTATTCACGCATGTCATCAACAACGCGCATATTTACGATAACCATGTCGACGCACTCACCGCGCAACTCGCGCGCCGTGATCAGGCGCTGGCGGCGCCGCGGCTGGTTCTCAATCCCGACGTGAAAAATTTCTATGAGTTTACGCCGGACGATATTTATTTGGAAAATTATGAGCATCTCGGCAAATTGGCCATGGAGGTGTCCGTCTGATGTTGCACATCATCGTCGCGGTCGCGAAAAATCAGGCGATCGGCAAAGACAATCAATTGCTTTGGCACTTGCGCGATGATTTGAAACGCTTTCAAAAAATAACGACCGGGCACCCGATCATCATGGGCCGCAAAACTTTTGAAAGTCTGCCGGGCATGCTGCCGGACCGCGCGCACTGGGTACTCACCCGCGACCGCGACTGGGCCGCGGCGCACCCCGAAGTCCGATGTTTCGCGAGCGTCGCTGAAGTGCTGCAGGCGTTGCGGCAAGACGAGGATTACTTCGTCATCGGCGGCGGCGAAATTTATTGCGCCTTTTTCCCGTACGCGGAGCAACTGCACATCACCGAAGTGGACAGCGAACCGGAGGCGGATACGTATTTCCCCGTGATAGATGAAACCGCCTGGAAAAAAACGCATGTCGAAGAAGGCGAAGTCAATGCCAAAAATCCGTTGGCGCATCGTTTCGTGACCTACGTTCGTCGCGCATGAAAAAAGACCGCAACGCGGTCTTTTTTATTTGTCTTTTTTTATGTAGCAATCTATAAAGTCAGAACGGCTTTCGCCAAATAGCGGGCAAAATACTCACGATCCGTATCGCTTACCAGGAGCAGCACGCCCGCCAACCGATCATCGCGGCGCACAATGTAACACTGCGCATAGTACGGCAGCACCCAGCCGCCGTCAATCTCCGGCGCCAGCCGCGCGCCCACGCGATACATCACTTCATGCGCTTGCGTGACCGGCACGAGCGAATCGATCTCGCGAATACGCACATAAAGAGGCGGCTGTTTTTGCATTTCGTTCGCGCCGCGTAACTGCGGATTGTCTTCTACCATGCTCTCCCAATGCGCGGCGATTTTCTGATTTAATTTCGCTTCCAAGCCGTAGAGCATGACATTAAAATGCGCCAATGTCGCGCGCTCCTCATCGCCCAATGATGAACGGAAAAACGGCTCGAGCTCAGCGGGGTCGTCCATCGGCACGGCAAAGCTGACCAGCCACGCCGTCGCCAATCCTTCCGGTCGTTCCGCCTGCAACTGGTAAACGGACCCATCCTCCATTGGCGTCAAATTTTCATCGACCGCCGCCACTTGAGCCTGAGCAACCGAACCTTTCTGCGAATCCATGAAGCCATCCGTAAGGGACGCCGCCGTGATCGTATCCGGCCATTGCAATGTGCCCATCGGCGGCACCGCGATGGGCGTCGCCGCGTACGCGGCTGTCGTCAGCGCGAGCAAGCCGCTGACCAACCATGCCACTTTACGCATCGCGATCGCCTCCTATTCCCACATATCGGTTCCAAATTCGCTCGAAATACGCGTACTCCGTATCCGCCGTAATCAGCCACGTGCAATGGATATTACCCGCCGTCTTGCGAACATCGGAAAATACGGCGATCGGCCAAACGACTCCACCCGTACCGATGACGAAGCGCATATGTTGTCCGTAGTAAACGCCGCCCTGCCCGTCACGATAACGAATCAGCGGCTGGTACGAACGCAGTGTCAATGTCGGCAGGAACGCCGCCGCCTCGGCGTTTTCCGCGATGAGCGACGCCTTCGCCAGATCCATTTGCGCCTGCATCTCTTCTTTCGTGCGCGGTTGCGTCAAGAGATATTCCGGCAACTCCCGCGCGTCGGTATTTTCAAACGCGGTGGCCCAAAACTCGCCCGCGCGATTTCCTTTCGCGGCTTGGCTCCGCGCCATGAGATCCAGCGGCACCTGCGCCGTCACCACGTACGCCACGTGCACGCCGCGCTGATCCTCCGCCTGCCACTGCGTCAACATCAGCGAATCCATTACCGCCTTGACGATACGCGGCGTAACTTCGTCCCGGCCTATTTCTCCACTGGCCGCGGCGGCGGATGAAAGCGCCGACGCGTACGCCGTTTTCAATACGTCGCTTTGCCACAGTTGTTTACCCCAATAGCCGTCCGTCACGGCATACGTTTTCACCGGCGCCGGCGCGTCCTTCGGCAACGCCGCCTGCGCGCAGACGTTACCCAACAGCGCCAGCGCCAAGCTCACGCTCCACAATATCCGATGCATGTCCGTTCCTCCTTTATCGCGGTGCGGTTTAATTTAATTTCGTTTTACAGGATAATTAACGCCTGCATACTATCCGTCTCTTAGCGCTTTCATCATACTTCATTGCGTTTCACATCGCAAATATAATGCATGCAATGAGAAAAAAATAAAAACGAGCCGCTTGCCTCTCGGTGTATCTTCCCTTTATTCTCACGTCAGGAAATGCCCCTTGACACCTTTCAACAATCCGTGTACTATAATGGCAATAGAGGCGACCGGCTCGATTAGGTGGTTTAAAACCCACTTCCCGAGTGGTCGCCTCTTTCTTGTTGCCCGATTATCTTTCATTTATCCGTTTGTTTTGCTTTTTCCTTACCGTCGCCGTCAATGAGCGTATACGCGATAGCCCAGCCGTCTTCTCGCGGAAACAGTTGCGCAATACATGTCACGACCGCTTTCGTCGGCGGCGCGCCCGGTTCTGTAATCACCCGCTCACGGTAGCGCACGCTTTGTTCCCAATACGGTCGACCGTTTGCCAAGCGGCGCGTCAACGGCGTATACGCCGTGATTCTCGCATCGGCGATCGGCGCGAAATCGGCGCGCATTTGCAATATTTTTCCTTCGGCCAGGACCTGCATGAGCGCCGCGGCGAAAAGATCCTCCGTCAACCGTTCATTGAGGCGCTCCACCGCGCGATCCAGTTGTTTCTGCACGTCGGCGCGACTTGGCGCAAGCGTCGCGAGCACCTGCTTCGCGGATGCGCTCGGCGCCGGCCCCAAGCCGTCGCGCAAGGCCTGCGCGGACCGTTTTCCCAACGCCCGCTGAAATTCCGCGGTCGTCATGCGCATCACAAATACATCCGCCACGTTGCCGTCGACAAATACGGCTTGAAATACATCGGCATTTTGCCAAAATGTTTCACGTTGCGCCGTCGTCATATATTGCTGCGGCGGCAACAAGCCGCTATCGGCATACTCCGCCAGCGCGCGAGCCAATTCTTTACCTGCGTCGGGTCCCCGCCAAGTCGATTGAAAATAGGTCGCTTTCATGTCCTGTTTACGCGTTACGACTTGCGGTCGCTGCGCCTGCCACGCGGCCTGCCAGACGGTCTGCGCCGGCGCGTTTTCGGTCACGGTCGCAAACGCCGCGGGTTCACTCGCGTTTGTCGTAACCGTCAAAGCCGCAAGTAATGCCGCGGTAAGATATGTCAAATGCTTTGCCATGCATTGCCTCCTTTTCCTTTCATTATATAATAAAGATCATAAAGAACCCCCACAAGCAAGCGCTTTCCGTGAGAAAATATCGCTCGGGAAAGTTTGGGGAGATTATTTCAATACGAGTATTAATAAAAAGAGCCGGTGTTTTCCAACTCATTTTATTTTGTCAACTCAGCATTTCAAAGCGAGTTTTCCTCTTCTCCGTATAAACGTTCCATACCGGCGCGCGTAACAAGCCATATTCCGCCCGATTTTTTACACTCTTCTCCCACAATAAAGCGCGGCGCGTTTCCGTTTTGTCCTGCGCAGGCTTTTTTTAGTGTGATACGCGCCATATTCCAACGTTCGGCGGCTTCACCCAAGCCCATCACATCATCAAGCTTCATTATTTTCTCCTCCATTCATACAATGCCATGATTAACACAGCAGGAGTTATTATTTGTACAATAAAGATCCATATTTGCATGCCCATTATGTCAAAGGTCTATTATTTTGTCTTCATTATACAGAATTTTAAGATTCCGCGAACGAAAAAAGCGTTGCCGTGCGGCAACGCTTTTTTCAGTGCAGGCTGTCGACCTGTTCGTGAATCAATTTCTCTTTCAATTGCTGCAATTTCGGTGAACGGTTAATTTCCAGTATCTCGGGACTGTCCAAGCGCGTATATTCCGGCCAGAGCTGCTTGAATTGCGCGTCTGCATACGTCTTGATCGCAGCAAGACTCGGCAGTTCGTACACGAGTTCGCCTCCTTGCATGATCGGCTCCAGCATGCGACGCACGTCAAACGAATTCGCCGCCAATTTTTTGCGCCGCCACGGATATTCGTACGTGATCAGTTCGTAATCCTCCGCCGGAGAAATGTCTTCATCCGCCAACGTCAACACGTCGGTGATCAATTTCCCGTTGTCGCGATGGGAAATGCGGAACACTTCCTTGCGCCCCGGATCCGTCATTTTTTCCGGCTGGTCCGAGAATTTCATCTTCGGAATCAACGCGCCGTTTTCTTCCTGTCCCGCCAATTTATAAATGCCGCCCAACGCCGAGGTGCCGTCCGCGGTAATAATCTTGGTGCCGATGCCCCAGGAATTAATCGCCGCCCCCTGCTGTTTCAAACTCAGCACGGTATGTTCATCAATGTCGTTGGATGCGGTGATGCCGGCCGTGGTAAATCCCGCCGCATCAAGCATTTCACGCGCCTTGCGGGAGAGGTAGGCGATGTCGCCGCTGTCCAGACGGATCCCGTATTTTTCCGGTAAGCGGTTGGCTTCCTGCAGTTCCTTAAAGACGGTGATGGCGTTCGGCACGCCCGACTCGAGTGTGTTGTACGTATCGGCGAGCAGCGTCGCGTTATCGTACTGCCGCGCGTATTCGCGGAATGCGGTGAGTTCGTCGGGAAAGCTCATGATCCAGCTGTGCGCCATCGTGCCGACCGCTGACAAACCGAAACGTCGCGCCGCTTCTACATTACTCGTCGCGTTGAATCCGCCGACAATCGACGCGCGCGCGCCATAATGGCCGGCGGATTCGCCCTGCGCCCGCCGCAAGCCGAACTCCATCAAAAAGTCATCGCCCGCCACCGAACGCACGCGGCGTGCTTTGGTCGCGATCAACGATTCGTGATTCATGATCATCGTCAGACCCGTTTCGATCAACAACGCTTGCGCTTTCGGCGCTTCAATTCGCAGCAACACTTCGCCGGGGAACGCGATCGTGCCTTCGGTCATCGCGTAAATGTCTCCCGTAAAGCGAAAATCGGCGAGCCATTGTAAAAAGCCCTCGTCAAAGGCATGCAACGAGCGCAAGTACGCGATTTCACTTTCACCGTACCGGAAATTTTGAATGAAATCGACCAGGTGCTCCAAGCCCGCGACGACGGTGTACCCGCCACCGAACGGATTGTTGCGATACGTGCGATCAAATACGCAGGGCACATCATGCGCGCCGATGCGCCAAAGTCCCTGCGCCATTGTCAATTGATAAAAATCAGTAACCAAGCCTGTATTCATCATATCCCCTCCACATGTTTCACTTATTATAACCGTCCGCGCGCGATTTCACAAAACGCAAGTAAAAAAAATCCCCTTATGCAAGGGGATTTTTTATGCGCTTTTTATTTCAAAAGATCGTTAGCGTCTTTGTATTCTTTGTTGAGCGCTTCCGCTACGCCTTTGAACGTAACGTATCCGTCCAAGGTGTTCAAACCGTTCGCCAGACCCTTGTCGTCTTTGAGCGCCTGTTTCCAACCTTTGTTGGCAATCGAGATCGCATACGGCAGCGTCGCGTTCGTCAACGCGTAAGTCGAGGTGTTGGCTACCGCGCCCGGCATGTTGGCTACCGAGTAGTGAACTACGCCGTATTTCATGCGAATCGGATCATCGTGCGTGGTCGGACCGTCAACCGATTGCACCGCGCCGCCCTGGTCGATCGCCACATCGACGATGACCGAACCCGGGCTCATTTCTTTGACCATTTCCGTGGTGATGAGCTGCGGTGTTTTCGCGCCCGGAATCAATACCGAACCGATGACAACGTCCGATTCTTTAACGGCCTGCGCGATGTTGAGCGGGTTCGACGCGAGCGTATGTACGCGCGGTCCGAAGATGTCGTCCAACTGACGCAGACGGTCGAGGTTGTTATCAATGATGGTGACGATCGCGCCCATGCCGACCGCCATTTTCGCCGCGTTCGTGCCTACCGTGCCGCCGCCGACGATGGTGACTTTGGCCGGTAATACGCCGGCAACGCCGCCCATTAATTTACCTTTGCCGCCGTTGATTTTTTCGAGGAAATGCGACGCAACCTGGATCGACATGCGACCCGCGACTTCACTCATCGGTTGCAAGAGCGGCAAGCTGCGGCCGTCACGACCGAGAACCGTTTCATACGCGATACTGATGACTTTATGTTTCAACAGCGCTTCGGTCAATGCCGGTTCCGCCGCCAAGTGCAGGTACGTGTACAAGATCTGACCTTCGTGGAAGAGATCGTATTCTTCCGCGATCGGTTCTTTTACTTTAATGATCATTTCGGAATCGTCGAACAGCTTCTTTTTATCCGCGACGATTTTAGCGCCGACCGCTTCGTATTCGCTGTCTTCAATGAACGAACCGAGACCCGCTCCCTTTTCGACGAATACTTCATGTCCCGCATCTACTAACGCGTGCGCGCCGGCCGGAGTAAGACCTACACGAAATTCGTTATTTTTGATTTCTTTTGCTACACCAATACGCATGTTGTGACCTCCTAAATAAATAGAGTATGCTATTAACAAAATTATTATAGCACTATTTCGCGCGCGCAAACAACATGACACCATTATTTTTCAAGTGTTTTCTAAATTCGCATGCGATGTGAGACGTATAATAAAAACGCATACCATGAAAAACAGCGTACTCTATTTTATCCAAATAAAAAGCCGCCGCGGCGGCTTTTTATGTATTTATTTCGGATGCACCATATCGGCGGGAACGACGATCTCGTCGTACTCTTCCGCGGTGACATAACCGAGGTCGAGCGCGGCGCTCTTAAGATCCGTGCCTTCGCGGTGCGCCTTTTTGGCGATCTCCGCGGCTTTTTCGTAACCGATTTTCGGCGCGAGCGCCGTGACGAGCATGAGCGAATTCTGCACGTTTTGCGCGATGCGTTTGCGATCCGGTTCCAAACCTTCTGCGCAATGAACCGCGAACGAATGCAATGCTTCTCCCAGCAAACGCACGGATTCGAGATACGCGTCGACGAGTACCGGTTTGTACACGTTCAACTCAAACTGACCATGCGCTGCGGCCATCGCGATCGCGGCGCTGTTGCCGTGAACGCGGCAGGCCACCATCGTGAGCGCTTCGCATTGCGTCGGATTCACTTTACCCGGCATGATCGACGAGCCCGGTTCATTTTCCGGAATCGTGATTTCCGCCAATCCGGCCCGCGGTCCGCATGCCAACAAACGCACGTCGTTGGCGATTTTAAACGAGTTCATCGCGAGCGCTTCCAAGGCGCCGTGGCTGTACACGAACTGATCGTGAGCGGTCAGCGCGTGAAATTTATTGGCGGACGAAACGAAATCATAACCGGTCGCGCGCGCGATTTCTTTCGCTACGCCTTCCGCGAACCCCTTCGGCGCATTGAGGCCCGTGCCGACGGCGGTGCCGCCCAACGCGAGGGGATAGAGATGCGTTTCGCTTTCCTTAATCATTTTTTCCGCAACTTCCAGCATCGCCGCCCAACCGGAAATTTCCTGGCCCAATGTCAAAGGCGTCGCGTCCTGCAAATGCGTACGGCCGATTTTGACGATGTCCATGAAGTCCGCACTCTTTTGCTCTAAAATGCGACGCAGTTCCGCCAGCGCCGGATACAATTTTTCATGCAGCGCCACGACGGCGGCGATATGCATCGCGGTCGGGAACGTGTCGTTCGAGGACTGCGAACTGTTCACGTCATCATTCGGATGAATCCGCAACGAATTGCCCTCAGCCGCCAATTTTTCATTGGCGATATGCGCGATCACTTCGTTCACATTCATGTTGGATTGCGTGCCGGAACCGGTCTGGTACACGACCAGCGGAAATTCATCGGGCCATTGACCCGCCAAAATTTCATCGCACACGGTTTCGATAACGTCCGCTTTCTTCGCGTCCAATTTGCCGAGATCCGCGTTCACTTTCGCCGCGCATTTTTTCAATACCGCAAACGCCCGAATAATTTCCTGCGGCATCCGCTGACCGATTTTGAAATTTTCAAACGAACGCTCGGTTTGCGCTCCCCATTTCCGTTCCGCGGGAACCCGCACTTCGCCCATAGTGTCGTGCTCTACTCGATAAGTCAATCGTTTCACTCCCTTTAGCCATGCGGCGCCGACGCGTTCCGTCATCTGCGTAACGACGGGTCGGACTCGCATGATCTTCACCACCAAAATTTTGATTTGGCTTAATTGTACGCAGAAAATATTTTTTTCGCAAATTTTTCAAAAATATAAAAAGTGCTTGCTATTTTATTGTCATGTATGATTTTTTGTGATAAGATAGATTCGATTTATACATATGTATTTACCAGGGAGACGAGCGTATGATGACAGAGCACTTTTTATCCGATCTTCTCATGTATTGGTCCCAATTCGTTGATTCCGTCAACGAGGTGCTGTGGGGCTCCGTTCTCATGTACGGCCTGGTCGCCGTGGGACTATTTTTTACGCTGTATCTCGGCGCGCCGCAATTTATCCGTTTCGGGCCGGCGGTGCGTCAGGTCTTCGGTAAGTTGTATAAATATCAACATACCGATCGCGACGGAAAATCGATCTCTTCGTTCCAAGCGCTGGCCGTCGCGATTTCCGCGCAAGTCGGAACCGGTAACGTCGCGGGCGTAGCGACCGCCATTATGGCGGGCGGTCCCGGCGCCATTTTCTGGATGTGGATATCGGCGCTCTTCGGCATGAGCACCATTTTCGCCGAAGCTGTCTTAGCGCAAAAGTATCGCGTGGAAGTCGCCGGCAAATTTATCGGCGGTCCGGCATTTTACATCTCGCGCGGTCTGCAAAGCTACATCGGCCGAACAAACGCCAAAATATTCGCCGGTATCTTCGCGGTCATTGTTATTATCTCCGTCGGCTTTATCGGCAGCATGGCGCAATCGAACTCGATTGCCACCGCCGTGAACAACGCGTTCGGTATTTCGCCGGTCGTGTGCGGCGTGCTCATCGCTCTGTTCGCGGGCGCGATTTTCATCGGCGGCATTCATCGAATCGCGCGTTTCGCGCAACTGATCGTACCGATGATGGCGGCAGTGTACATCCTCTGCGCGCTCGTCATCCTGTTCCTGTTTGCCGAGCATATTCTGCCGATGATTCAACACATCGTCATCGGCGCGTTTAATCCGCAGGCATTGGGCGGCGGTTTACTCGGTGTCACCATGAAAGAAGCCGTTCGCTTCGGTGTCGCCCGCGGCCTCTTTTCCAACGAAGCCGGCATGGGCACGACGCCGCACGCGCACGCGACGGCGCTGGTCGCGCACCCGGTGCTGCAAGGCTTCACCGCATTCATCGGCGTCTTCGTGGACACCATACTGGTGTGCACCTCGACCGCTTTAATTATTTTACTTACCGGCGCGGATCAGCTCGGTTTAGACGGCGCGATGGTCACGCAAGAAGCATTTCATATCGCGTTCGGCGCCATCGGACCGAAAATCATCGCGATCTGCCTCACGTTCTTCGCCTTTACGACTGTCATCAGTTGGTATTATTTCGGCGAATCAAACGTCCGCTATTTATTTAAATCAAACGCCGTTCTCTACACGTATCGGGCGCTGGTCCTGGTTTTCATCGTGCTCGGCACGCTCGGCACGGTCGATCTGATCTGGAGCATGATTGACATGTTCAACGGCATTATGGTCCTTCCGAACTTAATCGCCCTCATCATCCTGCATAAAGAAGTCAAAGGCATCTTGCGCGATTACGATAAAAAACGCCAAGACGGCATTCCTCTCTACGATTATGACAGCGTAGCATAAAAAACGCCCCGTACGGGGCGTTTTTATTATGTCTTTTTTTGACAAGCAGTATGTTACTTTTCCGTTCATAAATTAATCCACATATTCATCCGCGCCGCGATTGAGCCAGGCGTAGACGAGTCCGATCAGCAGTCCGCCGCCGATATAGTTTCCAAGATAGGCCAGTCCCCACTGCCGCAAAATATTGCCGAGGGTAAATCCCGCGGTCGTAGCGGGCGAAAAGCACAGCAGCGCAAACGAACCGAAGTTGGCGACCACGTGTTCAAATCCCAAGTACACGAACATGACAATGGCGGACATGACGGTCGCCATGCGCGCCGCCTGGTTCTCGATCAACAGCCACGACAGAATGGCGATATTGACAAGGAGATTCGCCATCGTCCCCGCGAAGATGATTTCCACGCCGGATTTCGCGAGTTTTCCTCCGACCATGGTCGCCGCCATGCCCGTCGCGTCGTACACTTGCAGCGCCGACGTGTAGGAGGCGAGCCACGCGACAAAATACGCGCCGACAATATTTCCCACGGTACATAAAATCACCATTTTAAGCGCCTTGCGAGGCGCGATCCATCGGCGATAGAGGCCCGCCGTCAAGTACATCATATTGGAGGTGATAAGCTCTCCGTTTAAAAACAAAATATAAATCAGTCCCCAACAAAAGACGAAGGGAAAAATAAATCTTCCCAAGGTGGGATGGAGCGTATTAAACACATCTCCCATGGCGAAACCCGCCAAGGAAGTCAACGTTAAAAATCCTCCGGCAAACGCGGATCGAACCATGTACCGGGCCGGACTCTTGTCCATAAGGGCGGCTTTTTTCTCGCAAGCACCGGCGACTTTTTCATTGAATTGACTGACGCGCATTGTATCACCCCTTTACTATTGCACTCCATTGTACTGGAGTATGGCAAAAATATATAGGGTTATTTTTATTTTGGCAAATTTTATTTTCATGTACCGAGCGCGCACAAAAGACTTTGCAAAAAGCTGTCGGTCATCCGCGACGTGTTTTTTGAGGCGTGTTTTTCCTGTGCAGAGCAACGCCGAATCACATGAAATAAACAAGGCGCAGAAGGATGAAAAACACTGTCGATAATTATTTAGTAAAATAAATTATTTTCTCCTTGCCATTTTTTAATGATCGTGGTACACTTAATCCAATTTATTTGTATTTTTAACACGGTCAATTGTTTTTATGGAGGAGATATTATGGCTGAGCTTTTGGGACTTTGGTCCCAATTCGTGGCATCTGTCAACGAAATTTTGTGGGGTTCCGTACTGATGTACGCGCTGGTCGGCGTCGGTCTGTTTTTTACTGTGTATCTCGGCGCACCTCAGTTCCGTCGTTTCGGTCCGGCCGTGCGGCAGGTATTTGGCCGCTTGTATAAAGAGCAGCACACCGATCGCGACGGTCGTACGATCTCCTCATTCCAAGCGCTGGCGGTAGCGATTTCCGCCCAGGTCGGCACGGGCAACGTCGCCGGTGTCGCGACCGCGATTATGGCCGGCGGTCCGGGCGCGATTTTTTGGATGTGGGTGTCCGCGCTGTTCGGCATGGGCACGATCTTTGCCGAAGCGATTTTAGCGCAAAAATATCGCGTGGAAGTGGCGGGTAAATTTATCGGCGGCCCCGCGTTCTATATCTCGCGCGGTTTAGCGCCTATCATCGGTAAAGGCTGGGCGAAATTTCTCGCCGGTTTCTTCGCCGTTTCGATTATTATCGCGCTCGGCTTTATCGGCATCATGGTGCAGTCCAATTCGATCGCGGGCGCCGTCAACAACGCTTTCGGTCTGGACCCGCTGATGATCGGCGTCGTGATCGCGATCTTCGCGGGCTTAATCTTCATCGGCGGCATTCATCGGATCGCGCATTTCGCGCAGCTCATCGTGCCGTTGATGGCGGTGATTTACATTTTGTGCGCGCTGGCCATTCTGCTCCTCTACGCGGGAGAAATCTTGCCGATGATTCAACATATCGTGATGGGCGCATTCAATCCGCAAGCGCTCGGCGGCGGCGTCTTGGGTATCACGATGAAAGAAGCGATTCGCTTCGGCGTCGCCCGCGGCCTCTTTTCGAATGAAGCCGGCATGGGCTCCACGCCGCACGCGCACGCGACCGCGCTCGTCGCGCATCCGGTGTTGCAAGGCTTTACCGCGTTCATCGGCGTCTTTGTCGATACCATGCTGGTCTGCACTTCGACCGCGCTGATTATTCTTTTGACCGGCGCGGATCAACTCGGTCTCAGCGGCGCGCTCGTCACGCAGGAAGCGTTTCACACCGCGTTCGGCGAAATCGGTCCGATGATCATCGCGACTTGCCTCACGTTCTTCGCTTTCACCACGGTCATCGGCTGGTACTACTTCGGCGAGTCGAATATTCGTTTCCTTTTCCGTTCGTCCGCGGCGCTGAATATTTATCGCGTGCTCGTGCTCGCCTTTATCGTGCTCGGTACGCTGGGCAAGGTCGAACTCGTTTGGGATATGAGTGACATGTTCAACGGCATCATGGTGCTCCCGAACTTGATCGCGCTGATTCTTCTGCATAAGGAAATCAAAGCCGTGTTGCGCGATTACGATGAAAAACGTCAGGACGGTCTGCCCTTATACGACTACGACAACGCGTAAATTTCCGCATACCAAAAAAGCACTCCTCGGAGTGCTTTTTTATTGCGTATTTTATTCTACACGGCAACCCAAAACGGATTCCATTTGACGCAGAGCAAAGGCGTGCGCCTCGGCATCGAAGCTCGCGACCAAATGTTTCGGCACGCGCACCTCGTAGCCGAAGTTACGCGCGTCGGCGGCGGTGAAAAAGACGCAGATATTGGTGCAGACGCCGCTCAGCGTGATTTCGGTCACGCCGCGTTCCCGCAGGCAAAGATCCAAACTCGTGCCGAAAAATCCGCTGTAACGACGTTTCGGCAAGACGATATCGTCGGCCTGCGGCGCCAGTTCCGCGATGATTTCCGCGCCCGGCGTACCCGCCACGCAATGCGGCGGAAACATTTGAAACTCCGGATCATCTTCCCGATGATTGTCACACAGATAAATGACGGGCGTGCCGGCTTCGCGCGCCGCCGCAATTTCCGCCTGCAGCGCGGGAATAATCGCCTGTCCCGCCGGTCCGCAGGTCAATTTGCCGTCCGGCGCGATAAAATCTTCCAGCATATCGATCACAATCAGCGCTTTACTCATCTCTTAACGCACCTCCGTCGATTCATTCAGCTGCGATGTGCAGTGCGGGCAACGAGTCGCGGCGATCGCGATCTTCGTTTTGCAGAACGGGCATTCTTTTTCCGTTTCTTCGACCACTTCCGGCTTTTTGAGTTTCATCAACGCGCGCAAGACCAGGAAAATAACCAACGCGATAATCAGAAAATCAATGCAGTTATTGATAAAAAAGCCGTACTTGATCACCGGTGCGCCGGCGGCTTCCGCGTCCGCGAGCGATGCGTAATGGGTCTTCGACAAGTTCATATACAGGTCCTTGAAGTCGACGCCGGCCAAAAGCACTCCGATCGGCGGCATCACAATATCGTTGACGAACGAACTGACGATTTTACCGAATGCGCCGCCGATAATGATACCGACGGCCATGTCGATAACGTTACCGCGCATAATAAACGCTTTAAAATCACTCCACATAAAAGCTCCTCCTTTGAAGCGAATGAAAAAGGATCATATGTTCCTATTGTAGAGTACTGATGAAATCTTTTCAATCGAATTTTATAAATATTCCAAAAGCGCGCCGTAACCGGTCAGTGCCAGCCATGCCAGCGCGCCGATGACCGCGCCGACGTACGCGCCGTTGATCCGGATTTTCGCCAATTCATCGGCCACTTTAGTGAAAATAAAACGATTCAGCATCTTCTCGTCGTAAACGCTGAGCACCTGTTCCGCCACCTCGCCGAGACGGCCGTGTTCACGCGCCAGCCATTCCGCGAAATAGCCGCGCAACGCGCGATCGAGTCGGGCGCGTTGCTCCGCGTCGGCGAAGAAACGGTCAATACCGCGCAGAACCGCATCCGCCACCACTTGTGAAAAGCGCGATCCGTAGGCGCTCGGCGTGAGATATTTTTCGGCGAAATCGTCCCCGATGACTTCCCACCACTTCTCGAGCGGCAGCAGCGCCGCCGCCTGGCGCTGCCACAACAGTAAATCGTTCGAATGCGCCGGCGTTTGCCATTCAGTTTGCCACTGCGACCAATAGCGCAAGACCGCTTGCGGTATCGTGTCCCGTTTTCTCAATTCCTCCTGCAGTAATGTCTGCAAGGCTTGCGCCAGCGCGTCGTAATCGACCATTCCCGTCGCTTCACCTACGATGCGCACCCACTTCGTCACGCCCTCTGTTTCCGCGCGCGCCAGCCGACGCAATTCGCCGGCCAACCGCACGGTAAAAGCGGGTGTCGCAACGGCCTGTAACAGACGCTTGCGCAAGGGTTGCCAAACTACATTTTCGGCGTCCTCTTGCGATACTTCCGTGAGCGCCGCGGCGGCCATCGGTACCGTTCCGAGCACCTGCCGCGTCCAAGCGGCCAGCGTGCGCGCCCATTCCTCCGGTTGCGGCGACGGCAAGCGCTGCTCGACATTCCTGCGCGTGCACTCCCAGAAGGCGCGGCGATGTTCCGGATCGCGCCACCACTGCGCGAGGTAGTTCGTCGGTTGCCATTGATTGAGTTCCGCTTCCCAAAGTTCGCGCCGCAGCAATTTTTCTTCCAGCAATTGCCGCAAGCCGCGAATTAATTTTTCCCGCTGCCGCGGGATCAGCGCCGTGTGAAACGGTATGCCGAGCGGTTTCGTGAAAAGCGCCATGACCGCGAACCAATCCGCGACGCTGCCGATCAGCGCCGCTTGCGCGATATAGTAAAGCCATTCGCTCCACCATTGCCGCGTCCATGCGAATAAAGCAAACGCCGCGGCGAAAAAGAGGACACTCCCCCACAAAAAATGTTGGGCCAGTTGCCATATGCGCATCAGAAACCGCCTCCCAACATCGCCTGCCCGATCACATAGAAAAACGCGCCGAGCACGCCGCCGATCAACGTGCCGTTGAGACGGATCATCTGTAAATCGTCACTGACTTTAGCTTCGATCAGGTCGGAGAGTTCGCGCGCGCTGTACGGCGCCAACGCCGCCTGCGCCCATGTCCCGAAATACGGCTGCACCAGCGGCAACATTTTGGCAAGCGTCACAAAGAGCAG
>NZ_JAHAHH010000128.1 GCF_018373335.1 Negativicoccus succinicivorans
TCCGCCACTTCGGCCTGCCAGCTACCGCCGAGCATAATATCGGTACCACGACCCGCCATGTTGGTGGCGATGGTTACGGCTGCCGGGTAACCCGCCTGCCAATGTATTCATGGTAAGCGTAGCCGCAATATTCACGCCCGGAATACCGCCCGCCGCCGTGCCGACAAAGTTTTTCAAATACTCTTTACCAAAATGTTCTTCCCATTCGTCGTCGTCGTCAGGGCCGCGCCCCGTTGCCGCGTCAATTACGCCGCGCAAAGACGTTTCCAGCAAGGCTTGCAAGAATAGCCAATATAACACGGTAGACATAAGCGGCACCGGATTGCCGTTGTCTTTTAACGCGTACCCGGCTTCAATATGCGCATTTAAGACGACGGAGAAAAACGTATAAAACGGAGTAAAGAATTTCATGATGCGGCCTTTTTGTACTTTCGCTTGATCTTGAATTTCACCGCTGCCCCAAATACGCCGCACCGCCTCATCTGCTTTTGCGATTGCCTCCGCGTCAATCTGTTCCGCCGTCAATTCGCCGCGTTCCATTTCCGCCCGCACCGTATCTTCATACACGGCTTGCCACGTCGGAAGTGATAACATTAAGTCCGTTTTTGTAATTAGGTAATATCCAAAACGATCCACCGCCTCTTTTGCAGAATAAACGCCTTCCGCCGCTTTTGTGGCCACGCCTTGTGTTCCGGCATAGGATAATTCTTTGCCGGATACTTTCATGTCACGCGCCAAATCACGGTCAAGGTTTTCTTCGCGTTCCGCGATAAAGCTTGATTTCTCTTTAACCTTTCGCGTAATTCGTTGCGGGTGTCGGTAGAATGTTGCCAACGCTTGCAATGTACGAATTTTGCCCAAAGAATGAGCGACCATCGGCAAGTTGCAAATGTTCAAAAGTGCCGTCGTTGTCCGGTACGCCATGACAGAAAATGTCGCATTACGCCGCAACAAATTGGCAAACTGTTCGGCGCTGGATTCACGCACCAATTCTTCCCGCCACGTGTCGCGTACCCACTCGCGCAACATTCTGTATTGCGATTGTCCTATGACTTTCTGCAACGGTTCAGCCAACGTCGCATGGTCCAGCAGATGCGCCACGTCCAGCACGGCTTCCCGCATGGAAATATGCAATATTGCCTCATTGACCGCGCGCGGCAATACATCAAGCGACAACAACAATTCACGATTGACCACCGCTTGCCGCTTTTTCGTCGCACCTAAACCGGCGCCAAATACCGCATTGCTTGACATCTGTTTTGCTAATTCGTTCGCCACGTCCATGTCAGACGCTTTTTGCGATAATTGCGGATCGTACACAATAGGATAATAACCGCCGTCAAACTTGCGGCCGTTAATGGTAAACGGCACGGCCTCCACTTTGCCCAACGGAACGCCCGTTTCCCG
>NZ_JAHAHH010000129.1 GCF_018373335.1 Negativicoccus succinicivorans
GATGTTGATCCGACTGAGTTCTTTATCTGACATGGTCACAAGCATCCTGATGTCTCCATGGCCTGAGGATTGGATCCTTTATGCCAGAAAAAGTGACATTGTAAGCGCACCCGTTTTAGTTCCACGCACTTTTTGAGATTTCCGGGGTTTCAGCCATCAGCCGGTATTCTTCCGGCGTCAGGTTATTCAGGGATTCGTGGGGGCGCTCGCCGTTATATTCAGCCAGCCAGCGCTCTGTAATTTCCCGTGCTTCATTCAGTGTTCTGAACAGATAAAAATCCAGTATTTCTGTTCTGTATGTCCGGTTGAACCGTTCGATAAAGGCATTCTGCGTTGGCTTGCCGGGCCTGATAAACTCCAGCATCACACCATGCTCTTCTGCCCATTGTGCCAGCGTCAGCGAGACCAGTTCCGGACCGTTATCCATCCGCATCTTTAGCGGATATCCGCGGTTTGCCACGATCCTGTCCAGCACTCTTACGACCCGCTGCGCCGGGATATTCAGGTCAATTTCGATCGCCAGTGCTTCGCGGTTAAAATCATCCACCACGTTGAAGGTCCGGAAGCGTCTGCCGCACACCAGCGCATCGTGCATAAAATCGATGGACCAGCTCTGGTTCATCGCCTCTGGCGTCACCAGCGGAACCGGATTGCGCACTGGCAGGCGCTGTTTTCCCTTACGGCGAAAATTCAGTTTCAGCAGGCAGTAAATCCGGTGAACGCGCTTATGGTTCCAGCTTTTGCCCTGCCTGCGCAGCACCTGAAAAAGCTTTTTAAATCCGTATCGCGGATAGCGTTCAGCCGCCACGGTCAGCGCCATAATGACTGGCTCATCACGTTGCGTATCCGGCTGATAACGAAATACCGTCCTGCTCAGCGACAATATCCTGCATGCCTGACGTAAGCTCATGGCAAACTGCGCGGTCAGATAGCTGACCAGCTCACGCTTTATCGCTGGTTTTAAAGCTTTTTTTCAATAACGTCTTTCAATGCGCGGCACTCGAGGCTCAGGTCCGCAAACATCTGTTTCAACCGGCGGTTTTCATCTTCGAGGTCCTTCATCTTTTTGATATCAGAGGCTTCCATACCGCCGAACTTCGCTTTCCAGTTGTAGTACGAGGCCTCAGAAATCCCGGCTTCGCGGCACACATCTTTGACGGTGCGTCCGGCTTCGACGGACTTCAGAACGGCGATGATCTGGTGTTCGGTGAATCGGGCTTTGCGCATGGCGATCTCCTCCAGGAACATAATCAGTATGCAGGAAGATCTCTAAATGTGAATGGTCCGCTTTACCGGGATGCTTACAACATCACTAAATGGGTTAAAAGTGACATCAGAATATTGGAGTTACAGCATTGGTGCGCTTAATGCGTTTTATGTTAAATATCAATTAGTTACATTTATA
>NZ_JAHAHH010000024.1 GCF_018373335.1 Negativicoccus succinicivorans
GGAACATCATATGTAGAAGGAAACAAAAATCCTTCTACCGGATAGTCGGTAGCTCGTGTGCTCTGCATATCTGCAGGCAAACTATAAACCTTCGCCGCCTCTAAGAAATCCTGCTCCTTAGCAATACCCAACCGATCCAGTCGTTTCGCAATTTGCGACACGGTAAATCCTTCCGGGATCACCACCTCCCGAGCAGCGGGTCGTCCGTCACGCAAAGCGGCGATTACGGCCGGCATCGACATGTTCGTCATAAGATCGTAATGCCCTTCCTGGAGTTTATCGGCGTTCCCGCTCAAGTATAGTGCGGCACGAAAGATATGCGGATTCCAAATGATATTCTTATCTGCAAGGATTTGGGCTATTTCCGCTCCCGTTTGCGCCGCCTCGATCCGTACCGTTACAGGTTTGCTTTGTACCAACGGATTTTTACCGTAAAGCAGAGCGCCTCCTGCGACGAGTAGAACAAACAGTATTGAAATACTGATTATTTTCTTCATATATACCTCAATGCGTTCATTTTAAAGTTGTTTTTTTATTATAGCACATCTCTAAAATGTGCTTTTAGCATCTTCTCAATGACAATACAATGGCGATTCCAACCGCCATTGGTATGTTTGCGTTGCGGTGGTAAAAGAGACTGTTCCCGGCGGCATGTCAACAGATTCACGCCAAGTAATTGGACCGGCGTATTTTTCTTGGTATTTTTTGATATTGGCATTTTTATGTCCGCGCACTTTACTGGCATCACGTGTTGCGTAAGTGATTGTCACCGGCCCGCACGTCTGCCGTAAACCTTTTTTTAATTCCTGCGCGTACGATCGAGCGATAGCCAACTCTCCCAACGCCGGATGATACGGTCCCGCGACATACGCAGCATGCGAATCCAAATCTTGCGTCGCCTGCAAACCGATCCGAATGACAGGAATGTTATGTTTTGCTAAATATCGTCTCCACCATGTGCTGACAAAAATCGCCTGTGCAAGCGTAAGAGGCCTATAATCGCCGTTACGATATTGTCGTTCCAGCAATGTATCACGCAGCACTAACGCCGGATAAATTCGCACAAAATCAGGGGTCAAAGCGACCGTTGCCCGAATGGTCTTGCGCAATGTCGCAAAAGTTTCGCCGTAAAGACCGGGCAAAAGTTGTATACCTACCTGCATACCGCCTCCGCGAAGAATTTCTATCGCTTTCGCCACCACCGCACTGCGATGGCCGCGACGGGCCTGCCATAAAACGCTGTCATCTAAACTTTGCACACCGAGCTCTACCGTACGTACGCCGTGCGCATATAAAAAAGCGGTATTTTCGACACTAATGCAATCCGGCCGCGTAGAAAGACGCAATGCGGCCACATCACCTTTTTCCCATGCATATTTGGCCGGCGCGAGCAGTGTCCGCTGCCGCTCTTCACTGAGCGCGGTAAAAGAGCCGCCGTAGAACGCTACCTGCCAACGATACGGCCGCGCCGTCGAAGCAAGATATTCCGCAATCGTTTTCGCGACCATAGCCGGCGTAGTACGCTCTGTCTGTGCCGTTAATTTCCACTGGTTGCAAAAACTGCAACGATACGGACAGCCGTCATGCGGAATAAAGATGGGAATAATCGCTTCTCTCATTGTAAAAAAAGCGCGGTCACGACCGCGCTCCTCCATTTGTCTGTAACTTTTGCAATGCGGCTTGCGCTGCTTGTTGCGCGGCCGCTTTTTTGCTTTTCCCTACACCGGAGGCGACTGCCTCGCCATTCAATTCCACTTCCATATAAAACGTTTTATCATGATCCGGACCTTCATCACGCAGCAAATTATAACGGAGATCCACATCTCCATCCTGCTGCAAAAACTCCTGCAATTCTGTTTTATAGTCGCGCGTGTAATCACCGCTGTCAATCAGATCCAGGTACGGTTTCAAATGCTCCATGATAAATTCCGTGGCCGTTTCGTATGATGTATCAAGATAAATCGCGCCAACCACCGCTTCAAATGCATCCGCCAGAATCGATGCCCTTTGTCGTCCCCCGGTGTGTTCTTCGCCTTTACCCAGTCGCAAGGTTTCACCCAAGTGAAATTTACGGGCGCAAGAAGCCAAAGCAGGCTCGCAAACCGCGCTCGCTTTGGCGCGTGTCAAATCCCCTTCGGGCCAAGCCGGGTATTTACGAAAAAGATACTCTCCAATCACCAAGTCCAGCACGGCATCGCCTAAAAATTCGAGCCGCTCATTATCATGTATCCCCTGTTGCCGATGTTCATTCGCATAGGATGTATGCGTCAGGGCCGTACTCAAAAGGGAATGATCCTGCACCGGGATATGATGTTCAGCGGCAAAATTTTGAATCTGTTTACGCCGTACTTCCGATGGAGTCATCAGTCATTTCCTTCCGGTTTGCGCATTATAATCACCGCATTTTGACCACCGAAGCCGAATGAGTTCGACATGGCCGCACGTACTTTCACTTTGCGCGCGCCTTCCGTCACATAGTCCAAATCACAATCCGAATCCGGATGTTTCAAGTTGATCGTCGGATGAACTTCGTCGTTTTCAATCGAAAGCGCCATAACAACCGCTTCCACAGCACCGGCAGCACCGAGTAAATGGCCGGTCATTGATTTGGTGGAGTTCACCACCAAACGATCCGCTTCCGCACCAAACAACGCGCGGATAGCGTGCGTTTCATTTTTATCATTGAGCGGTGTCGCCGTTCCGTGCGCATTGATATAATCAATATCCTGCACAGTTAATTGCGCATCCTGCAACGCTCTTTCCATGCACTTTTGAGCCTGGCGCCCTTCCGGAGCCGGTGCCGTAATATGGTACGCATCACCATTCGACGCATAGCCGCACAATTCCGCATAAATATGCGCGCCGCGTTCCACCGCATGATCCCATTCTTCCAACACAAGCATGGCCGCGCCCTCACCGAAAACGAAGCCGTCCCGTGTTGCATCAAACGGACGCGATGCTTCTTCCGGCTCACCGTCAAACGTGGAGAGCGCTTTCATTGCGATAAAGCCGGCGAACGGCAACGGACTAATGGCCGCTTCGGCACCACCCGCAATGACAATATCCGCATCACCGCAACGAATCATGCGCAACGCATCGCCAATCGCATTTGTCCCCGACGCGCATGCCGTCACATCCGTAATGACCGGACCTCGCACATCCAATGCAATAGAGATTTGACCGGCCGCCATGTTGGCGATCATCATCGGGATCGCAAACGGGCTGACGCGGGAAGGGCCGCGGTTCGCAAGACGATCCGCTGCTTCTTCGATCGTGGTGATACCACCGATACCGGTGCCGACCACCGCACCGATCCGATCATGGTCCAACGCGTTCCAATCAATCTTGGCGTCTTCCACCGCCATTTTGGCCGCGGCTACACCAAAATGAGCAAATCGATCCATATGACGCGCTTCTTTACGATCCATATAATCGGTCGCGGTAAAACCTTCGACTTCACCGGCAATACGCACGGCAAAATCCGTCGTATCAAACGCAGTGATCCGTTTAATACCCGACTTCCCAGCCAATAAATTTTGCCATACAGTCTCTTTGCCGATGCCGACCGGAGAAATAATACCAAGACCTGTTACTGCTACGCGCTTGCGCATATTTTCCACCTCGTCCAGTTTCATTATCTATGATTCATCACGCCTGCGTAAGTGCCTTTACATCTTTAATTGTAACACTTCATCATAATGGCATGTGTACTACTGTTATTATAAAGCTGTTGTGCCGTTCTAATCGACACACGCTGATCTTATGATAAAAGCATAAAACGGGAAAACCGGGAGGCGAGCGCTTCCCGGTTTCGACCTCAATTACGCAATATTCTTGTCAATGTAGTCGACCGTATCTTTAACGGTTTTAATTTTTTCGGCTACATCATCAGGGATTTCAATTTCAAATTCTTCTTCAAACGCCATAATCAATTCAACGATATCCAAAGAATCCGCGCCAAGATCATCAATGAAAGTGGAGTCGATTTGTACATCCGCTTCATCCACACCCAACTGTTCTACAACGATCGCGCGTACCTTTTCAAATGTATTGTTCATGGTTTCACCACCTTTCCGGTTTTGGTTTATTATATTACATCTAACGGGTTATGACAAACTGCCCGGTAGCGTCAACTACATAGCCATACCGCCGTTGACTTGCAACACTTGTCCGGTAATGTACTTCGCTTCATCGGAGGCCAAAAAACGCACCGCAGCGGCAATATCTTCCGGCTCTCCCATCGCTCCCAGAGGAATTTGCTTGATCAGACTCTCTTTGATTTTGTCCGGCAATCCTCTGGTCATATCTGTATGAATAAACCCGGGCGCAATCGCATTTACACGAATACCGCGCGCCGCAAATTCTTTCGCATTCGCTTTCGTCAGGCCGATAACGCCTGCTTTGGCAGCAGCATAATTGGCCTGACCGATATTGCCCGTCACACCGACGACGGAGCTCATGTTAATAATAACGCCGCGGCGTTGCTTAAACATATCGCCGATGACGGCTTGCGTCATCAAGAAAACACCTTTTAAGTTGGTGCTTAAAACAGCGTCCCAGTCGGCCTCTTTCATCCGCCGCACCAAGGTGTCGCGGGTAATACCGGCGTTATTTACCAGCACGTCAATGTGCGAAAATTCTTTTTGCGTTTCGGCCACAATGCGTTCCGCTTCCTCTTTTTGGGAAACGTCGCCCTGTACCAAAACGGCTTTTTGACCGCATGCTTTCACCGCTTGCGCCGCTTCTTCCGCCGCGCTTACATTGCTGGAGTAATTAATCGCAATGTCATAACCGGCCTGCGCCAACGCAACCGCCACTGCCTTCCCGATTCCGCGTGATGCTCCGGTAACAAGTGCTGTTTTAGTTGTCATTTTGTACCTCCCC
Organism: Negativicoccus succinicivorans; assembly: GCF_018373335.1. Classification (GTDB taxonomy): domain Bacteria; phylum Bacillota; class Negativicutes; order Veillonellales; family Negativicoccaceae; genus Negativicoccus; species Negativicoccus succinicivorans_A. The sequence continues at coordinate 4,885 of NZ_JAHAHH010000024.1, forward strand.
AAAATATGTCAAAGTAGCCTCCAGGCTGGTAACATCTTCGACATGTTCCCGATGTACACCGGATTCGATTTTTTTCATAAAACCGCTTAAGACGGTGCCCGGACCTACTTCTACCACAGTATCTATACCTTTGGCTAAAAGTACATGCATGCTGTCCTCCCAAAGAACCGGGTGGGCTGCCTGTTCGATTAACGACTCGCGAATTTCCGCACTCGTATGAACCGGTTGCGCATGCACATTGGCGATCACGGGAATTTGCGCCTCTTTGATCTCGATTGTATGCAAGACTTGCGCCAATTTTTCGGCCGCCGGCTGCATCAATGTGCTGTGAAACGGTGCCGAAACCGGCAACGGAATCGCTCGACGCGCGCCCGCTTCTTTCATCTTCTCACACGCCGCCGCCACCGCGTCTATCGTCCCCGCAATGACGACCTGTCCGGGGCAATTGAAATTCACGGCCTGCACGATTTTGCCTTGTGCGGAAATCTCTTCGCAAATCGCGATAATCTTTTCGCGATCCAGGCGAATGATCGCCGCCATACCGCCCTCTCCGATCGGTACGGCTTCCTGCATGAACTTTCCGCGCGCGTGTACGGTACGTACCGCATCTACAAACGAAATCGAGCCCGCCGCCACAAGTGCTGAGTATTCTCCCAAGCTATGACCCGCAAGATATTCCGCGGTAATCCCCGCTTGTGCGAGCAGATCATAGGCCGCTACGCTTGCCGTCAAAATCGCCGGCTGGGTATACTGAGTCTGCTGTAATTTTTCTGCCGGACCTTCAAAAATTAATTCACTCAGCTTCCAGCCAAGCGCTTCATCCGCTTCTTCAAAACGGTTGCGTACGCTTTCATATTGCGCCGCCAAGTCCTGCATCATTCCTACTTTTTGCGAACCCTGACCGGGAAACAAAAATGCCGTTTTCATACCTTCACCTCGCTGATACGTTGCTGCGCGACGGCAGCTTCTTTGATAATCGAAGTAATAATTTCACGTACCGGTTTGATATCGTTCACTAAGCCTGCAATTTGTCCGACCATAATTGATCCTGTCTTCGTATCTCCCAAAATCGCCGCCCGGCGCAAACTCCCCGCACCAAGCCCTTCGATTTCCGCTAACGGCGCGTTGATGCTTTCCAGTTTTTCATACTGTCGGGAAAGAGCGTTGGCGATCACCCGCACCGGATGTCCCGTCGTGCGCCCGGTAATCACCGTCGAACGATCCCGTGCTTTCAAAAGCGCTTCCTTATATGCCGGATGGGCAATACATTCTTCACTGGCTACAAAGCGTGTACCCATCTGCACTCCGACCGCTCCCAATGCCAACATAGCGATCAAAGCCCGGCCATCGGCAATACCGCCGGCCGCAATAACGGGCAATTCTACTGCATCTACCACTTGCGGTACCAGGGCCAAGGTGGTTACTTTGCCGACATGGCCGCCGCTTTCCAGTCCTTCTGCAATAACGGCATCTACTCCGACGCCTGCCAACCGTTTGGCTAACGCCACAGCGGAAACGACAGGAATGACTTTGGCGCCGGACGCTTTAAAACGCTCAATATACTTGCCCGGATTTCCCGCACCGGTTGTAATGACCGGCACTTTTTCCTCACAAACGACTGTTACACACTCTTCAACAAAAGGTGAACGCAGCATCAAATTGACACCGAAGGGTTTCTTCGTATGCGCTTTCACCTGACGGATCTGTTCACGAAGAAGATCGCCCGGCATATTACCGGCCCCAATCACACCGAGACCGCCGGCCTCCGAAACAGCGGAAGCCAATTCCCAAGTCCCGAGCCAAGCCATGCCACCTTGAATAATCGGTGCTTCAATTCCCAATAATTCTGTCAGTTTCGTTTTCATTCCGCTACCGCCATTCCATACAAAGGCTGGCCCAGGTTAAGCCGGCACCAAATCCCGCTAAGACGACCCGATCGCCGCTTTTAATTCGACCGGTATGCACCGCTTCATCCAACGCGATTGCAATCGATGCGCTGGACGTATTGCCGTAGCGATCCAAATTTTCAAAAATGCGTTCTGCGGGTAAAGAGGTTTTCTTGGCTGCGGCTTGAATGATCCGCTCGTTCGCTTGATGCGGGATCAAAAGATCCACGTCATCATAGGTAAGACCGCATTTAGTAAGCACTCTTCCGGTAGATTCTCCGATAACGTTTACCGCAAATTTAAAGACATCTTTACCGTTCATGCGAATCGCCATTTTCCGGTCGGCGAGTTCCGGATGCAAATCACCATGAAAAGGTCCGCCGAAAATCCCCAGTGCGCCGCGCCCGGAGCCGTCCGATCCGAGATCGATTCCGCCAATACCTCCGGTTGCCACTTCCCCTAAAACAACCGCTCCGGCGCCGTCACCGAAAAGCACACAGGTGTTTCGATCCGTCCAATCCACAAAGCGGCTCAATACTTCTGCGCCGACAACCAAAGCCTTCTGATATAAACCGGTAGCTAACATTTGACTTGCTACTGCAGTCGCATACACAAAACCGCTGCACCCGGCAGACAGGTCGAATGCGCCCGCCGCGGGAATCCCCAACATATCCTGTAAAGCGCAAGCTGTCGAAGGCGCGATAGTATCTTGCGTGCATGTCGCCACGACCACAAGATCAATTTCCCCTACAGTAACACCGGCGTCCGCCATTGCTTTTTCTGCCGCTTTTTTCGCTAACGAGACAGTCGATGTTCCGGGTTCGGCAATTCTCCGTTCACGAATGCCCGTGCGTGTCCGAATCCATTCATCTGACGTGTCCACCATTTTTTCTAAATCCGCATTGGTAAGGATATGTTCCGGCACATACGAGCCGGTTCCTAAAATTCCGATCCGGCGCAACATATTACTTTCCATCCGTTGCGGCCACCGTTTCTAAAGCTGTTTTGATATGTTCTACCATTTCTGAATCTGCAATATGTGACGCAAGCCGTACGGCATTTTGAATCGCCCTTGCCTTGGATGCACCGTGACAAATCACCAAACCGCCTTCCACTCCCAAAAGCGGTGCCCCGCCGTACTCCGCGTAATCTACTTTTTTCAACGCTTGCTTCAGCGCCGGCCGTAAAAGCCAACCGCCTAATTTAGCGCGCCAACCGTTTTTCATTACCGCATCTTTTAAAAGATGCATCATCATAGTGGCCATGCCTTCCGCAAATTTCAAAACGACATTGCCCGTAAAGCCGTCACACACAACGACATCGGCCACACGTTTCGGAATATCCCGTCCTTCGACGTTGCCGATAAACCGGTAAACCGATTGTTCTTGCATCTGAGGATATACTTCCGTAACGACATTACTGCCTTTGATCTCTTCGGTACCGATATTCAACAAACCGACGCGCGGCTCTACGACACCATATACTCGCTGCATAAACACATGCCCCAACAAAGCGTTCTGCAATAAATTTTCGGCACCCGGATTGGCGCTGGCCCCCGAATCAATCAAAAGCGTAGTGCCTCCATCCTGTGTCGGCAAAGGAGTTGCAATCGCCGGCCGACGAATTCCTTTGATACGCCCCAAGCCGAACAGACCTGCCGTTACCGCAGCCCCCGTTGAACCGGGCGCAACCAGCGCACCGCAATGCCCTTCTTTGACCAGCTTCGCGGCCACCACGATGGAGGCATCTTTTTTCTTACGATACGCCATCCCCGGATGTTCATCCATCCCGATGACTTGGCTTGCATGTTGAACTTTTACCAGGGGATCATTTGCCATTCCTGCTGCTTTGACGAGAGGCAAAATCTGCGCCTCATCCCCGACGAGAACCACCGGAATCCGCCAGGATCGAACCGCATCCAACGCTCCGCGAACAATTTCCACGGGCGCGTAATCGCCACCCATTGCATCTACTGCTATTGCTTTCATAGTCGCACCTCAGAATATGATTTTAAAATAAATTTAGCTCGAAACACTTCGGCGCAATCACGTAAACATTTGGCCCAAACGTAATGTTCCGAACCTCGCTGACGCACAACCGTAAGTTTCCAAACAAGTGTGTCACCAACGCGCACCGGCACTTTATATTTAATGTTCCCGACACCGCATACCGCACTGGGTAAATCCAACACTTTGTCCCCCAAAGCCGTTGCCATCCCGTAAAGCGTCTGGGCCGGTACAAATCCTGTGGCATCGACCAGATGAGGCGTCACCGTCAACATCGATAACGCGGAGCGTTTGGAATTGTATTCCAATAATTTACCGTATACCGCTTTTTGCTCCGTCGGGGGTGTGTTTTTAGCAGCGGCTTTGCGTAGCCGCACGCGTACTTCCGGTATATCCAACGCGGTTCTGTCCAAACGAATCGTCGCCACCGAAACGCCCAAGCCGTCCGCTAAGTCTTCATCCGTCAAAAACGGTTGCTCGCGCAGCATGGTGACGATCTTCTCTCGTCGCTGGTCTCTGACTAATTTCATGGCGACTCCTTTCGCTAAATTATCACTACATACTAATACCTAATGATAATTTTAACAAAAGTCACGTATCTCGCGCAACCAATCTGTGTAAATATCATAAATTTCAAATATTTCTACAAAAAAATTATCTGCTTTTGTAAAATAAAAAGAAGCGGCTTTGCCGCTTCTTTTTTGTTATTTGCGCAAATTCAACTTGTCCAAGAGATTACGATAGCGTTCGATATCTTTACGACGCAGGTAATCCAACAAACCGCGACGCTGACCAACCAATTTCAACAGGCCGCGACGGGAATGATGATCTTTCTTGTGCTCTTTCAAATGATCGGTCAGGTAGTTAATACGAGCCGTCAAGATCGCAATTTGCACTTCCGGAGAACCGGTGTCCGTATCGTGAACGCGGTTTTCCTCGATAAGTTTCTGTTTCTGTTCCAAAGTCAACATAGTAATTCCTCCTTGATTTCATCTGCGCTTTGCCAAGTATACCGTCGGAGATTCGGCCAACCGAGCAAAGTCGAAATTCACTTGTTAAGTTTACCTGAATTCAAGTGAAAAGTAAAGCTTTTATTTTCGTTTAAAAAATCACGGCAGCCCTTCCGCCATCAGACCTGCATACCGTTCCTGCAACGCTTTCGTGACCGGTCCGATCGTGCCGTCTCCCACCGTTTCTTTATCAATCTTCAGAACCGGAATAATGCCGTCGGTCGTGCTCGTATAGAATACTTCTTCCGCTTTCGCCAGATATTCCCGATCGATTTTACGCTCAATAACGGTGACGCCGCAACTCGGTGCTACTTTTGTAATGATCAGCTGGCGGGTGATACCTTTCAAAATCAAATCATCCGCGGGACGTGTCCACAAAATACCGTCACGTACCATGAAAACGTTCGAGCTGGTACCTTCCATTAATTCATCGCCACGGAACTGGAACGCTTCCGCGCATTTTTTATGACGCGCTTTTTCCGCTCCCAGTACGTTGGGAATCAAATTCAAGCTTTTGATGTCGCAATGCTGCCAACGGATATCATCAATGGTAATAACTTTCGCACCGTTTTCCGCCAATTCCGCTTTGTGGGGATTATCCTCGTTGACGTACATCAAAATATTGGGGGTAATACCTTCCGGGAACGCATGCACGCGCGGTGCGGTACCGCGGGTGATCTGCAGGTAAACGGAACCGTTTTGGATGCCGCTTTCTTCGACCAGAACATCGTGCAGCTCCGTCAACTCGTCCGGCGCGATCGTCGCCGGAATTTTCATGAGCCGCAGCGATCGGTAAAGACGATCGAGGTGGTACGAAAGAGCAAAGCATTTACCATTATGCACTTTCGTCACTTCATAAACACCGTCACCGAAGTAATAGCCGCGATCAAGCGGACTGATTTTAACTTGGTCCAGTGTCGTATATTCATAGTTATAAAAAGCAATATCTTTTCTTTTTTTCATTTCAACCGGAGCGACTGTTTGTTCCACTTTCATCCTCCTAAGCTTGCAAATCCTTAAGTATTTCCTGAATGTGAGTCGCGGGTTTTACGCCATGATAAATATGCGTAAGTACCCCTTGCTGATCCATAACAAAGGTCGAGCGGGCAATTTTTTCACCGGGATCTTCCGTTTGCAGCACGCCGAAATCGCGGCACATCTGCCCTTGGGGATCACTCAAGAGAGTAAATGCCAACTCTTCTTTCGCTTTGAAGTCCTGATGTGACCTTACATCATCGCGACTAATTCCGTATACGGCATAACCAAGCGTTTGGAAGTCTCCGATATAGCGCTGGAAATTTTGCGCTTCGAGAGTACAACCGGGTGTTTTATCCTTGGGATAAAAATACAAAATTACTTTTTGGCCCTTGAGGCTGTCTTTTGTTACCATTTGGCCATTATCGGCAAGTGCCGTAAACGCAGGTGCCGGTGCACCGACTTCTAAATTCGCCATGATTTCACCCCATCTAATGTATAGTTACGGAATAAGTTTATTATAAACAAGTGATATAAACGTGTCAAAGTTTCGTTTACCTCGCATTGACGCAACCGCGATAAATAAAGCCGCGCGCCGCATCTACCGTCACTCGTTCACCGGTCAGAAGACGTGTCAACGCCTGCTTCACTCCTACCACCGTCGGTTTTTTCCATTCCAGTCCGATCACGGCAGAGGGACTGGTCAATCCTTCTTCTACCGCGATAATGGCGCCGGCTTGCTGCACATAAGGCACGATATTTTCATCCATTGTGTCAACAACTAAAATATCGCCCGGCTGAAATACGGAAATATTTTGCGGCTTCGCCAAAACTATTTTTCCGGTAGCGGATCCGTTACCGACGCCCATTCCTTTCAAAAGGACCTGTCCTGCCACATGAACGCGAATCATATTAGTGGTGCCCTCTTTACCGGACGGAACACCGGCAGTGATGACGACCAGATCACCATCATCAATGACACCGGCGCGCAATGCGGCAGCGACCGTCATATTGACCATCCTATCAGTGTTTTCAGTGGATTCACCGATAATCGGCGTAACTCCCCAGTAAAGAGCTGCGCGGCGCAATGAACGCAAATGTGGGGATACCATAACAAGCGGACAGCCCGGGCGATATTTGGAAACCATGAGCGCTGTACGCCCCGATTCACTGGCCGTTAAAATGGCCTTGGCGTGCAAATTTTGCGCAATCGTTACCGTAGACTGACTGATGGCTTCCGTAGTCACCGCCATTTCATCCGGCAACGGCCGCGGACGTTGTTGGTACAGCGGGCTGCGTTCTGTATACTGCGCCACTTTGAACATGGTCTCGACTGCCGTCACCGGATATTTACCGTTCGCCGTTTCACCGCTGAGCATAATCGCATCGGTGCCGTCTAAAATCGCATTCGCAATATCGCTTGTCTCCGCACGAGTCGGCCGCGGATTGACAATCATCGATTCCAACATTTGGGTAGCCGTAATAACCGGTTTGCCCAGCCGATTACAAAGAGAAATCATTTCTTTTTGCAGCAGCGGCACACGTTCCGGCGGAATTTCCACGCCCAAGTCGCCGCGCGCCACCATCATTCCATCTGCTTGCTGCATAATGGACGCTATATTGCGTAAGCCTTCTTCATTTTCAATTTTAGCAATAACGCGAATATGGCTTCCGCCCGCTTGTTCGAGAAAGCGCTTAATCTCAACAATGTCATTCGCGCGTTGGATGAATGATGCCGCCACATAATCAACGTCTTTTGCGACGCCAAACAGCAGATCCTCTTTGTCGGCCTCGGAAAGCGCCGGCAATAACAACGGCAGCGAAGGACACGCTACTCGTTTCCGATCGCTGACAACGCCGGTATTTTCCACCACGGTCTTAATTTTGCCGGGTTTGACATCGGTAACCAGCAAACGAACCAAGCCGTCTGCCAACAGAATCGGTTGCCCCGGTCGTGTCTGCCGCCATAATTCCGGATAGGAGACGGTAGCCTGATGTTCATTGCCGAGAACAGTTTCACTTAGCAAGCTAAATGACGTTCCTTGTACGAGTTCGGTCGAGCCTTCGGCAAAAAAGCCAAGTCGCATTTCCGGTCCTTTGGTGTCCAACATCAAAGCGACCGGTGTTTTTAATTTCTCCGCCGCTGCTTTAACGGCCTCCATACGCCGTCCCTGTTCTTCATTCGTACCATGCGAAAAGTTGAACCGCGCCACATTCATACCGGCCGCAATCATGCGTTCCAGTACTCCCGGTGCATCGGTACCCGGACCTACGGTACAAACGATCTTGGTACGTTTGGACATGACCGAATCCATATTAGTCCTCCTCGAGTTGCGCCAACATTTCTTTTAAAACGATATGAACATCACCGACAATACCATAATCAGCGCGTTGAAAAATCGGAGCATTCGGGTCTTTATTGATTGCGATCACCATATCCGCGCCGCTGATTCCGGCAAGGTGCTGAATCGCACCGGAAATACCGAAAGCAAAATAAATTTTCGGGCCGACATTTTTGCCGGTTTGACCGACTTGATGAATGGACGGTTCCCAACCGGCATCAACGGCCGCACGCGAAGCCGCGACAGTACCGCCCAACTTCCGAGCCAACGTGTGCAATTTTTGAAATGCTTCCGCCGACCCCATACCGCGACCGCCGCTGATAATAATCTCCGCATCTTCGAGATTGACCTCTTCCTGCGGTACATGTTCGTAATCCGTACGAAGTGTACGAATGGTACCTGCGGGGATTTCTACTGCTAATGTCTCAACACGCCCTTTTCGAGACGAATCCGGCGCCGGTTTCGGAAATACGTTCGGGCGCACCGTACCCATTTGCGGTCGGTGTTTCGGACAAATGATATCCGCTAAAATATTGCCTCCCAGCGCAGGACGCGTCCATGTCAACGAACGCGTTTCGGAATCCATCTTAATATCGGTGCAGTCGGCCACTACGCCGCATTGCAGTCGCGCCGAAAGGCGCGGTGCCAGATCTCGTCCGTTGTGGGTGGCTCCGATTAAAATCGCAGCGGGTTGGACTTCACGGCACAGCTGCTCGAGTGCATAGGTGTATCCTTCTGTCGAATACTCTTTTAATTCGCTCGCCGTCAAATAATGCACCACGTCTGCACCGACCGCGATGAGATCTTGCGTCAAGCCTTCTACATCTTTCCCGATGAGCACGGCATGAACTTCTTCCCCGCTCACTTCCGCCAATTCGTGTGCTTTACCGATCAGTTCCATGGTAACCGGTCGCAGCTTCCCTTCAAAATGCTCCGCGACAACATAAAGGTGATGTGCTTGTTCGTTCATTGGGCACCTCCTTGGCGTTGGAAACCGCGCTCTTTGAGTTTGGTGAGCAAAGCCTGCACCGCTTGTGGCTCGGACAAATCAGCAAAAATCTCGCCGCGGCTGTGCCCTTCCGGCGTATACACACGACGCACCTGCGTCGGCGAACCGACCATACCGATTCGTTCCGGTTCAACAGGAAGATCCGCCGCCGTGAGCGTTTTTATTTCCGCCGTGCGTGCTGCAATCAGCCCACGAAGTGAAGGATAGCGCGGCGTATTCAGATGTTTAGTAGTCGTCACCAGTACCGGCAATTCTACTTTTATCGTCTCGTAGCCGTCCTCATGCTCGCGTACGACTTGTGCCGTAGTTCCTTTCAGTGTAAAAGCTACGGCTCCGCTGACTTGCGGCCAGTCGAGCATTTCCGCAATTTGTGCCCCCACTTGCGCCGTATCTCCGTCAATGGCCTGTTTCCCGCAGAAAATCAAATCGAAAACACCGAGCGTACGAATCGCCGTTGCCAGCGTATACGCCGTCGCCAACGTATCGGCTCCGCCGAATGCGCGATCACTGATTAAATACGCATGATCGCACCCTTTGGCTAAACACTCTTTGAGCACTTCCTTCGCTTGCGGCGGCCCCATTGTAATAACCGTGACCGTCGCGCCATAACTGTTTTTTAATGCGAGTGCTTCTTCCACTGCGTGTTCATCAAAAGGATTCAAAATATTCGGCACACCCGCTCGTTGCAGTCGATTTGTTTTCGGATCCAGTTTGACCTGCGACGTATCCGGCACCTGCTTTACACACACTAAAATCTGCATTTAAGACTCCTTCATTCCAACCTTATCGTTTCCCAAAAGGGCTTGCAGCTTCGTAATCACTTCACGACTGCCATCAATATAGTACGCTTCATTCATTGGGACCGTCAGACCGGTTCGCTCCACAATTAATGTAACCGGTATCGTTCCGTGATGCGTCGTTAAAATAGTTGCCAAGGCTTGGCTCACAGAAACACCCTCATGCGCCGCGTCAATGTGCAAATTAATTTCTTTCGGCATCCTCCCCGGCGCAAGCGACACTTCCGACTCCGACACGTGCGGAGTCGAGCCCGTTGACTGCGCTTCCTCAGGTATCGCAGCGGATTTCATCGCGTTCCACTCCGGCACTACGACGGTTTGATTGGCGACCAGTTCCAGCGGATATACCGCCTGCGCAATAATTTTCGTTTCGCGCTCATTGGCTTGCGTCCGGCCTTCGATCAAAACAGCGGCGTCCACCGCTAACAATGCCGCGACGTCTTCCCAAAGATTAGGGAAAACCACGACTTCGATATTGGCCCCGAAGTCTTCTACCGTGGCAAAGCCCATTTGCTCATTGCGTTTCGTCAAAAGCCGACGTAAAGCCGTTACTGTGCCGCCAATCCATACTTTTCTCTGATCATATGCCTCACCGTTTT
>NZ_JAHAHH010000130.1 GCF_018373335.1 Negativicoccus succinicivorans
TGCGCGACCTTGAAGCGGACAAACAGGCGAGCGCGTTATTCAAAAAAGATCCGGAATTATATACAAAGTCGGTACAAGAGGCGGCAGACAAACAAGGTCTTGGCGCTTTTTTTGTTGATGCTAACGCGCTTATGGAAACAGAAAATGGCCGCAATATCTTGAATAACATGGTAAGCAGTAATATCGTGTCGGAACAAGCCTTGCAGACGGCAATTGAAACGGAAGGCCGGCTGGAAGTGCCGGTTGGCGTATATTTGCAAGAAGATTTTACGGAACAGGAACGGGCGGCGGTAGACAAGGCAAGCGCGTGGACGCAAGACGGAACGACACAAGCGGAAATGGCGGCGCATTGGGAAAACATGGCCGCAAGCAAGTACGCGCAAGAACTGCAAGACGATATTGACAGAATGATCCATGCGACCGATCGCGTGTTGGCTGATAAATTTTCAGCGGCGGACGATGCGGACAAAGAAACAATCCGGCAGGTACTTGTGGCGAATCCGCTGGACTTGGGCGCGGCGCGCAAGACGGTACGCAAGGGAATTATAGACGGTATCGAACAGGAGTTTGCCGATCAACTTAATAGCATGCGCAAAGACTTGGCGGACGGCGCAATTGAACTTGTTCCGGGGCGTGATTCTGTTTACGATCAGGACAGAATGTTGCGCATGTCAAGCAATCCGCAATGGTATAAAGATTTTTACGCGACATATAAACGCAAGCCGCGAACAGACGAATTTTACAGAATAATGCTTGACGAAGAAGAAAAAGAGGTGCAATATTTCCGGTCAAGCGGCGTAATCAAAAGCGAACAAGAATACGAGGACGCGTTACAACAGATCGAAAACGGGCGCAAAATGGTCGATGCGTTGAACACGATAGACGCCTACAAAGATACGTTTGACGAGTTGCAGAAAGAAAAAGCCGTGTCCTTGCGCATGTACTTATCTCCGGACGAAATGAAAGTGTACGACGATGTAAAAAAATACATGGATAACGTCGGCGGAGACGCACAGGAAAGCGCACATCAGGCGGCTTATTTGTGGGCAAAACGCGCTAAAGTATTTACGCAAATGATGCACGACATGGGGCATACAGACTTTGTCGCGACAGATTATCTTGACATGCACCCGCTTTTTGCTATGAACGAATATACACCGGACGCGGCGGACAAAATGGCGGCGCAGTATCTACAACAAGATAAAACCGTGACTTTTATCACGGAGAAAGAGCGCGCCGAGTTCGAGCGGGAAGGTGAAAGGTTTATCGCCGTACTAAATGATGATACGGTTTCGGATAGGCAGATGATTCACTTAACCACCGCCCCCGAAATATTAACAGCGTTAGGGTATACGAATAAGGATATCGTTATTTCCAAAGGGCTGGCGCTTAATA
>NZ_JAHAHH010000025.1 GCF_018373335.1 Negativicoccus succinicivorans
TCAGCAACGCGAGCGTCGTCGCGCCTTCGGTCATCGTGCCGTTCCAAATAATCACGGGAGTTGCGGTAACGGCCGCTTGCGAATGAACTTCCTCTTGCGCCGCGTCAAAAGCCGCCGCCTTGCCCTGTTTTATTTCGTCCGCGGGCGTCATGGCGCCAAAGGGTTGGCGCGCCTGGCCACGATGCGAAATCGAAAGCGTATTCGCGCTGCTGTCGGATACAGTTACGACGGGAGAAACCGCAGGCGTCACGGCGAGCGGCTGCTCCGACGGCATCGCGCCCAGCATGCAAAGAGCGACGACACATGTCGTCGCGCCTGCCAAATAGTACCATTTTGAAATACGTCGAGCGCCTGTCTTCAGCGTTGCACCGACTTTGCTCCCGAACATCAGAAATCCTTCGCCCACACGTCCAAACGCCACTCTTTATCTTTGGCGCGATACGTCAGCGTTCCCGCCAGCGAATGCATGTCGCGATACCAGGTGTAGTCCGCGTGCTTTAAGTCGCCGTTGACGAGGTCCCATGTATATTCCGCGCCGAACGCGTTAAGACGATCAATTTTATATTTGAAACCCACAAATGTTGGTTGTTCCAAGTCCAACCTGTCAAATCGGTACGGAGTCTCGCCGGAAAGTCGGTTAATCTGCGTGCCCGTCCACCATTGCGTGCGACCCGCGTCATAATCTAAACGCGCGCCGTAGTAGAAATTGCTGCGGTCCATATCCCCGTAGCCGTAAAAATCTTTCCAATACCCTGCCGCCAACGTCAGTTTCGCGCGCTCCGACAAACGCAAAGGATCGGTCGCCAAAAGCAAGCTGTAGCCGCTGTGGCTGCCGCTCATGGCGCCCTCTTTCCAATCGCCCCAATCGAGCTGCGCCCGAGCGTAAATCGGACGCGCGCCGAAATGGTACGGCCGACTCGTGAAGATGAATTCCGGCCGTTTTTGAATCCAGACGGATTCGTCATTTAAGCGACTTTCTTCCTTGCTGTAATGGATTTTCCATTCTCCGTACGGCGCGTAGTAGCGTACGCCGATATCGGGCTTGAAACCGATCTTGGTGTACCACGCGTAGTTAAAGAACGCCTCGGTACGTTGGCCCAAAGGATACTCCATCTTCGCTTTGAAACCGAAACCGTTGTGCGCTTTATACGAAGGCCGCGGTAAAAATGACGCCACGCTGCTGCTGCGTCCCGGCTCCATGTTCACGCGATAACGCGGCAGGTGGAAAATCCGTTTATTTTTGATATAAAAATTGACATCTTCCGCCAGCAACGATTCCTGCGGAATGATCGTAATCGTTTCCGCTTCGATGCGGTAATCGGGAGTGTCGGCTACCGCCGACGGTGTTGTCACCATGGCTCCTTGCAGTATGCCGGTGTTCGCGCCTTGCGAAAACTCGCCGCGACCGGCTTCGATGTACAAGCGTGAATAGTAGCCCTTGGCATTCGCAAATACCGCCGTATCCTCCGCCGCATTATATTCCAGATCACGTACGGCAAGGTCAATCTGACGCACGCCGTCCGTCCAGGCGACGTCATCCGGCAAACGGTATACTTCCGTTTTGTGATTGCCGAGCAATCGGGGCGTGACAAATTGCGCCGTATCGTAACGCGCGACCGTATTGCCGATCGCCGCAACTTCCCCGTCGGTGCCGTTGTATTTCATGGTATCCGCCGTAATGACCCAATCCGTTCCCGTGGACGGATGCATCGGGTACACATGCGCTGGTCCTTCCGCAGCCGGCGCGCCGCTGTAAATCGGCGAAGAAAGCGTCGCTTGCGCCGCCATCGGTGTCACCAATAAAGCGGCAAGCGCCGCCCGCGACCACCACGCACTATTCATATGAGCTCCTATTCCTGACGAATAATCACAACCGGAAGATCGTCTTCATCTTCCTCATCAATCGGTACAATGGTAACTTCATCGGCGTCCTGTTTCTTTTCCGCCGTTACTTTCCCTTTCGCGCTTTTGGCGGCGTCTTTCGCCGCGTCCTTCGCTACTTTGGCGGTTTCCGCAGCGGCGTCGGCCTTGGCTTTCGCTTCATGCGCTTCTTTTTCGGAGGTCGCGGCAACTTCTTTCGCCTGTTTTACCGCCGCATCGCTTGAGTTTTCATCCGTCGCGACTTCTTTGGCTACTTTCGCGTTTGAGGCGTGCTTTTCCGCTTGCGCCGCCGCCTCTTCCGCTTCTTTCGCCGCGTCTTCCGCCACGCCGGCGGCCGTCGTCGCATTTTCCGCCGAAGTCATCGCGGACGTTTCATTCGGCAGAGTAATGGTTTCAAGATCTTCGTCAGCAACATCTTCTGCCGACGCGGAGTCCGCATTGTTCATTTCGCGCCGACGTTCTTTCGCGGACGCATTCGTTTCGCCCGGCTGCGCGACGTTTTCCGCCGTCACGACGAGATCATTTTTACGCGCCTGCGGCGCTCCGTCCACGCTGACGACGCCATGCGTTTTGACGGTATCCTGCACCTGAATGTAGAGCGCCGTTCCCGCCGGCATATCGACATCGCTGCCTTTAATAAAATACCCGCCGACTAAACCGATCGGTCCCAACACCATCGCGCCGGCCGCCGACGCCCCCAGCGCCGCCGCTTCATGTTTCAATTTTTCTTTCGCTTCCGGTCCCAATACGGTGGCAATCGGTTCATCATCGATGCCGAATACCTGATTGAACTCGATCTCCAGCTTACCGTTGCGGCCGAAACTGCGCGGCGGTTGCACTTTTGTCACAACACCCGTGCCTTGTGCGCCTTGCGGCAGCACGAGGACCTCATCGACAAATACATCCTGCGCGACCGTGAAACGAATTTCATCGCCCTCCTGATTTATTTTCGTCGCTACTTCTTCGGAAAGCGTAATCGGGAAAACGGTGTTCGCAGGCATTTCCACTTCGCGCAATTCAAAGTGACGGTTTTTATAAATGCTTTTTTCCAAACTAAGCACGCGCGCGGAAAGGCTGCCGCCTTTTTTCTCACCGTATACTTCGGTTTCCAGCGCGCCGATCCGATCGGCTAACGCCGCGCGACTGATTTCATTGCGCAGCTGCCATTCGAGCGTATTGACTCGAGTCGCCAGCGACGGTTCCGTGGTATCACTTCGCACCACGTCGTTATAAAGCGTTCCGATCTGTTCCGCAAGACCGTCTTGCGCAAGCTTCGCGCCGTACACGTCACGGCTCGCTTTTTGCACGCGATCGAGCATGGCGCCCGACTGCGCTTCACCGTACAAGACCGTATCAATAATCGTCGCCTGATCCGCCAATGTCGGCTGGGCGGCGTAAGCGGCCCAGGGGAGTGCCAATAAAAGCGAAAGCAACGGCGCCAATCGTTTTTTCATTCGATTACCTCTTTTCCCTTGACGTGAAAATCACGCCGCAAATACATATCGTTCGGTTTTTCAAAAAGAGCTGTTTCGCCATGCGAAACAGCTCTTTCCGTTAGAAACGCACGTCAATAATAGCCGACACGCCGACACCGCTGACGCGGTTCAGACGCGTAGGATTTTTGCTGTCGACCGGCACCAGACCGCGGATGCGGAACAGCTTGTCATTGAAGCTGCCTTCCACCTGCGCGACCGCTTCGACTTCGTCCACCGCCGCTTGCGGGCCGATGACCTGCGCCGCGCCGATGTAGCCTTTATCGCCGACGCTGATGATCGGCACGACTTTCGTCGCATAGCTGGATTCGACGTCGTTTTCGCGCATCAATTTATTAATAAAATTATTGAGTTGATCGGAATAACGATCTACTACGTAGCCGATACCGCCGACTTTCAACACGCCGCCCAAAACGCGGCCCAAATCAAACGCCTGGGTGTTGGCGACGGTGCCGAATGTCAATAAGGTACCGACGAGTACTGCG
Source organism: Negativicoccus succinicivorans (assembly GCF_018373335.1). Taxonomy (GTDB): domain Bacteria; phylum Bacillota; class Negativicutes; order Veillonellales; family Negativicoccaceae; genus Negativicoccus; species Negativicoccus succinicivorans_A. The sequence continues at coordinate 3,860 of NZ_JAHAHH010000025.1, forward strand.
GAAATTGCCTGTTTCATTTTCTTTTGCATAGCTCTCACTCCTTTGGTAGTACACTCTCTTCATTATACTAAACGATGTCGCCCGCGACAATCTTACGCGCGCGCCGAAACGCTGTCCGCCTGCGCCCGCTCCGCTTCGATATCCGCCATTTTAGCCTGAATCATCATGGCGCACTCGATGCGTTTTTTCTGAATTTCGCAGCTGACCTTGTACGGTTCATGAATGTCACCCGCAAAGGTTTCATTGTTGGCGTGGCAACCGCCCGAGCAGAAAAATTTCGCCCAGCAACCTTGGCAGGTCGGTTTTTTCAACACGTGATTTTCACGGAAAGCGCGCGGCGTATTCATATCGAACAGCCCCGTCTTCACATTGCCGATCACATACCCGTCCCGACCGACGAACTGATGACAGGGATAGATATCTCCGTTCGGCACAACCGCCATGTATTCATGTCCCGCGCCGCAACCGCGCAAACGCTTTTGCAAACACGGACCGCGATAGAGATCCATATTGAAATGGAAAAATTGGAACGGACGGCCTTCGCGTTTGCGATCCAAATACGCCTGCGCCAATTTTTCGTACTCCGCGAAAATTTGCGGCAAATGTTCTTCCGTAATCGCGAACGCGTCGTCTTCACTGACGACCGGCTCCATGGAAAGCTCGTTAAAGCCCTGGTCCACCATATCGAGCACGTCGGTCGTAAAATCAAGGTTCTTGGCCGTGTATGTGCCGCGCACGTAGTATTCTTCGCCGTTACGATTTTGCACCGCGTACGCCAAGTGGTCGCGGATCGGTTGGTACGTGCCCTCGCCGCGCACCCCCGGACGCATCTCGTCATGCACTTCTTCACGACCGTCCAAACTCAACACGAGACTGACATGCTGCTCATTGAAGTATTGCACCTTGCGCTCATCCAACAGCATGCCGTTGGTCGTCAGCGTCAGCTTGAAAATCTTGTCGTGTTTTTTCTCCTGCGCGCGGATATAATCGATCGTCTGCTGCACCACATGGTAATTCATCAGCGGCTCGCCGCCGAAGAAATCGATCTCGCAATGTTTACGCGGACCGGAATGCGCGATCAGAAAATCAACCGCCCGACGCGCCGTATCAAAACTCATCAGCTCGCGCCATTTACCGTAACCGCCTTGCCCCGCGAAGCAATAGCGGCAACGCAGATTGCAGTCATGCGCGATATTTAAGCATAACGCTTTCACGATCGGACGTTCTTCAAGCGCGACGGTAAACGCCGGATCCATTTTCGCGAACAAAAGGCCGTCGGCGATCAATTCGTCGACTTCGCCGATCGCTTCTTCAATCTCGGCCGCCGGATAGCGATCGCCGAGCGCCGCCCGCGCTTCGTCCGGATTCGTCCCATCGTAGGTATCTAAAAGCTCGTACGTCAACTGATCCGGCAGATGCACGCAGCCGCTGTTGACATCGAGCACGATGTATTCGCCATTTAAATAAAACTTGTGAATCATAGGTTGTACTGCAGAAACTTCCGTCATTGAATTCTCCTTACATGCAAAAGGTCCTTCGCCTGCGCAAAGGACCTCAGCTGTTTACCGTTGTTGTTGTTTGCATACCTGGTTGCCGATGGTGCAACTTGTCTTGCAAGCGGATTGACACGAGGTCTGGCATTCGCCGCAACCGCCGTGTTTCGCAGTCTGTTGCAGGGACACCGGATTGAGTGTACGAATATGTTTCGCCATGTCGTTCCCTCCTTAATTGTTATCGTTATTATAGCATAACCGTCTGCCTGTCGCATGCATTTTGCGCGCGCGTCAGACAAATTTCAGAAACATTTTACGCATGCAAGATAAAATCAAACATCTTTACGCTACGCGAGCCACCACCACAGCAACGCCGCCGGTGATGCGCCGATCGCCAAAAGCGCCACGCCCAATCCCAGGCAGCCTTTTTGCGCTTTGCGTTCAGTGCGCGCGCTCTCCTGGTAAAACCAGTCGTCAACCGCTTCCGTCAAGGCGGCATGCTGCGCCTCCATGCGCGAGAACACATGCGCGAACTCCTGCCGACGCGGCTCCGGTAAATTCTCCGCCGTCGCGTACGGCGCCAATTGCTCACGCGCCGCCGTGTAGCGCCGCACAATTTCTTGCCACACATCGGGATCCAATTTCGTTCGGTATTGATAAATGCCTTTTTGCGCGACGAAATTATACAAATTCGCATTCTGCTGCATCTCAAGCAGTATCGCGCTCAGTCCCGGCACATCCCGAAACCGCTCTATCGCCACTTCCTGCCACCGCAAATATTCCGCCGCGGTTAATTTTATCGTCGTAATCAGATCGCTCGGCGCTTGCATGCTCGTCTCCTTTGGGGTACAATATTTTATATCTTCTTTTCATTATAGCGGATTTCGGGTGCAAACCCAATCTTTGTCAAGAGATTGAAAAAAGAAATAAAAAAGTACGTGACAAATGATTTTTTCTTTGCTATAATATTTTTCATCGGGGCATAGCGCAGTTTGGTAGCGCACTTGGTTCGGGACCAAGGGGTCGCAGGTTCAAATCCTGCTGCTCCGACCACTTGCGGGTGTAGCTCAATGGTAGAGCTCCAGCCTTCCAAGCTGGCTACGAGGGTTCGATTCCCTTCACCCGCTCCATTTTCAGTGGGTGGCGGTTAAACGGCGCAGGCCGTTTTTTTATTGCGCGAAAACAGCGCGCGAGATTTTATATTTTTCCGCAGAAAAATAAGGATGCGCCCGCCGCGCTAAATTTATTTTCCGCAAGAAAATAAATCCGTGCGTAATTCGTCAAAAACACTCCAAACCGCTGAAACCGCACACGACTTATACTATACCGAAATCTTGCCGACACGATTCACGAAACCGGCGAAGCTGCCGAAAGTGATTCGAATGAGCATCGGCACCGAATTTCGCCGCGGCAATACGATTGATCACAAACAAAAGCACTCTCCGCCAGAGAGTGCTTTTTTATTTACATCGTTTTTCTGAAGCGCAGAACCGCGCCGGTCAGCGTAACGACGACGAAAACGGCGAGCGCCAACGTCGGTTGCCAAAGATCAACGATCCCGATGCCTTTCAGCATGATCCCGCGCACGATGACGAGGTAGTGCGTCATCGGAATGACCTGACTTACATATTGAAAAAACGTCGGCATGGCGGCGATGGGAAACATGAAGCCCGATAAGAGGACGCTCGGCATGATGACGAAAACGGAAAGTTGCATCGCCTGCATTTGATTTTCAGCAAATGTGGAAATCATGACTCCCAACGAAAGCGACGCGATAATGAAGAAGGTTGTCAACAAGAAGAATAGTAAGATGCTGCCTTCAAACGGCACGTCGAAAATTATCCGGCTGATCAAAATGGCAATGATGATCTGCGTGTAACCGACGACGATGTAGGGAATGATTTTGCCCAACATCAGTTCATGCGGTTTCAGCGGCGTGACCATAAGTTGCTCCAGGGTTCCCTGCTCGCGTTCGCGAACGATGGCCATCGACGTGATGGCGACCAGCGTCATGGTGAGCACCATGCCCATGATAGCCGGCACCATGTAAAATTCCGAGACCATATCGGGATTGTACCAGGCCCGAATGCGCAAATCATACGGCGCGACGAAAGTCTTGCCGCCCGCGGACATGAGCCGGGACTGAACGACTTCCTGCGACTTCATTTGCGCGACAATCTGCGCAGTGGAAATGGCGGAGCCGGATGTCATGCTGTCGGAGGCGTCGACGATGACCTGCACCGAACCCGCGCGACCGTGCCGCAGATTTTCACCGAAATCCGGCGGGAAAATGATCCCGACTTTCGCCGCGCCGGAATCGATTTGGTGTTTGACGTCGTCAAAACTGTGCGCGACGTGCGTAATATCGTAGTAGCCTGTGCCGACAAAAGTATCGAGCAATTCCCGGCTTTCCGTGACGCGCGCCTGGTCGAAAACGACGGTCGGCATGTGCTTGACATCGGTACGCAGCGCGAAACCGAATAAAAGCAACTGAATAATCGGCATGGCGACCATGATCACAATCGTCGCGGGGTCACGCAACATTTGAATAAATTCTTTAATGACCATCGCCCGAAATCGAATCATAGTTCCTCCGTCCGGGATGTCTGCATGTAGTAAATAAACGCGTCTTCTAAAGTCGGTTCCACTTGGCTGACATCCTCTTTTCGCCAATCGGGCGGCAACGTGTCCGCCATCGTCCGCATGCGATCGCCGTAGACGTAAACGCCCGGCGGTAATACGGCGTGCAAATCGACTTCGCCGCGATGCTCCCAAAGCGTCACCGGCAATTGCGCGGTTAAATGTTCCGGTGTATCTTCCACAATCATTTTGCCGGAGTGCATCAAACCGACGCGGTCACACTGCGCGCCTTCCTCCATGAAGTGCGTGGTAACAATGACGGTCGTGCCCTGCGCGGCGAGATCGTGAATGATATCCCAAAAAATTTGACGCGCGCGCGGATCGGCGCCGCTCGTGGGTTCGTCCAAAAAAAGCAATGCGGGATGATGTAAAAGAGCGGCGGCGAGCGCCAGGCGTTGCCGCCAACCTCCGGAAAGCTGACGGACTTTCGTCACGTGATAATGTTTGACGCCGACTTCTTCCATCGCTTCTTGGATCCGCGTCGCGACATCCGCATCACGCAAGCCGTACAGCCGTCCGTAAAATTCCAAATTTTCGGTCACGGTTAAATCGGGATACAGGCTGAACTTCTGCGACATATAACCGATGCGCGCTTGGATTTCTTCCGTCTGCGTGACGAGATCGCATCCCAACACATTCGCCGTGCCTTCGCTCGGCGGCAACACACCGCAAAGCATACGGATCGTCGTCGATTTACCGCAGCCGTTCGCGCCGAGCAAGCCGTAAATGCTTCCCGCGGCAATCGCCAGCGGCAAGTGGTCGACGGCGGTAAAATCACCGAAACGGCGCGTCAAACCGTCCGTTTGAATCGCGTAATCGCTCATGCTTCTTCCCCCTTGCTCAGTGAGAAAAAGACGTCTTCCAAGGTGGCGTCGGGACCGATTTTGCGTTGCATCGCGAGCGGCGTCGCGACGTCCAACACATGCCCGTGATCAAAAAAGGCGATGCGGTGACAATACGACGCCTCATCCAAATACGGTGTCGCGATGACAACGGTCGCCCCCTGCCGTTGCGTTTGGTATAAAAGTTGCCAAAATTCACGGCGCGAAACCGCGTCGACGCCGGTCGTCGGTTCATCGAGCACGAGATACTTCGGCTCATGCGCCCAAGCGGCGGCCAGCGCCAATTTTTGTTTCATGCCGCCGGAAAAAGTGCCCGCGAAACGGTCGGCAAATTTCCCGAGACCGACGAAATTCAGCATTTCTGTCGCCCGATCACGCGCCTGCTGCGGATCCAGTCCGTAGAGCGCCCCCATGAGTTCCATATTTTCCCGCGCGGTCAAGTTCGGGTACAGGCTGAAACGTTGCGCGACGTAGCCGACGGGCACACGCCCCGGCGCTTCGCCGTGAATGGTAACCGTCCCCGCATCCGGCCGCATCAGCCCCAAGAGAATGCGCAAGAGCGTGGATTTGCCCGCGCCATCCGCGCCGACAAAGCCGAATACCTCGCCGTCCTGAATCGTGAAGCTGACATCGTGTAAAGCTTGCACCTCTCCGTAGGACTTACTGATATCTTGAAAGGTAATCATTCGAAATCAACGTCCGCCGGCATGCCTGGTTTGACGATCCGCTCCTGATTTTGCACGGCGACTTTAACGGCGAATACCAGGTTGGCCCGTTCTCGCGCCGTGATGCTTTGCCGCGGCGTATATTCCGCCTGCTGACTGATTTCCTGAATCGTGCCCGCGATCGCGCGACCCGGATAGGCGTCCACATATACGTTCACCGCCTGACCGACCTGAATGCGCGCGAGATCTTCGCTCGGCACATACACCCGCACATAGCAGTTGTCTAAATCGCCGACGGTGACGATTGGAACACCGGCGGGAGCGAATTCGTTATTTTCAAAATTTTTGCTCAAAACCGTGCCGCTCGCCGGACTTTCCACATCAATCCCGTCCGCCTGCGCCTGTTGCGCATCCACCTGGGCCTGCAAGCGTTCCACTTCCGCGCGAGCCGCTTCCACTTGCCCGCTGCGCGCGCCGTCCTGCACGATGGTCAACTGATCCTGCGCCGCAGTCAGCGCCTGCTGAGCCACTTGGGCCTGCGTGCGCGCCGCGTCGAGTTGTTGCGCGGAAATCGCGTCCTGATCATAAAGCTGGCGATAGCGGTCGAAATCAGCAGACGCTTTGTTCGCTTGCGCCTGCGCGCTCGCTACTTGCGCCTGCGCCGCGGAAATCTCCGCCGGCCGCGCGCCGCTTTCCAGATCCGCTAAGCGAGCTCGCGCGGCGGCCAAACCGGCGTTGGCGGCAAGCACTTGCGCGCGCAGATCTTCACGATCGATACGGCAGACAAGATCTCCCTCGTTCAGCGTATCGCCCGCCTGCAAAGTAAGTTCGCGCACGTATCCCGGCACTTTGGCGGTGACATCATACCGCGTCGCTTCGACCGTGCCCGTCGCCGTCAAACCTTTATCCTGCGGACGAGTGACCCAGTAAAGCAGTCCGCACAATACCAGCAGCGCGATGACGGCAAGGATAATCTTTCCCTTCTTTTGCATAAAGCCCTCCACTTGCGCACACATTTCGGTTCATTTGCTTGGTTTAATTATTACATAGTTGAATACACCCGACAAGTACGCCCCGACTTGCGCATCGCTACATAAAAAAGCACTCTCCGCAAAAGAGCGTGCTTTTTTATTTCATTCACTTAGTCGCGATACTGCGCCGGCAGTTCCTTCATGCGGGCCACGCCCGTTTCGATCGCTTTTTTCGCGACCGCTTTCGCGACTGCAAGCGGCACGCGTTCATCGAAGACGTCGATGACGACATTATCCTGCCGCAAGTCTTTGTCGTCGACCAAATCGGCCAGCGCATACGCCGCCGCCAATTTCATTTCCATATTGATTCGCCGCGAATGCACGTCGATCGCGCCGCGGAACAGACCCGGGAACACGCTCGAGTTGTTGACCTGGTTAGGCATATCGCTGCGACCCGTACCGCAAACGGCGACGCCGGCCGCGATAGCGTCTTCGTACATGATTTCCGGAACGGGGTTCGCCATGGCAAAGACGATGCTGTCTTTGGCCAAAAGTTTCATGTCTTCCGGTTTGAACGCGCCCGCCTTCGAAACGCCGAGCAAAACGTCCGCGCCCTTGATCGCGTCTTGGAACGTGCCCTGACGGTTTTCCGGATTGATCCGATCGACAAGGTCTTTCTGCACGCGGTTCAATTTGCCGTTGTCATGCAAAATCCCTTTGCTGTTGAGCATCGTCATATCGGTCGCGCCGGCCGCCAAAATCATGTTGGCGATCGCGGTGCCCGCCGCGCCCGCGCCGTTGATGACGATTTTAACTTTGGAAATATCTTTTTTCACGAAACGCAACGCTCCCAGCAGCGCCGCCAAAGCGGCGATCGCCGTGCCGTGCTGATCATCGTGGAATACCGGAATTTCCATTTCTTCGATCAAACGGTCTTCAATGTCGTAGCATTTCGGCGAAGAAATATCTTCGAGATTGATGCCCGCGTAGTTTTTCTCCAACAATTTGACGGTGCGAATAAATTCTTCCGGATCCTTGGTGTTGATAACGACCGGCAACGCGTCAATGTTCGCGAAACGTTTATAAATCGCCGCTTTACCTTCCATGACCGGAATGGCGGCCGCCGCGCCGATATCCCCCAAGCCAAGCACGCGCGTGCCGTCCGAAATAACGGCGATCACGTTACCGCGCAAGGTTAGCGAAAACGACAGATCCTCATCCTCTTTAATATGCAAGCACGGTTCGGCGACACCGGGCGTATACGCAACCGCCAGCGCGTGCCGATCATTGATCGGCATCTTGAGCCCCGTCGTTAAAATGCCGTTGTGCTGTTTTCGCATTGCCATTGATTCTTGTTTCAAATCCACAGTAATCCCTCCTCTGGTTACACACCCTTGATCGCCGGTAAGTTGCGACCGTAATAAATCTCCGTCATCTCCTGGCGTAACTGTCGCCGGACCTTTTGCGCCGCGCTTGCGGATAGGTCCGCGCGCGTCTGATCGAAGAGATAGTCGTCAAGATCGAAATCCTTTACCATCATTTTACAATGGAAAATATTTTCCTGGTACATATTGACATCGACAATATTATAACGGTTGCGCAAAGCCGCTTCAATATAGTGGGAAATGGCCTGCATGCGGTGGTCGATGTAAATCTTTTTACCGTTGACATCCCGCGTGAATCCGCGCACGCGATAATCCATGATCGCGATATCCGGCGCAAAGCGTTTCAACAAAAAGTTGAGCGCTTTGAGCGGTGAAATTTCCCCGCAGGTCGAGACATCAATGTCGGCGCGAAACGTGCACACGCCGCGTTGCGGATGGCGTTCCGGATAGGTATGCACCGTGATGTGACTTTTATCCAAATGCGCGACCACATCTTCTTTCGCTATGCCCGGATGCCCTTCGGCGATCAGCATGGTTACGCTGGCGCCTTGCGGATCGTAATCCTGCGCGGCGATGTTTAAGACATGCGCGCCGATGATGTCGGACACTTCACACAATGTTTCCGTGAGCCTTTCGGCGTTATACATCTCATCGATATACGCGATGTATTGTTCCTGCTGCTCTTCGCTGGTCGCGTAGCAAACATCATACATATTGAAACTGAGCGTCTTGGTCAGGTTATTGAAACCGTATAATTTTAATTTCCGCGTTTTTTTGGTTGTCATGCTTTTCCGCCCCGCGCCCGCTACTCGGACTGTTCCCGCAAGCGTTCACTGAGAATGCGCAACGCTTCGCCTCGATGACTGATGCGATTCTTTTCTTCTAAAGTGAGTTCCGCCATCGTTTTTTCACGTTCCGGCAGGTAGAAATACGGATCATAGCCGAATCCACCCGTGCCGCGCGGTTCGAGCACGATTTCGCCGCGGCAAATGCCGCGCGCCGTGCGTTTGGTGCCGTCCGGATACACCAGCGCCAATTCGCAAACGTATTCGGCGCCGCGATCTTGCGGCGCGACCGCTGTCATTTCCGCGACCAGTTTCGCATTGTTGGCCGCATCATCGCCGTGCGTGCCCGCGTAGCGAGCCGAGTACACGCCCGGCGCGCCGTCGAGCGCGTCAACCGCCAGACCCGAGTCGTCCGCCAACGCGGGGAGTCCGGTTTTTTCCATATAGTAGCGCGCTTTTATGAGCGCATTTTCCGCAAATGTCGTGCCGGTTTCTTCCGGATTCGGAAGATCCGCCACCTCCGCCACGGGAATGCCCTGGTAACCGACTTCGGCCAGCATGGCCTGCATCTCGCGAATTTTCCCTTCGTTATGCGTCGCCAGCAAAATGCCCTGCCGCCCGACGCTGCCGACGAGATCCGCCAAATCGCCGAGCGCTTTTTTTTGCGTCGCGATCAATTCGGCAATGCCCTTTTGCGCCAGATCCAAGAGTTCATTTAACTGCGCGCGCGAAAACGTCGCGCCTTCGCCCGTGCCCTGCACCTCGACCAGTTCCCCCGACTGCAGAGCGACTACGTTCATGTCGACATCGGCCGTACTGTCTTCCTCGTAGCAGAGATCCAAGTGCGGCACGCCGGCCAGTTCGCCGACGGAAACCGCCGCGCAGAAATCCTTCACCGGAAACGGCCCTTCGCCGTTCCACATACCGGCAATCGCTTCCACCAACGCGACATACGCACCCGTAATCGATGCCGTGCGCGTACCGCCGTCCGCCTGCAGCACATCGCAGTCCAACGTGATGGCGACTTCACCGAGCGCCTCCAAATCAACCGCCTGCCGCAAACCGCGGCCGATCAGTCGTTGGATTTCCTGACTGCGGCCTGACAATTTTCCGCGTACCGCTTCACGCTGATTTCTGTCTTTCGTCGCCCGCGGCAACATCTGGTATTCCGCCGTCACCCAGCCGCGTCCTGCGCCGCGCAGCCAGCGCGGCACGCGCGGCAGCACGGACGCCGTGCATAATACTTTCGTATCACCGCAGGTAATCAGCGCCGAGCCTTCCGCATATTTATTCACGCCCCGTTCGATCGTCACGGGACGCAATTCATTCGTTTCACGACCGTCAATTCGCATCGTCGGCCTCACTCCTTTGTTCATCTTCACCGAAAATTTGTACTTCCGGTTCCAGCGTTACGCCATGCGCCGCGAAAACGCGCCGCTGCACTTCGGCAATCAAGCCCAGCACATCGGCCGCGGTCGCGCCGCCGCAATTTACGATAAAGCCCGCGTGACGCATGGAAACCTGCGCGCCGCCGACCGTCAAACCTTTGAGTCCTGTCGTTTCAATTAATGTCCCCGCATAGTAGCCGACGGGCCGCTTAAATGTGGAGCCCGAGCTCGGCATATCGAGCGGCTGTTTCGTCGTCCGCCGTTGCGTATAATCCGCCATCTTCGCGCGAATCTCCGCCGCATTCCCCGGTTGCAGCTCCATCGTCACCTGCGTGATGATATCACCCGTTTCCTGGAACACGCTGTGGCGATACGCGAAGTGCAGCTGATCTCCCGCGTAGACGACCCGTTCGCCCGCGCGCGTGAGCGCCGTCACTTCCGTCACGATCTGTTGCATCTCGCCGCCATACGCGCCCGCATTCATCCACACGGCGCCGCCGATCGTACCGGGAATACCGCAGGCGAATTCCAAGCCGGACAGTTCCGCTTTCGCCGCGGCGCGAGAGGCCTGCGCCAAACGCACGCCGCCGGCCACGACAAGTCGGGTGCCGTCCGTGTAGCAGGGTCGCACCAGCCGTGAAAGGCCGATCACAACGCCGCGCACACCGCCGTCGCGCACCAACACATTCGCCCCGCCGCCGAGAATCATCAGCGGGCATTTTTCATTGGCGACAACGCGCAATACGCCCGCCAGTTCCGCCTCGGTCACAGGCTCAATATAAAGATCCGCCGGTCCGCCGATCGCAAAGGTCGTATGCCGCGCCATCGGCTCGGCAAAATGCAACGCGCTCTTGGGGACAACGCCGGAAAATAACTCTTCCCAATGCTCTTTAGTCACTGCTTTCCCTCCGCCGGCGCAAAGCGGGATAAATCGGGAACGCCTTCGCTGATGGCATCGCTGACGATTTTTTGAATATCGGCGGCCACCTGCTGCCAACGCATGAACGCGTGCAGGTATTCACTCGCAAGCGAGTTATTTTGCACCATCACCTGCAAACTCTGTAACTTTTCCATGCCGTCCCAGCCGTCTGTTTTCTGCAACATGCGACGGTATTCCGCTTCCATCTGCAAGGCGAGAAATTCTTCCGCCAGATCTTTCGCCGCCGCGTCCTGCGCCAGTTTTTCTTTCGCCGCGATCAGCTGTTTCATTTCCGCGCTTTCGCGAATACTTTTTGCTAAATTATAAGCATCATCATACATATTCATGGGAATCTCCTTTCCCTTCAGGCAAATG
>NZ_JAHAHH010000026.1 GCF_018373335.1 Negativicoccus succinicivorans
TGGCGCGCGGCTATACGGGGCGCGATAAGATTGTGAAATTTGTCGGCTGCTACCACGGTCACAGCGACGGACTCCTGGTCAAAGCGGGTTCCGGCGCGGCGACAATGGGCGTTCCCGACAGCCCGGGGATTCCTTCGGAAATTGCAGCGGATACGCTGACCATTCCGTATAACAATCCGGAAGCGGTCAAAGAACTTTTTGCCCAATACGGCGATGAAATTGCCGCCGTCATTGTGGAAGGCGTCGCCGGTAATATGGGGTGCGTATTGCCGCAGCCGGGCTACTTGCCACTCTTGCGCGAATTGACGCAGAAAGCCGGCGCGCTTTTGATTGTCGATGAAGTCATGAGCGGCTTTCGCGCGGCGGCCGGCGGTGCCTGTGAATATTTCGATATCACACCGGATTTGATTTGCCTCGGTAAAGTGATCGGCGGCGGTTTACCGGTCGGTGCGTTCGGCGGCAAACGCGAAGTGATGGAAAAATTGGCGCCGCAAGGCCCGGTGTATCAGGCGGGGACGCTTTCGGGCAATCCGCTCGCGGTAACGGCGGGACTGGCGACGCTGAATAAATTGTCCGCGGACCGTTTCAAAGAGCTGACGGCGAAAACGGAAACGCTGTGCCAAGGTTTGGAAGCGGCGGCGCAAGAAGCGGGAGTACCGATCATAGTGCATCGGATCGGTTCGATGTTTACCGTGTTTTTCAATGAACATGAGGTCACGGATTATGATACGGTAGCGACTTCGCATTTGGACGAGTTTAATGTCTACTTCCTGGCTATGCTGGAGGCCGGTGTGTACTTAGCGCCGAGTCAATTCGAATGCGGCTTTATGTCGCTTGCGCATACGGATGAAGATATTCGTCAAACGCTCGCCGCGGCGCGAACGGCGTTCCAAAAAGTAGCGGCTTTTCGAGAGCAAAAAGGGCGTAAGTAGGACGCCTTTTTGCGCTCGATAAAAAAGCTGCCCGCAGTTGCGGTTGTCGCAGTGGCGCGGTCCTCTTGCCTATGGTAAAATAAAGAAGTAGTAGTGTTTGGTGGTAGAAATGCTGATTTCAATCGTTGTTCCTTTTTTCAATGAAGAGGACAATATAGTACACTTTTACGATGCGTTATGCGAAGTGGTCGCGCATCGTGATGAATCATTTGAGTTCCTATTTGTCGATGACGGCTCAAGTGATCGCACGCCGTTGATTTTAACGGAGCTTGCGGAACGGGATGCCCGCGTGACAGCTTTTATTTTGGCACGCAATTTCGGGCATCAAACCGCGCTCACCTGCGGTTTGGATCATGCTCGCGGCGATGCGGTGATTACCATGGATGGAGATATGCAGCACCCGCCGACGATGATTCCGGATCTGTTGGACAAATGGTATGACGGTTATGAAGTAGTGCAGACGGTACGCCTTTCGACAGCCAATGTCGGTGCATTCAAAAAATGGACATCGAAACTCTACTATCGTTTCATTAATTCTATTTCCCAAGTGAAGATTACCGAAGGCGGTTCCGATTTTCGTCTGATTGATCGCAAAGTGGCGGACAGCTTGTTGCTGTTTCGTGAAAAGGCGCGATTTATCCGCGGCCTGGTAAGCGACATCGGCTATCGGCAAACGCAAATTACATTCCGTGCACCGGCGCGCTATGCCGGCGAAAGTAAATTTTCGTTGCGCAAGATGGTGCGGTTTGCCTTGGACGGGATTACTTCGTATTCGACGCTGCCGCTGCGCATGGCTCTTTTTGTGGGCCTGCTGTCAGGCATCGGCAGCTTGCTTTTGATCATTTATGTGCTGTTGATTAAGTACTATTTCATGGAAGCGGTTCCCGGCTGGGCCACGCTTGCTGTGATGATGTTGCTTTTCGGCGGTTTGCAGTTGATCTTTTTGGGAATTATCGGGGAGTATATAGGGCGCATTTTTGCGGAGGTAAAGAATCGGCCTCTGTATTGGTTGCGCGGTACGGTGAATCAGAAAACGAGACATTAACGACAGGACACAAGGGTGTGCCGAAGCGCATATGCGCGCGGGGGAACCAAATGTTTTCGGGGTGTATCTTGCAAAAGACGGTCAGCTCTTGGCCGAACCCGGCAGCTAACCTCGCAGGCGGAAGGGAGCATGATGGCGGGAATACGACACTGGGCTTGTATGGCGATGTTTTTGGTAGTACCGATGGCGGTAGGGGCCACTTATCACCCGGGAGATATCGGTGAAGATATCTCGACGATTCAGCATCGCTTGGGAACGTTAGGGTACCATTTGGAAGCGGACGGCGTATACGGTCCGGCCACGGAAGATGCCATTCGGGAATTTCAGACGGCGCATGGTTTGGAAGCGGACGGTTTGGTCGGTCCGGCTACTTATCGCGCGTTGTTGAGCCGCGATATACCGACCAGCCGCGGTGATTTTTCGACGATGCTGGTACGGCGGCTGATCTCCGTCGCGCAGGAATATATCGGTGTGCCGTATGTTTTTGGAGGTTCTACTCCCAGCGGCTTTGATTGTTCGGGATTCGTTCAGTTTGCCGCCAAAGCGGCCGGATTGGTGTTGCCGCGGTCGGCCGATGAACAATACCAAATGGGCCACAGTGTGAGTCGGAGTCAAATGCGGCCGGGCGACCTGGTCTTTTTCTCGACATATACGGACGGCGTGTCGCACTCGGGTATTTACCTGGGAGGAGATCGCTTTATCAGCTCCACATCAAGTCGCGGCGTAGTCATCGACAGCTTGGCGGAGGGCTACTGGAGCGATTGCTATGTGGGGGCAAAACGGTTAATCTAAGAGGCGCAAGCCTCTTTTTTTATGAAATAAACATTTGAAGGATCGATCAGATAATGAACGAATGGATTACAGCGCAAAACCTGGCATTTTGGTATGACAAAGAGCCGGTATTTAACGCCATTAACTTTACGCTGGCGCACGGCGGATTTACTTTGATCGTCGGTCCGAACGGCGCCGGGAAAACAACGTTGCTGCGCTTATTGGCAGGACTACTGATGCCTGCCGAGGGAACGATTATGATTGCCGGCCAATCGCCGCAGGCTTGGCAACGCGCCGGCGGTATCGGTTTCGTGCCGCAGCATTACAATCAAAATACGGCATCATTTCCCGCGACGGTGAATGAGGTGGTCGATCTCGGCTTTTGGGGAACCGAGATTTCACATGCCGAACAGACCGAACGGCGTCAGGCTTTGCTCACCAAAGTGGGGATGGCGGAATGGGCGCATAAACGCATCGGTGATCTGTCGGGAGGTCAGCAACAACGTGTCATGTTGGCGCAGGCGATCGCCGCGCGGCCGGCACTGCTGCTTTTGGACGAGCCGACCAGCGGGATCGACTATACGGCGGGCAATATGCTGCTGGATCTGCTCAGCAGCATTCAGGCGGAGCAGCAGACGACGATCATCATGGTGACGCATGATATCGCTCGCGCGTTACCGCATGCCGACCGGGTGCTTTGCATCGACCGTACGCTTTGTTATGACGGTCCGCCACATCAGTTTATTACCAACCATGCGACCGGAATGCACATGGCGGAGGTGGTCGGATGATGGACATGCTCAGCTACGAATTTATGCAGCGCGCGTTTTTAGCCGGTCTTATTGTCGCGCTGCTCTGCCCTTTAGTCGGGATGTTTGTCGTGATCCGGAGGCAGTCGCTTTTGGGAGACGGTTTAGGGCATATTGCTTTCGCCGGCGTGACGGGAAGTGCGTTGCTCGGCATTAATCCCGCGATCGGCGCGGTCGTTTTGACGCTCGCCGCCGCGGGCGGTATTGAAATCGTGCGACGCAAGCATCTGCAATACGGCGATATGGGGCTGGCGTTGTTTTTCTACGGCGGTTTGGCGTTGGCGGTCGTGTGCAGTTCGCTTGCGCGGATTCCGAATACAAGTCTGATGAGTTTCCTTTTCGGCAGCATTTTAACCGTCAATTGGGCGAATATTGGAGCGATTGCGATCATTGCATTGATTGTCATTCTGTTGCTCGGAAAGTTTTATACGCCGTTGTTGTTGGCGAGTTTTCAACCGGATATCGCGTGTACGCGCGGGATTCGTTTGGAACGCATGAATATGTTTTTCGCCTTGCTGGTCGCGGCGGTCGTAGTGATCGGCATGTCGATCGTAGGTATTTTACTTGTAAGCGCGCTCATGATTGTACCGGTCGCGGCGGCTCATTTATGGCGGCGAGGTTTCAAAAAGACCGCTGCCATTGCGGTCGGTTACTCGCTTTCCATGGTCTTGTGCGGCCTGTGGGGCGCGTACGCATGGGATCTTGCGCCGGGCGGAACCATTGTCTTAACCGGTCTGGCGTTGTACACATTGACAGCCGTTTTGGCACCGTTTTTACATACCCGAAACGCTGCGTAAACGAAACGTCGCGCAAGTACGATATAATAAAGTCATGAACGGGGGGATCGCATGAAGCGTACGCTGGCATTAATTCAGCTGCATGTCGAAGCGGGAGATAAAGCAACCAATATAGCGAATGCATTTGCCCGCATTAAAGAAGCGGCTTCTAAGGCCGATATTATCGTGTTACCGGAAATGTGGACAACGGGCTACAATTTGAGCCGTTTAAGTCAGCAGGTAACGCACGAAGGCGATGAACTGCTGCAAAGGCTGGAGGCGTTTGCCCGCGAGCGGAAAAAGTGGATCGTAACCGGCAGCTTGCCGACGAAAGAAAATGAAAAAGTGTATAATCGCACGCATTGCTTCGGACCGGACGGAGTGGTAGCGCAGTACGATAAAACCCATCTTTTCAGCTTGCTTTCCGAACCGGATAACTTTGCGGCAGGAAATCAAATCGTTTCGGCGAAGCTCGCGGACATTCATTGCGGTTTATCCATCTGCTATGATTTGCGCTTTCCGGAACTGTATCGCAAATTGGCTCTGGACGGTGTTACGCTCGTCTTTGTGCCGGCGGAATGGCCGACCTCGCGGCTGGTCGCGTGGGAAAATTTGATTCAGGCGCGCGCCATCGAAAACCAGATGTATATTTGCGCGGTGAATGCGGTCGGCACTTTCAAAAACAATATTTTCGCCGGTCGCTCCGCCCTGATTGATCCGATGGGGGAAAACGTAGTAAAAGGCGATCAAAACGAAGCCGTTTTGTATGGCGAATATGACAGTGACATAGTCAAGAAAACACGCGCCCGAATGAGCGTTTTTGCCGATCGTCGGCCCGAGGTTTATGGCGGCGAGTAACTTGCGTTGCATTGTTCGCAGCGGGGGCGCATGGTATAATAAGCACACATCGAACTGGGCTGGAGGGAACATATAAAGCATGAAGGGTAATGAAATTCGTGAGCGGTATTTACGTTTTTTTGAAGAGCGCGGGCATTTGCATCTGCCCAGCTTTCCGTTGATTCCGAAAGATGATCCGAGTTTACTTTTAATCGGCGCCGGCATGGCGCCGTTAAAGCCTTTTTTCACAGGGAAAGTGGAACCGCCGCGCCATCGCGTGGTAACCTGTCAAAAGTGCATGCGTACGGGCGATTTGGAGAATGTCGGCAGAACCGCGCGTCACCATACGTTTTTTGAAATGTTGGGGAATTTTTCGTTCGGCGATTATTTTAAGCAGGATGCCATTCAATGGGCTTGGCAGTTTCTTACGGAAGAACTGCAGCTGGATCCCGAGCGTCTGTATGTGACAATTCACCCGGAAGACAAGGAAGCCTATACGCTTTGGCATGAAACGGTAGGTTTGCCGGATGAGCACATTTATAAACTGGAAGATAACTTCTGGGAAATCGGCGAGGGTCCGTGCGGTCCCTGCAGCGAAATTTTTTACGATCAGGGGGAATCGTTCGGCACCGGTCCTGAAAATGCGATGGGCAGTGACGGTGATCGGTTTCTGGAAATTTGGAACCTTGTATTCACGCAGTACAATCGTACAAAGGACGGTCAATACGAGCCTCTCGCTAAGAAAAACATTGATACCGGCGCGGGACTCGAGCGATTGGCGGCCGTTTTACAGAAAAAACGCAACAACTTTGAAACGGATTTGATTTTTCCGATTATTGAACGCGCGGCGGTGCTGGCGGGAACGAAATACAACGTTTCGGCGGCGACCGACGTTGCGCTTAAAGTCATTGCCGACCATTCGCGGGCGGTGACGGCGCTGATCGGTGACGGCGTACTGCCGTCGAATGAAGGACGAGGTTATGTATTGCGCCGGATCCTACGACGCGCGGTACGACAGGGCAAATTGCTCGGTATTAACCAACCGTTTATGGCTGAGTTGGTGGACTTGGTCATTGATTTGTTGGGACAGGGCTTGCCGGATCTCTTTGAAAAGAGAGCTTATATTAAAAAGATTGCAGCCAGCGAAGAAGCCCGTTTCCAAAAAACGCTGGACCAGGGCAGCTTGCTGTTGCAGGAGAAAATAGATGCCGCAAAAGAGCAACAAAAAACATCGCTCAGCGGCGAAGACGTTTTCCAACTGTATGATACGTACGGTTTTCCTTGGGAACTGACCGAAGAAATTGCCGCCGAAGCAGGACTTGCGATCGACATTGACGGCTTTAAAATGGCGATGAAAACGCAACGCGAACGCGCGCGTCAGGCGCGTGCGAAAGTGTCCGCGAAGGTCGCGACACCGGATACTACCCGTTTGGCGGGGGCCGGTAAGACGGCTGATGAAACGGCTACGGCCAGTGAGATTTTGATGCTCGGTCGCGACGGTGTCGAAATCGAATCGGCTTCCGACGGCGAATCGGTGCTCATTATTTTGGCCACGAATCCGTTCCATGCCGAAGGCGGCGGTCAGCTGGGCGATATCGGCGAACTGCAAAGCGCTACGGGCAAAGTAGAGATTACCGATACGAAGAAAAACCCGGACGGCACGATTTATCTCCTGGGAGAGGTCACCGAAGGAACGATCGAACGCGGCGAGGAAGTGACGCTCGCCGTCGATACGGAACGTCGTCATGACATGGCGCGCAATCATACCGCAACGCACCTTTTACAAGCGGCGTTACGCCACGTACTGGGCGATCATGTCACGCAGGCGGGTTCGGTCGTAATGCCGGAACGTTTACGTTTTGATTTCACCCATCCCGAACCGCTTTCCTCTGATGAATTGAAAGCGGTCGAAGCGGAAGTCAATGAACGCATTTTGGCAGGCATCGCCACCGAGATTCGTGAACTGCCGATCGAAGAAGCCAAAGCATTGGGCGCCATCGCACTCTTCGGCGAAAAATACGGAAACATCGTTCGTGTGGTCGAAGTACCGGAGGTCAGCATCGAATTATGCGGCGGCAGTCATGTCCGCAACACCGGTGAAATCGGTTCCTTCCGAATCCTTTCGGAAAGCGGTATCGGTTCCGGTATTCGTCGCATCGAGGCCGTGACCGGTCATGCCGCATATCGGTTGGCGCAACAGGATACGAATGATCTGGCGCAGGCGGCGGAGCTTTTAAAAGCACGTCCGCAGGAATTGCTGGAGAAATTGGAAAAATTGCTGGCGGAAAAGAAAGAGTTGGCGCAAGAGCTTTCTTCATTGCATCAGGCGCAGGCCAAAGACCAGGTCGGCGATCTGGTGAAAAATGCAGTTACGCAAGACGGTTTGCGGATTGCCAGCGGCGTCGTGGAAGTGGCGGACGTACAGGAATTACGTGCCTTGGGCGATATGCTCAAAGCACGCGATGATATTCAGGCGCTTGTATTGGGCGCGCAAATCGGTGAAAAAGTAAATTTAGTGGCGATGGCGGATGCGACTGCAGTGGCTCGCGGCATTCATGCGGGTAATGCGGTCAAAGCGGCGGCCAAAGTAGCCGGCGGCGGCGGTGGCGGTCGTCCGGATATGGCGCAGGCAGGCGGCAAAGATCCGGCTAAGCTTGGTGAAGCGATTGAGGCCGGCGTGGCAGTGATGCTGCAAGCCTTGGCGTGAGAGGAGGACTATCGTGGCAGTGAATGATGAAACCAAATTTTATGCTCCTATAAAAAAAGGAGATTCGGAAGTATCCTTAATGCTTCGCGAAGTCATTGCGGCGATGCGTGAGAAAGGTCACGATCCGGTCGTACAGCTGGCGGGCTACCTGTTGTCCGGTGATCCGACTTATATTACCAGTCACCGAAATGCGCGCAATTTGATTCGCGGATTTGAACGCGATCGCATTTTGGAAGATTTGATTACGTTATACGTAGCCCATGATCGCCAATGAAACGAATTTTAGGGCTGGATGTCGGCACGAAACGCACGGGAATTGCCGTGAGCGACCCGCTCGGGCTGACGGCGCAGGCGGTGGAAACGTGGGAGCATGTTTCCCGCAACGCCGATCTGGAACGCATGTCCGAATGGGCGCGCTATTATGACGTGGCGAAGATTGTGGTCGGCTTACCGAAAAACATGAACGGGACTCTCGGTGAAAGGGCGGAAAAAACGCAAAAGTTTGCGGCGCGTTTACAACGTCTGCTCCCCGACACCGAAGTTGTTTTTTGGGATGAACGGCTCACGACAGTCGCCGCTCAAAGGAGTCTCTTGGCGGGTAACGTACGTCGCGATAAGCGGCGCACCGTGGTTGACCAATTGGCCGCAGTGCTTATATTGCAAGGGTATTTGAATGCCATCGCGCAGAAAGAAGGGGTAGACAATGGAGAAGCAACCGGAACAGGAACTGCAGAATGATGAAGAAGTAGTCATCGTGGAAGTGGAAGGTCCGAACGGCGAAGAGGAGTACTACGCGCAGGATATTATTATTCCGTATAACGGCAAGCAATTTGCCGTACTGGTGTCCATCCCGGATGACGACGCACCGGAAGATGAAGAACCGGATCTGATTCTAGCTCGTATTGACACGACCGAAGATGGCGAGATCGAATATGTATCGCCGGAAGAAGATGAATTTGAAGCGGTCCAAAAATTGTACGACGATATGTTTGAAGCGGAAGACGAAGAGTAAAAAACACATCGGCTGTCAGCCGATGTGTTTTTGTTTGCGACGATTTTGGGCGAATCCGTACGGAGTGGCTATGGTATAATAAATTCGAGGTGAAAACATGCGGAAATGGTTGCCGGTAGGGCTGTTAGTTGTCGTCGTACTATGGCTTGTCGCGACGGCGCACTTGCCCCCGCAAGATGCGGCAGAAGAAGGGGCGATCCCGGTCAGGGAGAAACTGGTGGTGTATTCGGATATGCCGCCGGATATTATCCAAACTTTGGCGGATGTTTATCGCAACGAACGTCAGGTGGAACTTACCTTGGTACCCTTGACCGGGGAGCAGATAGTCGACCACCTGAAGTCGCCGGGGAATACTCCCGCGCCGGATCTTGTCTGGGCGAGTCAGGCGACGCTGCAAGAGCTCGCTCGCTTCGATTTGTTGCAGCCGTATGTGTCGGAGCAAACGGATCTTGTTGCGCAACAATTCAAAGATGAAGACGGACTGTGGACCGGCACATGGTATATTCCGATCGTGTTTGTTGTGACCAATGATTACTACCGCTCCATGTCGAAGCCGCTGCATTCGTGGCAGGATTTGACGGCGCATAATGATGTCCGCATTACGATGACTGATTTCGTAGCAGCGGATCTTTCCGCGGAGCTTTTATACTCGATGGTGGAACAATACGGGCATGTCGAAGCATTCCGCAAACTGGATTTTATTCATCGACATGTAGTGCAGTATTCAAAATATTTGTCGACACCGGTACGCGTTTTGGCGATGCAAAAAAGTGACGTGGCCATTTCCGATGCGGCTACCGCGCGCGAATTTATGGTGCAGGGGTTGCCGCTGACCATGATTTATCCGCAGGACGGCACGGCGTACTACTTATACGGTATCGGGATTCCCAAATCGACATCGCGGGCACAGGAAGTGGGCGCCTTATTGGACTGGGTGATGGAAGGAAATGCGTTTACGCCTTTGCATCGCAAGCATTATTATTTTTATTACACCGGTTTTCCGAGTGCGCAGGTAGTGGATTCCGAAAACCGGGAATTGCAACTCTGGTCACTCCGTAAAACCTACACTCCGACCGGACGCAAAGCTTTATTGGCGGCGTGGTTTAAGGAAGTACGCTTTGCAGGAAAGGAAGTTGAATGAAACAAGTCGCAGTGATCAGCCTGGGCTGCTCAAAGAATTTAGTCGATGCTGAAATCATGATGGGGTTGCTGCAAAAGGCGCAATGGCAATTGACGGAAGATCCGGCGCAGGCGGATGTCATCGTCGTCAACACCTGTACGTTTATCGAAGCGGCTAAGGAAGAATCTATTCAGGAAATTTTACAGGCGGCGCAATATAAAGAAACCGGTCGGGCACGGTTGCTGGTCGTCACCGGCTGTTTGAGCCAGCAATTCCGGGAAGAGTTGTTTCGCGAGATTCCGGAAATTGATATTTTGCTGGGCACGGAATCGTGGGAACGCATTGTGGAAGCGGTGGAACGCTTCGAACGCGAAGGCGGGTCGCATGTCGCCTACTTCGATCGGGCGCCGCTGCCGGACTTGGCCGCTCTGCCGCGCGAGCGCACGACCCCGCATTACAGTGCGTATGTCAAGGTGGCGGAAGGCTGCAGCAACGGTTGCGCGTTTTGTCTGATTCCTTATGTGCGCGGACGTTTTCGCAGTCGCAGTGTAGCATCCATCGTCAGTGAAGTGCGAAAAATGGCGCAGGAAGGCGTTCGTGAAATTAACGTGATCGCACAGGATACCACAAGCTACGGGCGCGATTTGGAAGATCCGACGACTCTTGCCGCGTTATTGCGGGGATTGACGGCGATTGAAGGCATTGAATGGGTACGGCTTTTATATTTATATCCGAAATATTTTACCGATGAACTTTTGCAGGAAATCGTTACGAATCCCAAAATCTGCAAATATATTGATATCCCGTTGCAACACATCAGCGACCGCATTCTACAACGTATGAATCGTCGTGATCGCAAAGCGGATATTATTACTTTGCTTGAAAAAGTGCGCGAGCAGTCGGTTCCGATTACCTTGCGCACGACGTTTATCGTCGGTTTTCCCGGCGAGACGGAAGCCGATTTTAAAGAACTTTGCGAACTCGTGAAAAAAATCCGTTTCGATCGCGTGGGCGTATTTCCCTATTCGCAGGAAGACGGCACGCCGGCGGCGCGTATGCCGGAGCAGGTGCCCGAAGAAATCAAACGCCGACGTTACGATATTCTGATGTCCATGCAAGCGGCGATTTCCGAACAGCTTAATCGTGAAAGCGTCGGTCAGGAAACGGTCGCCCTAGTTGAAACGGCGGCGACGGCGGAGACCCCGGCGGAAGGACGCCTGATCAGTCAGGCGCCGGACGTGGACGGCAAAGTGTATTTGGAAAATGAACCCGATTTACGGCCGGGGGATTTCGTGCCCGTAAAAATTATGGCGGGTTACGCATATGATGTCGTAGCGGAACCGATCGGACCGGCGTACTGATGCGCTCCTTAATGCCGGAAACGCTGCATGAAGCGTTGTTGCAAAGCGGTTTACGCGTAGCGACCGCAGAATCCTGCACCGGCGGCATGCTCGCGGCCGCGCTGACGGATCGGGCGGGTAGCTCCGCTTACTTCGAGGGTGCGATAGTTGCGTATCAGGAACGTCGTAAAGAAGCGTGGCTCGACGTTCGTGCCGAAACGCTCGCGCGGTATACCGCCGTTTCCGAAAAAACGGCGCAAGAAATGCTCATGGGAGTTTTAGCGAGCGCCGCGGCCGATATCGGTTTAGCGACGACAGGATATGCGGGGCCGGGCGGCGGCACGGCGACTGAACCTTGCGGTACGGTGTATATCGCCTGCGGCAGCAAAACCGACTATAAAGTGCACCGCTGCGTGTTTAGCGGCACGCGCGCGGAAGTGCGCGCAAGCGCCGTTCGATTCGCGCTGGAACAATTGACAACATGGTTACAGACACATTCGAAGGAGGATACGATCGATGGAAAATAATAGCCTGAATGAAGGCAAAGTAAAAGCGCTGGAACGCGCGATCAAACAGATCGAACGGGATTTCGGTGCGGGCGCCGTCATGCGTTTGGGAGATGTCGGCTCCAACATGAATTTGGAAGTCATTTCTTCGGGCTCGCTGGCGTTGGATTTGGCGTTGGGCATCGGCGGTTTTCCGCGCGGACGTGTCATTGAAATCTACGGCCCGGAATCGTCCGGTAAAACAACGGTCGCATTGCATGCGATCGCGCAGGCGCAAAAACAGGGCGGCATCGCCGCTTTTATCGACGCGGAGCACGCGCTGGATCCGATTTACGCGCGCCATCTCGGCGTTGACACGCAAAACCTGTTGATTTCGCAGCCGGATACAGGGGAACAGGCATTGGAAATTTGCGAGATGCTGGTGCGCAGCGGCGCGATTGATATTATCGTTATCGACTCGGTGGCGGCGCTGGTTCCGAAAGCGGAAATTGAAGGGGAAATGGGTGATTCGCACGTCGGCTTGCAGGCGCGTCTGATGAGCCAGGCGTTGCGCAAATTGACCGGCATCATCAGCAAATCCAAAACGATCGTTATCTTCATCAACCAGTTGCGGGAAAAAGTCGGCATCATGTTCGGCAATCCCGAAACGACAACCGGCGGTCGCGCGCTGAAATTTTACGCGACGATTCGCATTGATATTCGCAAAGGCGAAACGATTAAACAAGGAACCGATGTGATCGGCAACCGCACCCGCGCCAAGATCGTGAAAAACAAAGTGGCGCCGCCGTTCCGTCTGGCGGAATTCGACATGATGTACGGTTCCGGTATTTCGCATGAGGGCACGTTAATTGATATCGGCGTGAACATGGACATTATCCAAAAGAGCGGCTCGTGGTATTCCTACAACGGCGAACGCATGGGCCAGGGTAAGGAAAATGTTAAAGAATATCTGAGGCAAAATCCGGCGATCGCGCAGGAGATCGATAAATTGATTCGCGATACGTTGTTGGCCGAGCCTGAACTTTTCGAAGAGGGCGAGCTGACGGAAGCGAATGACGAATGAGGATCGCGCCTATGATCAGGCGCTGACATATCTTTCGAAGCGCAGTTATTCCGCATTGGAGATCCGTCGTAAACTCACGGCGAAAGGGTACACGGATGAAGAAAAAGACGCTGCGATCAAGCGTTTGCAGGACAATCGTTTCATTGATGACGAGGCGTTGGCAAAACGTGTGTATCGTCGCTTTGTAGAGGAAGGCGTTTACGGCAACAGTTATATCGCTTACAAAATGAAAGAGCACGGACTGGAGATGCCGGAACGGCTGAGCGTAGAGGAAGAAAACGAACGAGCCCTTGCTCTTGTGCTTTCGAAATTAACCAAAAACGGGCCGGTATTGCGTCGTAAAGTCGGCTCCTATCTTGCCAATCGCGGTTACGGACAAAGCACTTTTTACGCGGTTTTGGAAGAACTCGCCGCACGGGATTTATTGCTCTCCGAGCGTTCGAAATACGATTGATATTATCACGGTAAGACAAGCGCCTCTCCCACTGTTCGAGGCGAGGTGGTTGCCGATGAATGGAATCGGTTTTTCATACGAAGCAGAAAAACCATCATAAAAAAATGACTCCTTTTGCGGGAGTCATTTTTTGTAAATGTATTTATGAAAAATATTTTTTGCTACTCTTGTTGTTGTTTTTGGCGCTACGTAAAACATCCGAGTTAAAAAGCTTTTTGCCCATGCCGGAGATATTTATAAGCCGGCACGTTACTTGACAGTATTATTAAAAAAATCTACAATAAATAAAGGCAATCTGTAAGAAATGAACATAAAAAAACCAAATAATATATAGAAAATCAGTTGATTTTCTATGCGCAAGGGAGGTGGAGATCATAGTTGAGACTCTCATGATAGGACTTCTCTTGGCGATTATCGGCGTGGCATGCGGCTATTTTTTACGACGCAGTTTAGCGGAATCGAAAATCGGCAGTGCCGAGCAGGAAGCTTCTCGCATTGTCGCACAGGCGCGACGGGATGCGGACAGCACGTACAAAGAGAGCGTCCTGCAGACAAAAGACGAAATGCATCGTCTGCGTACTGATTTTGAACAGGAAGAAAAAGAACGCCGCACAGATTTACAACGGTATGAACGACGTTTACTGCAAAAAGAAGAAAATTTGGAGAAACGTGCGGACTCGCTGGAACATAAGGAAGAAGCGTTGCAGCGCCGTGATGCGAAAGTAAAAGAACGGCAAAGCGCGGCAGACAGCCTGTATGCGCAGCAGTTGCAAAAGTTGGAAGAAATCTCCGGCTTGACTACGGAACAGGCGAAAACGCTGTTGCTGGAGCAAACGGAGACGCAGATTAAGCATGATCAAGCGGTCTTGATTCGTGAGTTGCAAACGCAATTCCAAGCGGAAGCGGATAAAAACGCGCGCGAAGTGATTTCGCTGGCGATTCAACGTAACGCCGCGGATCAGGTCGCCGAAACCACGATTTCGGTGGTGAGCTTGCCGAATGATGAAATGAAGGGTCGGATTATCGGTCGTGAAGGGCGCAACATTCGCGCGCTGGAGATGGCGACCGGTGTAGATTTAATCATTGATGATACTCCGGAAGCGGTGACGCTTTCCGGTTTCCATTCCATACGACGGGAAGTCGCTCGTATCGCCTTGGAAAACTTGATTAAAGACGGCAGGATTCATCCGGCTCGTATTGAAGAAACCGTCGAAAAAGCCAAACGAGAAGTGGATAAAGCGATGCGTGAAGCCGGTGAACAGGCGACATTCGACGTCGGTATCCACGATTTACATCCCGAGCTGATTAAGATATTGGGACGATTGAAATATCGTACCAGTTATGGTCAAAACGTTCTGCAGCACTCCGTAGAAGTGGCGATGTTAGCGGGCACGCTGGCCGCCGAGATCGGAGCCGATGTGGGCATGGCACGTCGTGCCGGCTTATTGCATGATATCGGCAAAGCGATCGATCAGGAAACGGAAGGCACGCATGTGGAATTGGGTGTAGAGATTGCCAAGAAG
The DNA here is from genome assembly GCF_018373335.1 of Negativicoccus succinicivorans. Lineage (GTDB taxonomy): Bacteria > Bacillota > Negativicutes > Veillonellales > Negativicoccaceae > Negativicoccus > Negativicoccus succinicivorans_A. The sequence goes on from NZ_JAHAHH010000026.1 coordinate 14,896, forward strand.
TACCATGAACCGGACGTTGTGGTGAATGCGATCGGATCCCATCACGGCGATACGGAAGCGACCTATGTGGAAGCGGTTCTGGTAGCGGCAGCGGATGCGATTTCAGCTGCACGGCCGGGCGCTCGTCGCGAAACGCTGGAAAATTATTTGAAACGTCTCACGAAGTTGGAAGAAATCGCCAAATCGTTTGACGGTGTGGAAAGTTGCTTTGCAATTCAGGCCGGTCGCGAAATTCGTGTCATGGTCAAACCGGAAAAAGTAAACGAAGACGAAGCTACGTTGTTGGTACATAAAATTGCCACGCGTATCGAAAACGAACTCAAGTATCCGGGGCAGGTCAAAGTAGTCGTCATTCGGGAAACCAGGGCGACCGATTATGCCAAATAAATAAAACCGTCGTCATATTGACGACGGTTTTTA
>NZ_JAHAHH010000027.1 GCF_018373335.1 Negativicoccus succinicivorans
TGGAGGATTATTGTGAACGCGTGGACCATACATGAAAATCATCGCCGTCTGCTTGCCAAAGAGATCTCGGCGGTGGAATTAACAAAACAGATTATTCAGCATAAAGAAAAGGTGGAGCCGGAAATTCACGCTTACCTGCACGATACGCATGAGCGTGCGCTGGCGGCCGCCCAAAAAGTCGATGATAAAATTGCCGCCGGCGAAACGATTGCTCCTCTCGCGGGCGTTCCGGGCGCACTCAAAGACAATCTTTGCAGTGACGGTGAACCGGTCAGCGCCGCGTCAAAAATTTTGGAACATTTTATCGCGCCGTACAATGCGACGGTCGTTGAAAAATTACAGGCGCAAGATTATGTATCCCTCGGCAAATTGAACATGGACGAATTCGCGATGGGCAGTTCGACGGAAAACTCGGCCTACGGCCCTTCCAAAAATCCGTGGAATACGGAATGCGTGCCCGGTGGCTCCAGCGGCGGCAGCGCGGCGGCGGTAGCGGCACGTTCGGCATTGTGGGCATTGGGCTCGGATACCGGCGGATCGATTCGTCAGCCGGCGTCCTATTGCGGTCTGGTCGGTTTGAAACCGACATACGGATTGGTTTCCCGCTATGGTCTGTTGGCATTTGCTTCTTCCCTCGATCAAATCGGACCGTTGACGCAGGATGTTACCGACTGCGCCATCGTCTTGAATGCGATTGCCGGCCACGATCCGAAGGATTCGACGAGTATAGCAGGGAAACGCCCCGACTATACGAACGCGCTGCAAAGCGATGTCAAAGGTTTGCGCATCGGCGTACCGGCGGAATATTTTACGGACGGTATTAAACCGGAAGTGAAAAAAGCGGTCGAAGATGCGTTGAAGACGTATGAAGAATTGGGCGCGGAAATCGTTTCGGTTTCATTGCCGCGCGCTAAATATGCTATTTCCGCTTACTATATCGTGGCACCGGCGGAAGCCAGCTCCAACCTCGCCCGTTATGACGGCGTCGGTTTCGGATTGCGTGTGCCGGGCGAAAATTTGATTGAAATGTACAAAAAAACCCGTTCCGAAGGTTTCGGACCGGAAGTGCAACGCCGTATTATGCTCGGTACGTATGTATTGAGCGCCGGCTATTATGATGCCTACTATATGAAGGCGTTGAAAGTACGCACACTGATTAAAGAAGACTTTGCCAACGCGTTTTCCAAAGCGGATATTTTAGTTACGCCGACAGTGCCGGATACGGCATTCCGCTTCGGTGATAAAATCAATGATCCGCTGGCCATGTATATGGAAGACGTTTGCACGGTACCGGTCAATCTGGCGGGCATTCCGGCGCTCAGCATGAATTGCGGATTTGCCGACGGCATGCCGATCGGGATGCAGTTGATCGGCCCCAACTTGAGTGAAGAACGGCTCTTGCAAGCGGCCTATACATTTGAGCAGGCGCGGCCGGATACGCAAAAAGTAGCGGCTCTGGGAGAGGTGAAGTAATGAAGTACGAAAGTGTTATCGGCTTAGAAGTCCATACCGAATTAAAAACGGCAACAAAAATTTTCTGCGGCTGTAAAACCACATTCGGCGCGGAACCGAACTCGAATGTTTGCCCGGTTTGCTTGGGCCTGCCGGGCGTGCTGCCGGTTCTCAACAAAAAAGTCGTCGACTTTGCTATTCGTGCCGGCCTGGCATTGAACTGCAAAATCGCCAACTTTACGAAATTTGACCGTAAAAATTATTACTATCCCGATTTGCCGAAAAACTTCCAAACTTCGCAATACGATTTGCCGATTTGCGAACACGGCTATTTGGATATCGAAGTAGACGGTGAGACACGTCGCATCGGCATTACCCGTATCCATATGGAAGAAGACGCTGGCAAACTGGTGCACAGCGGCACGACCATTACCGATTCCGATTCGTCCAATGTCGACTACAATCGTACCGGCGTACCGTTGTTGGAAATCGTTTCCGAACCGGATCTGCGCAGCGGTGCCGAAGCTGCCGCGTATATGGAAAAACTCCGCTCGATTTTGGAATATATCGCGGTTTCCGACGTCAAGATGGAAGAGGGAAGCCTGCGTTGCGATGCCAACGTTTCCGTTCGTCCGGTCGGAGAAACCAAACTCGGCACTAAAGTGGAAATGAAAAACATCAACTCGATTCGCGGCGTAGCACGCAGCATCGAGTATGAAGCCCAACGCCAGGCGGAAGCCCTGGAAGACGGCGAAAAAATTGTACAGGAAACGCGTACCTGGGACGAAAGCAAAGGTACGACAGCAACGATGCGTGTCAAAGAAGAAGCGGACGATTATCGCTACTTCCCGGAACCGGACCTGGTGCCGTTCACGATTTCCGATGAATACATCGAAAGCGTTCGGCAGGCATTGCCGGAACTTCCGGATGCACGCAAAGCCCGTTTAATGCAGGAACACGGACTTTCCGATTATGACGCGGGCATCATTACCCTTTCGCGCTCGATGGCGGAATATTTTGACGAACTCGTAGCCGCCGGTGCGGATGCGAAAGAAGGCGCGAACTGGCTGATGGGCGATTTTTCGATGCTGTTGAACGAAGCCGGTAAAACCCCGGCTACGGCGCCGGTTCGTCCGCAGGGACTCGCGGGAATGCTGGCCAAGATCGCTGACGGAACCATTTCCGGTAAAATCGCTAAAACTGTTTTCCGCGATATGTGGGAACAGGGTAAATCGGCGGATGAGATCATTGAAGCGAAAGGTTTGAAACAGATCTCCGATACCGGTGAATTAACGCAGTTGATTCATGACGTGGTCGCCGCTAACCCGCAATCGGTAGAAGATTATCGTGCGGGCAAGAAAAAAGCGATCGGCTTTTTAGTCGGCCAGATCATGAAAAAAACGAAAGGCCGCGCTAATCCGCAGGTAGTGAACCAGCTCTTGGTCAAAGAATTGCAGGAGTAAACTATGTGGCAGGAACAACATACAGAAAAAACAACCCGTGCGGATGAACCGCGCGTGATCAGTAAAAAAGAACGCGATGCATTTCACGGCACGACCTTTGATGCCGAAGGAACCGCCGAAGATACGAAAAGCACACGCGTGATTGTACGACGTTGGGAAGATTTGCCGCTGCCTGTGAAACTGGCGGTGGCGGGAGCCGGTTTGTTATTTGGTATGGTGTTTTTGGGGTTTAGCGGTATTTTTATTGTGATCGCACTTGTGGCGGTTGCTCTTTCATGGGTAGGCAGCTTTTTGCAGTAATAAAAACGGGCTTTGGCCCGTTTTTTATTGCCGCCATGTTTCCACGATATCTCACAGCAGTTGGCGTCTCGACAATGGATCAGATATAATAAAGATTATGAGATAAGGGTGTGACCTATGGCAGTTAGTACGGTGCAATTTAATTTACCGGTGTTTAACGGACCGCTGGATTTATTATTGCACTTAATCCGCAAACAAAAAATTGATATTTACGATATTCCGATCCAAACGGTGACGGTGCAATATATGGATTATTTAGCGCGCGCGGAAGCATTTAATTTGCAGTTGGGAACGGAATTTTTCCAAATGGCCGCAACGCTCTTAGCGATCAAGGCGCGCAGTCTGCTGCCCAAAGCACCCGCGGAAGAAGAGGAAGAAGATCCGCGGCAAGAACTTGCCGAGAGATTGATCGCATGGGAGCATATTCAAACAGTAAAAAGTGAAATTGAAACACGCTTGGCGGAGAATGCATTTTTTCTGGAAAAAGAGCCGACGCCCTTACAGGCTTCGGAGTATACGCTGCGCGTCAGTATGGAGCGATTAGCCGGTGTTTGGCAGCGTCTGATCCAAAAGGAAGAGCCGGCAGAGGCAGATTGGCAACCGATTCCGGAGTTAGATCCCAAACCTTTGCGAGAAGCATTTTTACAAGCGATTCAACATGGCTCGGTGGATCTTATCCCATACTTTGAAAAACTGACCAATCGTTGGGAACAATTGACGCTATTTTTAGAAGTTTTAGAAATGATTTGGCAGGGAACGATTACGGTGAAGAAACTCGGTACAGGCATTTATGTGGAGAGATTACGTCATGGCAACGGAACAACTAGCAGCACTTGAAGCGCTACTCTTTATTGCCGGTGAACCGGTATCGACGAAGCAAGTAGCAGAAGTACTCAACGTCGGTACGAGTGAGGCGACGAAACTTTGTCAGGAGCTTGCCGACCAATATGCCGCTCGATCGCAGTCCGGTCTGTTGGTACAGGAGACTGCGGGAGGTTGGCGGCTATGTACGCGAACGGAGTACGGTAAGCTGTTGGCCGAACGTTACGCGCCGCCGCTCCATTTGAGTAAAGCGGCGTTGGAAGTACTGGCCATTGTGGCGTTGCAAGCACCCGTGACGCGGCAGCAAATTGACGGTTTGCGTGGGGTTTCAAGCGAACGGACGCTGGCGAATTTGCTGGAAAAGAATTTAATTATGGAGATCGGCCGCGCCGAATTGCCGGGACGACCGATTTTATATGATGTCACGCCGTATTTTAAGCGCAAAACAAATTGGCGGGACTATTATCAGAAACAGGGAGTAAACGAAACCGATGAGAGAACGTCTTCAGAAATTGATTAGCCAAGCGGGGCTGGCATCCCGGCGGGCGGCCGAAACGATGATTACCGAAGGGCGAGTTAAAGTAAACGGTAAAGTAGTGAGCGAACTGGGTCAAAAAGCGGATCTTACACGCGACACGATTATTGTCGACGGCAAAAAAATTGAACGGGAACCGCTGCAGTATTTCCTGTTTAATAAACCCAAAGGGGTCATCACTACTTTAAGCGATCCTGAGGGCCGGACGACGGTATTGGAATATTTCAAAAAAGAAAAAGTTCGCCTGTATCCGGTCGGTCGATTGGATCTGAACACGGAGGGCTTACTGCTTTTGACCAATGACGGTGACCTGACCAACCGGTTAGAACACCCGTCGTCAGAAGTGGAAAAAGAATACGAAATTAAAATTAAAGGCCGAGTACCGGATAAAATGCTTACGGCATTTCGCGAAGGCGTGCCGTTGGAAGACGGCATAACCGCTCCCGCAAAAGTAAGCGAGGCCGTTTTTGATGTCAAGACAGGGCTTTCGACTCTTGCCCTCATTATTCACGAAGGCCGCAACCGCCAAGTGCGCCGGATGTGCGAACACTTCGGTTTTCGCGTGCATAACTTGAAACGCACACGGTATGCGACCCTGACTTTGCAAGGCGTCAAGCGCGGCAGTTATCGGGCGTTGACAGCCAATGAAATAAGCGATCTTAAAGCGCAGGTTACGCATGCGTAATGTTGTTGTGATCGGTGGCGGCTGCGCCGGGCAAATGGCGGCGTATGCCGCCCAAACGGCGGGCGCACGAGTGATTTTACTGGAAAAAATGCCGCAACTCGGTCTTAAAATGGGGATCACCGGCAAAGGACGCTGCAATCTGACGAATGCCGCATCTATGGAGGAACTCATTCGCCAAACGCCGGGCAACGGTAAATTTTTATACAGCGCCTACCATACTTTTACCAACACGGATTTGCTTTCGTTACTTGCGTCATGGGGCGTAAAAACAAAGGTGGAACGAGGCGGCCGTGTATTTCCCGAATCCGACTCCGCACAGGAAGTCCGTCGTGCGTTTCGTACGGCGCTTACCAAAGCGGGAGTGGAAATTCATACGGAAGCATCTGTGCGCGAAATTCACCGAGAGGGTGCCGCGTTTGAAGTGATAACCGCGGAACGCACCTGGCCGGCGGCGGTTGTGATTATGACAACGGGAGGCGCTTCGTATCCGCAAACCGGTTCCGACGGTAGCGGACATGCATTGGCGAACGGATTGGGGCACACTTTAATACCGCTACGTCCTTCTCTGATTCCGCTTGTCTGTGAAGAAGCATGGTGCAAAGCATTGCAGGGACTTTCGTTGCGTAACGTCGAACTCACATTGCAAATTGACGGTAAAGCGAAGCAGACTTTGCGCGGCGAAATGCTTTTTACGCATTTTGGCGTATCGGGACCGATTGTCTTGCGTTTAAGTGATGCGGCTTCGCGGGCGTTGCAAAAGAACAGGAAAGTAACGCTCTCTTTGAATGTAAAGCCGGCGCTTGCACCCGAGGTGTTGGATGCCCGACTACGGCGAGATTTGGGAAAAAATCATTTGCAGCAGATGGGCAATGCCTTGCGCGATTTATTGCCGCAGCGTTTGATTGCACCGATGTTGCAAGCAGCTGAGATTGAAAACGACGTTAAGGCGGCGGAGCTTTCCCGCGCGGAACGGTTGCGCTTGGGGCAAGCGTTGCAAAATCTGTCGTTGACGGTGACGGGCACACGCCCGTTGCGTGAAGCAATTGTAACAGCGGGAGGCATCAGCACCAAAGAAGTCAATCCCAAAACAATGGAATCGAAAATTGTGCCGGGCATTTATTTTGCCGGCGAGATCTTGGATGTTCACGCGTTTACGGGAGGATATAATTTACAGGCAGCGTTTTCTACCGGCTACCTTGCGGGCGTTAGCGCGGCAGGAAAGGAGTCGGAGCAATGAAAAAAATTGCGGTTGCGATTGATGGCCCCGCGGGGGCCGGTAAAAGTACGGTCGCTAAAGAGTTGGCGAAACGACTGGGGTATGTATACCTGGATACCGGTTCAATGTACCGAGCGTTGACTTGCGAATTACTGCACCGAGGCGTTTCGGTGGATCAGGAAGAGAAAGTCTGCTCCGTCGTCCAAAATTTAACGGTAGAATTAAAAGGCGATCAGGAAGAACCGATAGTGACGGTGAATGATCGTGATGTTTCCGCTCATATCCGTCGTCCGGAGGTATCGGCCCGTGTTTCACAAGTCGCCGCATATGTCTGCGTGCGCCAACACTTAGTCAAAGAGCAGCAGCGCCTTGCCGAAAACGGCGGTATCGTCATGGACGGGCGGGATATCGGCACGGTGGTGCTGCCGCACGCTGAGCTGAAGGTGTTTTTAACGGCTTCTGTAGAAGAACGAGCCCGCCGGCGTTTGGTACAATGGAATGAAACACACCCTGATGAACCGCAGACAATGGCGCAAATTGTGCAAAATATTCAAGAGCGCGATCGCAAGGATACGGAACGCGCCATTTCTCCTCTGCGGCAGGCGGAAGATGCCGTTTTGCTGGACACCACTTGTTTAACGCGGGAAGAAACGATTGATACACTTACGGCTATGGTAAAGAAGGTGACGGCATGATTAAAAAATTTCTCCACTTGCTTGCAAAATTTTTATTTATTTTCTTGGGCGGCGCGAAAATAATCGGACAGGAGAATGTCCCGAAAGAGGGTGGGGTTATTATCGCGTCTAATCATAAAAGCAACTGGGATCCGCCGATCGTTTTTGCGGCGATGCCGAGGCAGGTATATTTTTTGGCAAAAGAAGAATTATTTCATAATTTCTTTCTGCGCAAATTTTTGAATGCTTTAGAAATGGTTCCTTTGCACCGCGGTAAAGTGGATCGCACGGCGATGCGAAAATCATTTGCGATTATTCGTCGCGGTGAGTTGCTTGGAATTTTCCCTGAAGGAACGAGAATTCAGCATGAAGGTCTGGGACCTTTTCACAGCGGCATGGCATCGCTGGCGTTACGTCTTGGTGTGCCGATCGTTCCCGTGGCTGCGATTCACACCATGCGTCCATGGAGCCAATCGGTACCGGTGGTGGCGATTGGCGAACCGGTCATGGTGGAGAAAGATAAGCCGACACCCGAGAAGATTATAGAAATTAATAATTTGGTTAAAGAAAGAATAGAAAAGCTTTATGAAATGTACAAAGGTTGAGATATGAAGATTATTGTAGCGAAAAAACTGGGCTTTTGCTATGGTGTAAAACGCGCCATGCAAATCGCGGAGGACCTATGTAAAACAGGGACTGACGCGGTTACGCTGGGGCCGATCATTCACAACAATCAAGTGGTGGAAGGACTGCGTTCCAAGGGGATCGACTATGTTGAATCGCTCGATGACGTCCCCGGAGAAACAGTAATTATTCGTTCTCACGGAGTAGGCCCGGCGTGTTATAATAGAGCTAGTGAAAAAAATTTAAAGATTATCGATGCGACCTGTCCGTACGTTGTACGGGCACAAAAAGAAGCCAATCGCTTAGTGAATGAAGGTAAGACGGTAATTATTTTCGGGGAAAAAGATCATCCGGAAGTCAAAAGCATTGCCGAATGGGCAATGGATCGCGCTATCGTTGCGGAAACACCCGCCGATTTAGCCAACCTGCCGCACCTCTCTGAAGCAAGCGTTGTATCGCAAACTACGTTTTCGCAGGCCTTGTTTCAAGAGATGCTTGCTCTCGTCAAAGATAAAGTAGATCATGTTGATGTCCATCGCACGATTTGCAATGTCACGGCGGAGCGGCAGAATGCGGTAGCGGAGTTGGCAGAGATAGCCGACGTAATCGTAGTCATTGGTGGCCGACACAGCGGTAATACACGCCGTCTGTATGAACTTGCCAAAGCAAACGGCACTCCGGCATACCATATTGAAACGGCTGCAGAATTACGCTCGTCATGGTTTCAAAGTGATTGGACGGTTGGCATCACAGCCGGTGCATCCACACCGGACTGGATAATCGAGGAGGTATTGTTGGCAATGGATGATATGAAAACAACTTTTGAAGCGATGGACATGAATTATGATTTTCACAAAGGAAGCATCGTAGAAGGCACGGTCGTTGATCTGACCGATGAAGAAGCCTATGTTTCGTTTGGTTACAAAACGGAAGCGGTGCTCCAAGCGCGTGAATATTCATTTCCGGCTCCGGAATCCATGAAGGATGTACTGGCGGTCGGCGATACAGTCAAAGCGCAAATCACCAATGCGGTGAAAGAAGATGGTACGATCTACATCTCCAAAATCAAATTGGATCGTTTGGCGGACTGGGATATCGTCGAACAGGCATTGGCTAACGATGAACCTGTAGAAGTCGAAGGTATTGAAGCGATTAAAGCAGGCCTTCTCGTTCAGATTAAATCGTTACGCGGTTTCATTCCGCTTTCCCAGGGTGACTTGCGTTTCGTGCGCTCGCTCTCGTTCCTTGTCGGGACAAAATTCCAGGCGAAAGTACTGGAAGTAGACCGCTTGAAAAACCGTTTAGTTTTGAGCCGCAAAGCGATGCTCGAAATTCATCGCGAAGCGGAAATGGAAAACATGAAAGAAGCGTATGAACAGGGTACGCAACTTACCGGTATTGTGAAGAAAATTATGCCGTACGGCGCGTTCATTGACGTTAACGGCATTGAAGGTTTGCTGCATATTTCCGATGTAGCCTGGAACAAAATCGACAAAGTCGAAGATGTTTTGGAACCGAATCAGGAAGTGGACGTTATCATCAAATCGTTCGATCCGGAAAAACAGCGTATTTCTTTCAGCCGGAAAGATACCTTGCCGGATCCGTGGATGGACGACATTGAAAATTACGCAGTCGGTGATACCGTCGTCGGTAAAGTAGTAAAATTGATTGATTTCGGCGCGATTGTGGAATTAACTGACGGATTGACCGGTTTGCTGCACATTAGCGAAATCACTAAAGATCGCAGCAAAAAAGTGGGCGATGTACTGGCAGACGGCGACATGGTCGAAGTGCAAATTATCGGCATTAACAAATCCCGCAAGCGCATCAGTTTCAGCCTGATTCAGGTACAGGAGCATGCGGAAGGCGCGACGGAAGAAATGCCGGCGGATGAAGCTCCGGTGCAAGATGTTGCTGAAGCCGAAGAAGCCGCGGCGGACGCGACATCTGACGAAGAATAACACCGTCAGCCGAGGTAAAGATAAAAGCAAAAATGCGGGGGACGGTTCTCTGTTTCCCGCGTTTTTTATTGAAGGAGCAAGTTATGGACAAACCGTTAGTGGCGGTGGTAGGACGGCCGAATGTCGGCAAGTCGACATTATTCAATGCGATCATTAACAAACGTATTTCCATCGTGGAGGATGTTCCCGGTGTGACTCGCGACCGTATCTATTTTGATGCAGAGTGGCTCGGTACGCAGTTTACGCTGATTGATACGGGCGGCATTGAGTTTTTGGTGCCGAAGGAAGACCATATCAGCGTTGGTACCAAAGCGCAGGCTCAACTTGCGATTTTAGAAGCTGATGTGATCGTGCTCGTCTGCGACGGACGCGTCGGTGTTACCGCGGATGATGAACAGGTTGCCCATTTACTGAGAGATGCCGGCAAGCCGATAGTGCTTGCGGTCAATAAAATTGACAGTCTCGCGCAGGAAATGAATATCTATGAATTTTATTCTTTGGGATTGGGTGATCCGCATGCGATTTCGGCCTCCAATCTGCTGGGCTTGGGAGATTTGTTGGATGATGTGGTGAAGCATTTTCCGCAGCGCGAAATCGATCCGCATGAAAATGAACTTGTGCATGTGGCGCTGGTCGGTCGCCCGAATGTCGGAAAATCTTCCCTTACCAATGCTCTGCTCGGTGAAGAACGTGTGCTGGTGAGTGATATTCCCGGTACGACACGTGATTCGATTGACACGCACTGGAAATACCATGGCGAGGAATTCGTGCTGATTGATACCGCCGGAATGCGTCGTAAGGCAAAAATTGATTTGCCGGTGGAGCATTACAGTGTTATCCGTTCGTTGCGCTCGATCGATCGTGCCGACGTGGTTGTACTGGTTTTGGATGCGACGCAAGGGGTCACCGAGCAGGATACCAAAATTGCCGGCTACGCGCATGAAGCCGGTAAAGGAATGATCATTCTAGTCAATAAATGGGATTTGATCGAAAAAGACAGCAAGTCTACCGAAACATATGCGGAAGATATTCGGCGCGAATTGGCCTTTTTGCAATATGCACCGATTGTGTATGTCTCAGCTCTTACCAAACAACGAATTCATCGTTTGGGAGAACTGATTCAATTCGTTTCGGAACAACAGACACGCCGCGTTTCGACAGGCGTTCTGAATGAAGTTTTGACGGACGCGAAACTGATGAATCCGCCGCCGATGAAGTACGGTAAGGAAATCAAGCTGTACTACATGACACAGGTGGGCGTTAAGCCGCCAACCTTTGTGCTTTTTTGTAACTATGCGCAATACGTTCATTTTTCGTACGTGCGCTTCTTAGAAAATCGTTTGCGTGAATCGTTCGGGTTTGAAGGTACACCGATACGATTGGTTTTACGCGGTAAACGAGATGGTGATGATGATTGATTAATTATTTACTTTGCGTTACGGGGGCATACTTGCTGGGCTCTATTCCCAGCGGTTTGTGGCTCGGTAAGCTGTTTTGCGGTACCGATTTACGCCGGCACGGTAGCCGTAACATCGGCGCAACCAATGCGTATCGCACTTTGGGAGCTCGTATGGGCGTTACCGTCTTTGGCGCGGATTTTTTGAAGGGCGTGGCGGCGACATCGTTGGGCGGAAACGATCCGGTATTGCTTGCTCTTTGTGCGGCTGCCGCGATTGTCGGCCACTGCTTTTCCGTGTTTTTAGGATTTCGCGGCGGTCGGGGCGTGGCGACCGGTTTTGGGGTAATGTGCTGTTTGTCGTTGCCGGTAGCTGTTGCGGCGGCGGTTGTTTGGGCGATCTTAGTCTTTACGACACGGTTAGTATCCTTGGCATCCATTGCCGCGGCGCTGACCGTACCGATTCTTTTATGGTGGTGGCAGGCACCGTTAGCATTCTTGATTTTTGCGATTCTGGGTGTTGCTGCTATCGTTTTTCAACACCGCGCCAATATCGGACGGTTATTACGTGGGGAAGAGAAAAAAATTGAACGCGCAAAATTAAAACGGCGGCAGAAAATGAAATAAGATATACGAGGTGATATTGTGCAGATAGCTATGATAGGTGCAGGGGCATGGGGGATTGCAATGGCGCGATCGCTTGCCGAAGCGCATCCGGACGTATGTTTATATGCACGAAACGCTGAAACGGTTGCGGAAATGACGGAAACTCGTCAACACGCAGCCTATTTACCGGGCGTGCTGCTTCCCGATCGGGTCAAAATTACCGCGGATTTGGAAGAAGCTGTGTCAAATGCGGATGTAGTCGTGCTTGCGACGCCGTCGAAAGCGATTGGGACAATGGCAGAGGCAATTCGTCCCTGGCTCACTGAAAACGCATTGGTCATTTCGGCGGCGAAAGGTTTGTCACCGAGCGGGGGACGCTTATCGGAAGATATTAGAGCCGCATTGGTCGGCGTCACGGATGAAATCGCTGTGATTTCGGGGCCGAATCATGCGGAAGAAGTCGGGCGTTTATTACCGGCGGCCACCGTGGTTGCCGCCGCTCGCAAAGAAACTGCTATGCGGGCGCAGGATGTCTATATGTTGCCGCATTTGCGCGCGTATTACAGCACCGATATGATTGGCGTAGAGTACGGCGGCGCATTAAAAAATATTATTGCACTTGCTGCCGGCGCGGTCGATGGTGTCGGTTACGGTGACAATACACGCGCGACTTTGATTACCCGCGGCTTAGCGGAAATCGTGCGTTATGCGGTGCATTTTGGAGCTCGTAATGAAACTTTGTTCGGACTTTCCGGCATGGGCGATTTGATCGTAACCTGTACAAGCAAACACAGCCGCAATCATGAAGCGGGCAGGGCATTGGCGCAAGGCTTGACGGAAGCGCAGATCACACAGGGAACGCAAAAAGTGGTCGAAGGTATCCGAAGCACTCATATTGTGTATCCGGTGGCGCAGCGCGAAGGCATTGAAATGCCGATTACCGAGCAGGTATATCGAGTGCTTTCCGGAGAAAGCTCATTGCAAAACGCATTGCAAAACCTGATGACACGGGCAAAAAAAGAAGAACATCAGGAGCCGGTTATTTTGTAATTTGAAAATACCAATGTTATAATACAAGGTAACTATCGAGGGTATATGAGAATCATTGGTGGCACTAGACGCGGACACAAATTGGCAGCGCCGAAAGGGATGGCGACGCGCCCGACACAGGATCGAGTGCGGGAAGCGATCTTCAACACGCTGGCCAATATAGGCTTACTGGAAACACGCGTGCTTGATTTGTATGCAGGCACCGGCGCAATGGCGCTGGAAGCGTTGAGTCGCGGCGCGGAATTTGCTTGCGCCGTGGATGAGAAAACTGCTGCGGTAATTCGTCAAAATGCAGAGGTTTGCAACTTTTCTTCGCAGATCGAAGTGCGTGACCAACGCGTCGAATCGGCACTGGCGAACTTGCCGCAAAATCAACCGTTTGACTATGTTTTTCTTGATCCGCCGTACCAACGCGATTTGGTGGAACCTGTACTGCGGGAACTGCTCCGTGCGCGCCTCGTGCAGCCTACCAGCGTAGTTGTTGTTGAACAGGCACGGGAAGAAAATTTGGAGATACCTGAAGGTTATCGGTTCTGGCGGCAGAAACATTACGGCGGTACCATGGTGACCTATTTGGTGGTAGAAGGGGAAGAAGGATAATTGCATGCGAGTGGGAATCTGCCCGGGCAGTTTTGATCCGGTTACAAAAGGCCATGTGGACATTTTTGAACGCAGTGCACAATTTGTCGACAAACTGATTGTTGCGGTCTTTGTGAATCCCGGCAAAAAGCCAATGTTTTCGATGGAAGAACGGGTAGCTTTGCTGAAAGAAGCAACGGCTCATATTCCGAATGTAGAATTGGATGCTTTCTCCGGCTTGCTCAATGATTATGTTCGGCAACGAGATTCACGCTTGATCATTCGAGGATTACGAGCATTCAGTGACTTTGAATATGAATTCCAACGGGCGTTATTATTGAAAGATCAGGATCCGGAGATTGAAACTGTATTTATGATGACGCGCGGTGAATATTCGTTTATCAGCTCTTCGGGAATCAAAGAGTTGGCCATGTTTAGCGGTGACGTGGGGCGGCTGGTACCGCCATGTGTATTAACCGCACTGGAAGAGAAATTGGCAGTTGCCAAATAAAGGAGTGGTACTCATGGATACACGCAAATTGCTGGAAGAGCTTGATTATGTAGTAATGAACGGCAGAGAAGTTCCGTTAACAAACAAACGCATTGTCGATCAGGATGAAGTGGCGCGCATTATTGACGCTATTAACAGTTCGCTGCCCAATGAATTGGAAAACGCCAAGCGTATTGTTGCGGATAAAGAACGTGTCATGATGGATGCACAAAAGCAGGCAGAAACGATTATTGCACAAGCCAAAGATTATATCGCTAAAATCACGGAAGAAAGCGAGCTTGTGAAAAACGCCCAAGAGCGTGCCAATGAAATTATCGCCAATGCGAACCAAACAGCAGACACGATGCAGCAAAGCGCGCTCGAGTATGCGACCGATGTTTTGAAATATGTCGAAGAAAACATGGAAGGAACGCTTGATTCGTTGCGTAAAAATCGGGAAAGCCTTATGCAACAGCAACCGCAAAAAGGGACAGAAGATACCTTGCCGCGGGAATAACAGAGCGAAAAAAGAGCTTGCCGAAAGCTCTTTTTTTGTATATTTTTATTGGCGTAAACGTTCATTAAAATATATAATAAATAATTAGCAAACTGAGAAATGAACGGGAGGAAATTCCATGAATGACAAGTACAATCCTGCAGAGATTGAGAAAAAGTGGCAGGATGCATGGTATGCAACAAATGCCTTTCATACGCATGCCGATGAGGGCAAAGAAAAATACTATGTGCTCGAAATGTTTCCTTATCCATCGGGAAATTTGCACATGGGACACGTGCGTAACTACGCGATCGGGGACGTGATTGCTCGTTTCATGACGATGCGCGGGTACAATGTGCTTCATCCGATGGGCTGGGATGCGTTTGGCATGCCGGCCGAAAATGCGGCGATCCAGCGCAACATTCATCCGGCAAAGTGGACATACAGCAACATTGAAAACATGAAAAAGCAGCAAAATAAATTGGGACTTTCCTATGACTGGGAGCGGGAGGTCACGACTTGCAGCGAGGGCTACTATCGGTTCACGCAGGAGCTGTTTTTGCTCTTCATGGAGCGCGGTCTTGCGTATAAAAAAGAAGCGAAAGTCAACTGGTGTGAACATTGCGG
>NZ_JAHAHH010000028.1 GCF_018373335.1 Negativicoccus succinicivorans
TAAACGGCCGAGTGATTATATTGAACCGCTACATGATGCCGGCTGTAATATGGTATCCTTTCATTATGAAGCAGAACCGCATGCGGATCGCGTAGTGCAGCTGATCAAAAAGCACAATATGCAAGCCGGCATGGTATTAAATCCGTCTACTCCCATAGAAGTGTTGCAAGATATTTTGCCGACGCTCGATTTTGTGCTGTTGATGAGCGTCAATCCGGGATTTGGCGGCCAAAAATTTATTCCTTATGTGACTGCTAAAGTAAAACGTTTAGCCGAATTGATTGAACGCACGAAGAGCTCCGCGGTGATTGAAATCGACGGCGGTGTAGGACCACAAAATGCGGCTTCGTTGATTGCAGCGGGGGCAAATATTTTAGTCGCAGGCTCCGCTGTATTTAACAGTACGGATCGTGCCGACATGATTCGTACATTACGTAATTCGCAATAACTTAATATGTCGTGTCTTTGAGGCAAGGTGAGGGTCGATTGACTCAATTCCTGACCGGCGGTAAAGTCCGCAAGCGCAAGCTGATTCGATGAAATTTCGAAACCGACAGTATAGTCTGGCTGGGAAAGGACAAAAAAGGACACTTTTACGTTGTCCTTTTTTCTTTATGGAGGCATATTATGCAAGCTGATATATCGAAAGAAGATATTTTATACATGGAGCGAGCGCTGCAACTCGCACAACTCGGGACAATAGCCGTACGCCCTAATCCGTTTGTCGGAGCTGTGATTGTTAAAAACCATACGATTGTCGGAGAAGGATGGCACCAAAAAGCAGGCGGGCCGCACGCTGAAATCTGGGCGTTGCAAGCCGCAGGAGAAGCAGCGCGAGATGCTACTTTATATGTAACACTTGAACCGTGCTCACATTACGGAAAAACACCTCCATGTACTAAAGCGATCATAACGGCAGGCATCAAGCGTGTGGTTTGTGCATGTTGTGATCCGTTTACAAAAGTCAATGGGAATGGCATCAAGATATTAGAAGAAGCCGGCATAGAAGTAGTGTGCGGCGTTTGTGAAGAAAAAGCACGCAAAATTAATCGCGGTTTTTTTCGTAGTATTGAGCAAAAGCGACCGCAGGTGGTGGCGAAAATGGCGACGACGCTGGATGGCAAAACGGCCACAGTCGCAGGAGAATCCCAATGGATTACCGGCAAAGAAGCTCGTCATGATGTGCAACGTTTGCGTTCTCTTAGCGATGCCATCACGGTAGGTATTAATACCATACTTGCCGATAATCCGCAGCTTACGGTGCGAGATTTCCCTCGTCCCCAACAACCGTGGCGTGTGATCTGGGACAAAACGGCACGATTACCGCTCACCGCCACGATAGTTACACAGTCGCCGGAACGAACGATTTTATTTTGCACACAGGAGGCTTCTCCAGATCGACTTGAAGCACTGCGTCAGCAGGGGATCAATGTGGAATTATTGCCCTGTAATGCCGAAGGCGAACCGGATATCCGAGCAGGTGTCAAATTACTCCTGGAAAAGTACGAGATTCAAACCGTTTTATTAGAAGGCGGCGCCACACTTATCGATGCGTTTTTACGGGCCGCACTTTTGGATGAAATTTATCTGTATATAGCGCCACTTATGTTCGGTGGAGCGACGGCTAAAGGAATTAGCGCCGGAGCTGGAATTGAGACGTTGCAAAACGCACCGCAATATACCTTGATAGATACCCAAATGTTCGCTAATGATATTCGCCTACATTATGAAGCAAAGGAGTTCGGATGTTTACAGGTTTGATTGAACAACTTGGCACGATACAGCGGCTGGAACGAAACGGTACCAGCTACTTACTGACCATTGCGCATTTGCCGTGGGATGAGCTGCTCAAAGTAGGCGACAGCGTCGCTGTTAACGGCATTTGTCTGACGACAGTCGATGTACAATCACAAGCATTTAGTGCGACTGCCATGCCGGAAACGGTACAACACAGTGCGATGGTTAAGTGGCAAGTGGGGATGCATGTTAATTTAGAGCGGGCATTATCGGTAAACGGACGTTTACACGGTCACTTTGTTTCCGGGCACATTGACGGTATCGGCCAAATCAGCCAAATTCGAAGGGATGAAGTAGCGCACCGCATACGGGTTCAAGTTGAACCTGCACTCTTACGCTATATTATTCCCAAAGGTTCGATTGCGCTTGACGGTATGAGTTTGACGATAACAGAAACCGGGGAAAATTACTTTGAGGTCTCTATTATTCCGCATACCTGGCAACAAACGAATACCCGAGAATATCAAAATGGCAGTGTCGTAAATATTGAGACGGATGTACTTGGAAAGTACATTGATCATCTGTTGGGAAGTCAAAAAAATACTGATGAAAACCTGCAAAAAATTTTAATGCAAAACGGTTTTCTGGATTGAGGAGAGTAAGGTAAATGGATTCGATTCAACAGGCCTTAAATGATTTAAAAAGCGGTAAAATGATTATAGTGGTAGATGACGAGAAGCGGGAAAATGAAGGCGATCTGGTAATGGCTGCTCAATTTGCTACTACCGAGGCTATTAATTTTATGACGAAAGCCGCTCGAGGCATTATTTGCGTACCGATGAAGAGTAAAGATCTGGAGCGTTTGGAGATTCCTCAAATGGTTGAGGAAAATACAGACAACCATCAAACGGCTTTTACAGTTTCCGTTGATCATATTCATACCGGTACCGGCGTTTCACCGCATGATCGCGCGCTCACTATTAAAGAACTTTTAAATCCTGCGGCAAAAGGCAGCGATTTTCGCCGTCCGGGGCATGTGTTTCCGCTTCGTGTTCGGGAAGGCGGTGTGTTTGTACGTTCGGGCCATACGGAAGCCTCCATTGACTTGATGGAGTTGGCTGATTTATATCCTGCCGCTGTGATTTGTGAAATCACGGCAGACGATGGAACGATGATGCGTCGTCCGGAATTACAGCAATTTGCTAAAATACACGGGCTGACCATGATCAGCGTGGCGCAAATATATGAATACCGTAAGCAATCCGAGGAGTTGGTACGTCGGGTAGCTACCGCACAATTACCGACGGCATACGGTGAATTTACTATTTATGTTTATGAAAACACACTGGATTCGTTTAACCACCTGGCCATCGTGAAAGGAGATATTGACGGTAATGAAGATGTATTAACCAGAATCCATTCGGAATGTTTGACCGGGGATGTATTCGGTTCGTGTCGTTGTGATTGCGGAGAACAACTACATGCTGCATTGCGACAAATTGAAGCCGCGGGCGCAGGTGTCATTATCTACATGCGTCAAGAGGGAAGGGGCATTGGTCTCGTCAATAAAATTCGTGCGTATAAATTGCAGGAAGAAGGCTTTGACACGGTAGAAGCTAACGAACAGCTTGGCTTTCCTGCCGACTTGCGTGAATATTCGCTCAGTGCACGCATTTTAAAAGATCTCGGCGTGAAAAGCATTCGGTTGTTGACCAATAATCCCGCCAAAATCGATAATTTAGAAAAAAATGGGGTTACCGTTACTGCACGAGAATCGATTGTTATTCCGCCCAATGATTTTGATCGCGAATATTTAAAAACCAAAGAAGATAAAATGGGGCACATTTTTTAACGAGGTGACATATGAAAACATACAACGGAAACTTGATTGCTGACGATTTAAAAATGGCAATTGTTGTTGGTCGTTTTAATGATTTTATTACAAATCGACTCTTAAGCGGGGCATTGGATGCACTGAAACGGCACGGCATGAAAGAGGAAAATATTACAATTGCGTACTGTCCGGGGGCGTTTGAATTACCGCTCGTAGCTAAGAAATTTGTTGCTAAAGAGGACGTGGATGCGGTTATTTGCTTAGGGGCTGTGTTACGAGGAGCTACGTCGCATTACGATCTGGTATGCAATGAAGCGGCCAAAGGTATCGCCGCCACTTCTCTTGCTTCGGGGAAACCGATTCTTTTCGGTTTGGTGACTGCCGATACTTTGGAGCAGGCGATTGAACGGGCCGGAACCAAAAGCGGCAACAAAGGCTTTGATGCCGCTATGTCGGCCGTGGAAATGTGCAATTTATTAAAGGAGATATGACATGTGCAAAGATAGTATTAAACATTATCTGGCCCATGAAGGTTTGAAAATCTCGGTGGCGTATACCACCTCTGCTGTCGCGCGCGCACGAGCATTGCATGATCTTTCTCCTGTAGCTGCGGCTGCATTAGGACGCGCGATGACGGGTGCATTGCTGCTCGCAACCGATTTTAAAAACCAGGAAGGCGTAAGTATTCGTTTCGACGGTGACGGACCGCTGGGCAAAATATTTGTCGATGCTTATGAGACTAACCGTGTTCGCGGCTATGTGGAGAATGGGCAGGTAGATTTACCGCTGAACGAGCACGGGAAATTGGATGTCGGGCAAGCAGTCGGTCAAGGTATGCTTTATGTCACAAGATACTCTCTCTTGCGGCAGCCTTACCAAAGCGCTATTGAAATTCACTCAGGCGAAATCGCGGAAGACTTGGCTTATTACCTTACACTTTCGGAGCAAATCCCTTCGGCGGTAAGTCTCGGTGTGATGGTAAGTCGCGGTGTACAAGTATTGGCCGCCGGAGGCATTTTGGTTGAGGCAATGCCGGATCATGAGGAGGAAGCATTGCAGCAAATAGAAGCCAATTTGACAAAGTTGGGACCGATTACCAATGCGATGCGCACCCATACAGAAGAAGAAATTATTGAAATTCTCTCCCAAGGTTTACATGTAGATTTACTGGCAGAAAAACCAGTTCTTTGGGAATGTACCTGTTCGTCCGAAAAATTTCTTGCAGCGTTAAAGACGATTCCGAAAGAAGATCAGGAAGCTTTGCTGCAGGAAGATAAAACGGAATTGGTATGTCACTACTGTGAACGAAAATATGTTTTTACCAAAGATGAATTAGCAGCTGCCTTTGCTGAAAAGGAGGAGCCTAATGCGTAAACTGGCTATTATCGGAGGGACGGGAGTATATGACCCCGCGTTGCTCAGTAATACGAAAACAACGTCAATCAAGACACCTTATGGGCAAGCCGTCTATACATCCGGTATTTTTATGGATAAAGAAATTATTTTCATGACCCGTCATGGTGCTAATCATACGATTCCGCCGCATAAAATTAATTATCGTGCCAATATTTATGCTTTGAAAATGCTTGATGTTGTTGCTATTGTAGCGACTACCGCCGTCGGTTCACTTAATCCGGACATGAAGCCGGGTGAAATGGTACTGGTCGATCAATTGCTCGATTTTACCAAATCGCGTGAACACACCTTTTATGACGGCTCTCCTTTGCCGGTAGCGCATGTGGATTTGACGGAACCTTACTGCGGTACATTACGTAAGATGATTGCAGAAGCCGCCAAGAAAGAAAAGTTGCCATTACACGAAAGAGGGACCTATGTATGTACAGAAGGTCCGCGTTTTGAAACCGCCGGCGAAATTAAAATGTATGCGCAGATCGGAGGTGATGTCGTAGGTATGACCAATGCTCCCGAATGCCCATTAGCCCGGGAAGCGGAAATCGCATATACTACCGTATCGCTCGTTACCAACTTTGCCGCCGGTATTTCTCCACAAAATCTCACACATAGTGAAGTGGTAGAGGCTATGGAAAAAAACAGCGAGCAACTGAAAAAACTCCTGCGATCCGTCATGACGACATTTGACCCTGCATTTGATAGTCCGGCATTGCATGCCATGGCAGAATACGGTGGCTTTAAAGTAGAGCAGGGAATTAAGTTATGAGACACTTATATTGGGAAGATGGCTCGCTCATCTTACTTGATCAGCGACGTTTACCCACTGAAGAAGTGTATATAACATGCAGAAAGGCAGCCGATGTCACGCATGCGATAGCTACCTTGGCTGTACGTGGAGCGCCGGCCATAGGTGTCGCCGCGGCGTATGCCTGCGTCTTGGCATTTGCCGAAAGCGCAACGTCAGGAAACAGCATCCCACAACAATCTACCTTTAATGCTGCCACCGAAGCTTTACGGGAAGCGAGACCGACGGCTGTTAATTTAGCCTGGGCTGTGGACTTGCAGCGTGAAATGTACTCTACACTGCTTGCACAAAATTCGTCGTATGACGCAGTTTACCAAGCGCTACTTTTGCAAGCGCAAAAAGTGGATAGCGATGACCTTACACAAAATAAAGAAATAGCTAAACACGGCGCGGCGCTTTTTGATCGACCGGTAACGATTCTTACCCACTGTAATGCGGGAGCACTTGCTACAGCAGGTATCGGTACTGCGTTGGGAGTTATCCGTGAATTGCATCTCCAAAAAAAACTAATTACGGTCTATATGGATGAAACGCGTCCGCTGCTTCAGGGGGCTCGCCTGACGGCGTATGAATTAACGAAAGATAAAATTCCCTGCACGTTAATTTGTGACAATATGGCCGCAAGCGCTATTTTACACAAAAAAATAGACGCCATAATCGTCGGTGCGGATCGTATTACCACTCATGGTGATGTTGCTAACAAAATCGGGACTTACGGCTTAGCTGTGCTGGCGCATTATCATAATATTCCATTTTACGTAGCAGCACCGAGTTCGACATTTGACTTCACGCTTACCGACGGTTCACAAATTCCCATTGAAGAACGTGCTGCCGAAGAGGTCCGCCAATTTCAAGGAGTTCGCAGCGCGCCGCAAAATGTTGCTGTTTGGAATCCCGCATTTGATGTAACTCCCGCTGAATTGGTGACGGGAATAATTACAGAAAAAGGTGTGTTAACCGCACCATATGAGCAGGCAATCACCAAATTAAAAGAGAAGGTGAAATAATGAATTCTATCATTCGAGATTTATCTCTGGCCGCGGAAGGCGAAAAAAGAATTGATTGGGTACAAAGATATATGCCGGTGTTACAGGAAATTCGACGGGATTTAACAAAGCGGCAAGCATTTGCAGGTAAAACCATAGTTATGTCGATTCACTTGGAGGCAAAAACGGCATTTTTGGCGACGGTTTTACAGGAAGCCGGAGCCAAGGTCATTGTCACCGGCAGCAATCCGCTTTCTACCCAGGATCCGATTGCCGCCGCTTTGGTTAAACGAGGCCTTACCGTATATGCTACACATGGTTGTACTGATGAAGAATATACACAATACTTAAACCACGCCCTGGACCACAAGCCGCATCTCATTTTAGATGACGGCGGTGATGTGACGGCGCTGGTTCTGGATAGCCGTAAAGATGCGCAGGAGCGGCTCTTGGGCGGCTCCGAAGAAACGACTACCGGCGTACAGCGTTTGCGTGTATGGGATAAGGAAAAGAAACTGCAATTTCCGATGGTTGCTGTCAATGATTCACTGTGTAAATATCTTTTTGATAATCGCTACGGTACCGGCCAATCCGCTTGGGACGGTATTATTCGGACAACTAATTTGACGATTGCCGGACGCAATGTGGTAGTTGCGGGGTATGGTTGGTGCGGTAAAGGCGTTGCCATGCGCGCCAAAGGATTAGGAGCACATGTTTATATCACGGAAATTGATCCGATCAAAGCGATCGAAGCGGTTTTTGACGGTTTTACGGTGTTACCGATGGAAAAAGCGGCACAGCTCGGTGATATTTTCATTACGGTAACGGGTTGTAAGGATGTCATCACTAAAGCCCATTATCCGTTAATGAAAGATGGAGCCATTCTATGTAATGCAGGCCACTTTGACGTGGAAGTAAACGTGCGTGAACTCAGTGAAATTGCCGACAAAGAATTTGAGGCTCGACAAAATATTAAAGGCTATACATTGGCCAATGGAAATACTCTCTTCGTTTTGGCAGAGGGGAGACTGGTCAATTTGGCGGCAGGGGATGGACATCCCGCTGAAATCATGGACTTGTCCTTTGCGTTGCAAGCGTTGGCGTTGGATTATGTACAGACAAATGCGGAATGGCTTTCGCCGAAAGTATATGTCATGCCTAAAGCGATCGATGAAAAGGTCGCACGAATTAAATTAGAGGCAATGCATTATGCCATTGACACATTGACATCCGAACAATATGCTTACTTATATGAGGAAGGAAGTGCCGAATGAACACATTAATTCAACATGTGGACCTTTGGACACCGCAGGAAATCAAAATCGACGTTGATATTTTAGTAAGCGATCAACGAATCCAAAAAATTGGGGAAAATCTTGAATGTGAAGATGTTGACAATAAAATCGATGGCAAGAGAATGCTGGCCATGCCGGGCTTGATTAACAGTCATACCCATGTCGCAATGACATTATTTCGCAGCTATGCCGATGATGTTGCCTTAATGGATTGGCTCGAAAACCATATTTGGCCGGCGGAAGCAAAGTTGAATGATGAAGTTGTTTACTGGGGTTCACAGTTGGCTTTTGCGGAAATGATTCGGGGCGGTACCACCGCGTTTTGTGATATGTATATGCACATGCCTCAGGTGGCTAAAGCGGCTGTTGATGTCGGCATGCGCGGTAATATTGCACGTGGCTTGGCGGGAACTTCTCCCAATGGAGAGGAAGCGCTGCAGGAAAACGTGGCGCTTTTCCATGAATGGCATCAAGCAGAAAATGGCTTAATTCGTGTAATGCTTGGACCGCATGCACCATATACCTGTCCGGCAAAATATTTGGAAAAAGTCATTGATGCGGCTAGTAAAGACAATATCGAAATCCATATTCACTTATCCGAAACGCAAGGGGAGGTCGAAACCTGCCGAGAAAAACATGGACTCAGTCCAATTGCTTATATGGAACAACTCGGTCTGTTTACTCAACCGACCTTAGCCGCACATTGCGTACATGTAGACGCTGATGATATTGCTATTATAGCGGAGCATAATGTAAGGGTTGCCCATAATCCGCGCAGTAATTTAAAACTGGCTTCAGGCGTAGCACCGGTTCCTCAGATGCTTGCTGCGAATGTAACCGTCGGTTTGGCTACAGACGGTGCATCGAGCAATAATAAGCTTGATATGTGGGAAGAAATGCAGACAGCCGCATTAATTCATAAAGGTGTATCCTACGATCCTACCGCCATTCCGGCACAAACCGCCGTGCAATTGGCTACTTTAGGGGGCGCCCATGCACTTGGTTATAGCGATCTCGGCGAATTGAAAGAAGGCAATTTGGCCGATATCATCTTAATTGACCGCAGCGGCTTCCATTGGCAACCGCAGTATAATGTTACGTCATTACTTGCCTATGCGGCACAATCGTCGGATGTGGATACCGTCATGATCAACGGCAAGCTTGTTATGCAGCATCGCCAACTGCTTACTATTGATGAAGAGCGTTTGCGCAGTGAAATTACAAAAGCACAGGAGTACTTTAGCAACTTGTCATAAGCAATAAAATGTGATAGCCTATAATAAATAACGATAATGTTAAATTATCGTTATTTATTATAGGCTTTTTTAGGTGGTGTATTATGGCTAAACACTTCTATTTACGGGATAATCAACGCATTCAGAACAATTCTTTGCTTTCTTCCGGAAGTAAGGAATTATTTACGTTGGAAAAGTCGCACTCGACAATTGATGCCTATGAATCAGATTGGTCGGACTTCTGTGATTGGTGCAGTTATCGTGGCATTCACTATTTCCCTGCGACTCCTGAGACGATTGTCAATTATATACATGATTTATCCGCTTATGCGAAAGCGAATACCATCGCCCGCCGTGTAAGTGCTCTATCGGAAAATTTTACGGCAGGCGGTTTGATTAAAGATAATCCCTGTCTATCTCCGTTAGTAAAGGCAGCGATGAAAGGTATTCGCCGTAAAATCGGTACCTATCAGCAGGGTAAATCACCGCTTTTAAAAGAAGATTTGGAAGCTATCGTACAAATGATGGATATTAAAGATCTTACCCAGCATTTAGATAAAACGGTTCTTGTAATCGGTTTTATGGGAGCATTTCGCAGAAGCGAATTAAGTTCTATACGGTATGAAGATGTTCATTTTGTACGGCAAGGTATTGAAATCTTTATTCCCCGCTCCAAGGCTGACCAGGAAGGTGAAGGTAATATTGTTGCCTTGCCTAATTTAACGCAAAAAGAATTATGTCCGGTCACGACCTTAAAAAGCTGGCTATCTCGAACTAAAATTACCTCCGGACCGGTTTTTCGCTCGCCGACTAAAACGGGAAAACTACGTAAAAATGCGCTTTCTGACCAGATGGTCAATCGTATCGTCAAGCGTTGGGTGGAAAAAATCGGTTTGGATCCGACAGATTACGGGGCGCACAGCTTACGCCACGGCTTCGCTACATCGGCTGCATTGGCCGGCATTGAGGAACGACGTATTATGCAGCAGACGCGACATCATTCCGTTGAAATGGTACGACATTATATCAATGAAGCGGATCGATTTGAGCATAATCCGTTGCGCGATATGTTCAGTACAAAATAAAAAACAGTGCTAAGCACTGTTTTTTATTTTACTGCAATGTTCATTTCGTCATTAATAGAAGAAGTTTCTACCGGAATATGAATAATCATCCCCGGACGCAATGTACCGGCATCGACTAAATGATTATAGCTTTGAATCTCATACACGACCTCACGAATATCTTTATGCGCCGGTGCGTATTGGGAAGCAATCTTCCATAATGTATCACCGGTCTGAATACGAATTGGCTGATAATATACTTGTGAAACAGGTTTACTGCTCATAAAGTGCATCCAACCTGCAACGACAAAAGTCATTAAAATACCTAATTTTATAAAAGCGCTGCTCATTGTTTTTGTCATAATATTCACCATCCCCAGAATCGAACATTTGTTCTTTTGCTATGTTCATGATACTACCGAACAAATGTTCTGTCAAGCATAATTCGAACATTTGTTTCCTATCTGAGAAAATTTTGTTATAATGCAAGAAAGGATGTGATTCTATGACAAACAACCAACGTCCGCAGTTAACGACACGTCAAAAGGATGTGCTGGAATATATTCGTGATTTTACGCATCGTAACGGTTATGTCCCTTCCGTTCGTGACATTGCACGAGCGATTGGTGTGAAGTCTCCTTCTACCGTACAGGGATATCTCGATGGCTTAGAAAAGGCGGGTTATATTCGCCGGGAACCTTCACAAAATCGCTCCATCGTATTGGTCGAGGAATATG
Source organism: Negativicoccus succinicivorans (assembly GCF_018373335.1). GTDB lineage: Bacteria > Bacillota > Negativicutes > Veillonellales > Negativicoccaceae > Negativicoccus > Negativicoccus succinicivorans_A. Next base: position 11,107 of record NZ_JAHAHH010000028.1, read on the forward strand.
AATGGCGCCAAAAAGAATTGACCCCCATTCCTTTGATAGGTAATGTTCATGCCGGTCTACCTGCTACTGCGGAGCAAAATGTAGAAGATGTCTACCCCTTCCCTCTTCAATTCATTGGCAGCGATTCGGCATTTATGTTGGAAGTGCAGGGCGACAGTATGATGGATGCAGGTATTTTGGAAGGTGACGTGCTTTTTGTTAAAGAGCAGCCGAATGCGGAAAATGGTGATATTGTGGTCGCTATGGTCGGTGACGAGGAAGCGACGGTAAAGCGGTTTTATAAAGAGTCGGATTATATACGTCTGCAGCCTGAAAATGATGCATATGAACCCATCATCAGTCAAGATGTGAAAATCGTCGGCCGTGTAATCGGTGTATATCGAAAATATAATTGAAATAAAAAAAGAGCTTTAGGCTCTTTTTTTATTGGCAAAGATCGTAGTCGTGCAAAAATTCACGAATAAACTCTTTTTCTTTTTCATTCGCATGTACTAACGGCAAACGAAATTCACCGGCCGGCAAACCAATCATACCCACCGCTTCTTTCACCGGAATCGGATTGGATATAAAGAAAAGTTTCTTCATGATCGGCAGCAACTGATAATGAATTTGTTGTGCCTTTTGCACATCGCCGGCCAGGAATGATATGACCATTTGGTTTAACTGTTCACCGACGAGATGACCGGCGACACTGATTACGCCACAACCACCCACAGCTAAGATCGGTAAGGTCAAAGAATCATCCCCGCTGTAAATCAGAAATCCTTCCGGACAAAGCCGTGCAATTTCGGAAACTTGATTCAGGTTTCCGCTCGCTTCTTTAACCGCAACAATATTCGAAAATTCGTTGGCCAGACGGGCAATCGTTTCCGGTGTCACTTGCGAAGCGGTGCGCCCCGGTACATTGTATAAAATAATGGGCAAGGAGGTGCTTTGCGCAATCGCCGCAAAATGTTGATAGCAACCTTCCTGTGTCGGCTTATTATAATATGGCACGACAGCCATGCAGGCATTTACCCCCGTTTTTTCGGCTTCTTTGGTAAATGCTACGGATTGTTGCGTATCATTTGAGCCCGTATTGGCAACTAAAAATATTTCCGGACCGACTGCTTTACGAATTGTTGCGAAAAGCTTCAATTTTTCTTCCGCAGTCATTACGGCACCTTCACCGGTGCTGCCGCAAATGACCAGTCCGTCCGAACCATGGCCAACTAAATGGCGGGCGAGCTGAGCACTTGCTTGATAATCGACTTCTCCGGTTTTTGTAAATGGCGTAATCATTGCCGTTAAAACGGCTCCAAATGACTTCATGACACCGCTCCTTTACTCATAATAAATCGTTTTCCAAAATGTATTCAGTAATCTGCAAAGTATTTAAAGCGGCTCCTTTACGGATCTGGTCGCCGGAAATCCACAGATTTAGTGCATTGGGATCATACAGATCTTTGCGCAGACGTCCAACGCTGACATCATTTTTAAAAGAAGTATCCAACGGCATCGGATATTGCATCTGCTGCGGGTCATCACAGACGACGACGCCCGGCATCGCGCTCAGTGCTTCTCGCACGGCGGCAACTTCCAACGGTTTCTCCGTTTTCACACGAACCGACATGGCATGGCTACGCATGACCGGTACCCGTACCGTGGTCGGCGATACCGCAATGGTGTCATCGTGCAGAACCTTATGCACTTCATTAACCATTTTCATTTCTTCCTTGGTATAGTCGTTATCTAGAAAGACATCAATTTGCGGAATCAAATTATAGGCGATCTGGTAATGATTATCGAGGCTGGCAACCGGTAAATAATTCGCTTGCGGCTTTTCACCGTTAACGATAGCTTCCACTTGTTTTGTCAATTCTTCCATGCCTTCTTTGCCGGCACCGGATACCGCTTGATAAGTACTGACGACAATTTCCTTAATTGGCGATAAGTCATGAATCGGTTTCAACGCCATCAGCATAATAATGGTTGAGCAATTCGGGTTGGCAATGATGCCTTGTTGCGCTTTAACATCTTCCGGATTAATTTCAGGAATGACCAAAGGTACATTGGGATCCATCCGAAATGTACTCGAATTATCAATGACAATGGCGCCGCGTTTGGCAGCTTCCGGCGCAAGAGTCTTGCTGACGCTGCCACCGGCAAAAAGAGCAATATCAATATCATTAAATGAATCGGGAGTAGCTTCTTCTACGGTAATTTTTTTACCTTTTACGGTAAGCTCCTTACCGGCCGAACGTTTCGATGCCAACAGTTTTAATTCGCTATATGGAAAATTGCGTTCTTCAATAAGTTGAATAAACTCCTGTCCTACTGCGCCGGTAGCGCCTAAAATAGCAACACGTGCGTTACTGATCATGGAGGACCTCCCTATCCCAGATAATGTTCCAAACCATATGTCAGCCCCGGAAATTGACTGATTTTTTTACAAGCAAGCAGGACTCCCGGCATAAATGATTTGCGATCCAACGAATCGTGACGTAAGGTGACGATTTCGCCGGTACCGCCGAAAAGAACTTCCTGATGGGCAACGTAACCGGGCAAACGAACGCTATGGATATGTACATCCTCAACGATACCACCACGCGCACCTGCTAAACTTTCCTGCGTTTTGTCGAGAGCCGGTGCCTGTGTTCTTGCCTTGGCAATTTTTTCTGCAGTAAGGCGCGCGGTTCCGGAAGGCGCGTCGTATTTTTGATTATGATGCAACTCAATGATTTCCGCATTCGGAAAGTATTTTGCCATCAGTTCACTGGCTTGCATCAATAGTACCGCGCCGAGCGAAAAATTAGGTGCCACTAAAACGCCTACTTTATTTTCACTGGCGATTTTGGCTAATGCATCGCGTTCGTCAGCAGTGAGACCGGTCGTCCCGATGACGATATTGGTTCCGTGCTGTAACGTCGTTTTGGCATTTTCAAAAACAACCTTCGGACTTGTAAAATCGACAACTACATCGGGGCTTGTTGCCTCCAATGCAGCTTGTAAGTCATCCACAATTACTACTTGGCAATCGTCATTATTGACAATTTCCGCTACCGGCATACCCGCATTGGACACATCTACGGCACCGACCAATTGCAATTCCGAATCTTGCCAAACCGCATTTACCACTTCGCGGCCCATGCGTCCTCCGGCACCGCAAACTAAAACAGTGGTCATAACTGTCACCTCATTCATGATTATTTCTCATTTATATTATATTATAACATAGATTTTACGTGGAAAATCCTTGTATACAAAGGTATCCTGTAAATAAAAATGAAAACAAAAAAGCGAAAACAATGTTTCGCTTTTTTCGCAGGTGCTTATGATTTGTTTTTTGCACGAAAATACTTTAACCAGCGCGTTACCGTATCTAATGTTGTGCCCGTAAACCGATCCCCTTCAATTAACCGAGCTAACTCCTGCGCGCGTTCAGGTTCGGGAATCGATACCAGGTGCGTTTGGGTACGCCCCCCGCTGCTTTCCTTGTAAAGGTGGTAATGCGTTCGTGCAATCGCTGCGGTCTGTGCTAAATGCGTAATGCATATTACTTGGGTATGCTGTCCCAGAGTATGAATCCGCTCTGCTACTCGTAGCGCCGCATTACCGCTGATGCCGACATC